>NZ_JASCAJ010000017.1:0-537111 GCF_029967895.1 Acinetobacter sp. V89_7
GTAGAAGTATTACGTGATGGCGTGGTGATTGGCACAGCGACCGTGACTGGCACCAGCTGGAGCTATACCGACATGGGTTTGGTTGATGGCAGCAGCTACAGCTACACGGCACGTGTAGTGAACAATGCGGGCACGAGTGGTGCATTGAGTGGTAGCTATATCATCAATGTGGATACTACGGCACCGTTGCAAACCACCACAATTGAACACTACATCGATGATCAATTGCCTAAAGACGGTACCTTTGACTTTAGCGTTCCAACCAACGACACCAGTCCGGCCATTCAAGGCACGGTGAGTGGTGCATTGGGCAGTGGAGAAGTGGTGGCGATCTACCGTGATGGGGTGTATCTGGGCAATGCGACTGTGGTAGGAGGCATATGGAGCTTCCAAGACTCAGGCCTCATGAACGGCAGTTACAGCTATACGGCACAAGTTCAGGATGCGGCTGGAAATGCGGGCGCCAGCAGTCAGGCGACCTTGAAAATAGATACTGTTCCGCCTGCAGCTCCGTTAGGTACATTCAATGCTAGCGGTTCTGAAATCAGTGGAACTGCTGAAGCAGGATCTGTTGTCAAAGTCAAAGATTTAAACGGTAATGTTTTGGGTTCTGCAACTGCTGATTCAAATGGTAATTACAAAGTTACTTTAGCCGATCCACTGAATGATGCTGAAAAAGTAAAAATTACAGCAACAGATAAGGCAGGCAATGAATCACAAGCTACAGATCTAACAGCACCAAATGTCATTATTGATGCGGTTAATAACGTTGTTTCAACAACAATTGATTTTGAATATCCAACTACAACCCAAACCTTTAATGATGTGATCAAAGCATCATGGTTATTAAATGTTGCTGGCTTGCCAGTAATTTCAACGGGAACAACCAGTGGTACATTTACTGTTGGTCCAAATACAATCGCAGATGCTAACTTTACTGTTTCAAGTAGCGCTGTATTGAGTCTATTAGATGGCGTGTCATTGACACTATCTAAACAAAATAGTGATGGTACTTGGACCGTAATTGCAAACAATAGTTCAGGTGGTTTGTTGGATTTACTCGGGTTACTGGGTCAAACTGCAACAATTACCATCAAGGATCTGACATCGGGTAACTATCGATTAGATTTCAATACCAATGCTTTAGTTGGGCTTGGAGGTTCTATTGATGTTGATGTTTCACTGACGAATCGAGATACATCGACCGATCCGACAGTTACAGCTGTAAAAACGATCACTGGAAATGTAATTACTGATAATGATGCTTCAAATGGTCAGGATCAGGTGACATCACAAACCAAGGTGACCGCAGTGAATGGTCAAACAGTCGCTGCTGATGGTACAACTACAATTGTAGGTGAACATGGTACGTTAACGGTTAAAGCGGATGGATCATATTCCTACACGCCGAAGTCGGATATTACGGGTATCGGTAAAACAGATGTGTTCACTTATACCATTACTGATGCATCTTCAGGTAAGAGTGATACAGCTAAACTGATCGTTCAGATTGGAACCAATAGTGATCTAGACTTGACTTGGAAACCAAATGATCCAGAGGCAGATGCGACCAGCGTTGTTGCAACTAATAACGAGGACACGGTTGGTGTTGGAGCGACCAATACTGAAACAACTGTGACAGGTCCATCGATCAATGAATCTTGGATTGTCGGTCTAGGAGGAAGTAAAGAGGTAATAAGTCAAACCATCACCATTGCTCAAGGTAACTTGGGAGCTATTGAAATCGGTTTATCAACAGGTTCACTAGTTGGTTTAGGTGGAGCTGCATCTATACAATTCCAAAAACTGGTAAACACTACATGGACAACGGTAAATACCATTTCCGCAAGTAGTCTTGCTGATTTAATTGGACTGTTTCCGAATGGTAATGGTAAGGTCTATGACGATTTGGAAGCTGGACAGTATCGTTATATTTTAAACTACACTCGAGGTATTAGTGTCGGCGGAAGCGTATCTGTTTCTAGTGAAGTAACTTCAACAGACCTCGATAGCTACACTGTAACTTCTCGTGAGACTGTGACAGGGAATGTGCTTACTGAAGATACTGGATCAGGAACTGATAAAGTGGCCTCGGCGTTTACAGAATTGTCGATTTCAACCAATGGAAATAGTTACACTACTGTAAGCAGTACTGGTACAACCATTCAGGGTGTACATGGTACCTTGGTCATCAAATCGGATGGTAGTTACACTTACACACCAAATACCACGCTTACAGGTGGTGGCGAAGATCAGTTTACCTACAAACTCACTGCACCAAATGGCGATGAATCGACTGCAACACTGACATTTAATGCTGGCTTTGTGTATAACACCAGTGCGGGTGCCGATATTATTACCAGCAGTGCAGGTGATGATACTTTTACCACCAACGCAGGTGCAGACAAAGTGATCTTCAACTTGTTAAACAACACTGATGCGACTGGTGGAAATGGTCATGACACATGGACTGATTTCAGCAAAACACAAGGTGATAAAGTGGATATCAGTGCATTGTTGACAGGTCAAAGTGTCACAGCATCTAATATTGCAAATTACGTTACAGTTACCAAAGATGGTGCAGATACGGTAATTAGCATTGATCGTGATGGAACTGGAACAACCTACCAAAGCACTGAGTTGCTTACATTGAAAAATGTGAATACAACTCTAGATGAACTGTTGCAAAACAATCATTTGATTTACTAATTCGTTAGAAAAAAAAAGAGGACCGTCAGGTCCTCTTTTTTTGTTTAAATATTATAAAAATTAATATCTTATATGTTAAAAACATCAATCTTATTTATGCACTACCAGTACAGGCAGTGTGGTTTCCCCTAATAGTTTTTGAGTGACACTACCAAGAACTAATTTACGAATACCTGTTCGGCCATGTGAACCAATTACAATTAAATCGACCGCATGCTCTTCAGATACTTTAATAATTTCTTTGTGAACATCTTGGCCTTCAATGATGACAGTATTCGCATCAATTCCAAACGTTAAGAATTTTTGTTTTGCTTCATCGACAATGGTTTTAATAATTTCCCGAGTTTGTTTTAGCGCGTCGTTTTCCACTTGGTGTGCCGAATTAATATATTCAATGTTGATGAATGGATCAATTGTTAAGACATAGATCACAGTCACTGTGCTTTGATAGGTGGTTGCAAGCTTGGCGGCATGCTGAATTGCAGTTAAAGATGTGGGTGATCCATCAACTGGCACCATGATATGTTGATATCCCATTCTTATATACTCCCTTGTATTTATTGATAAGATTTATTGCATCCAAACAGTATTCTATCTAATTTATAAAAAATAGAGGCGACTTAATTATCTTTAGTATGAGTTGCTTTCATAAATTAGCACAAAATAATCTTAAAGATTCAACTTTAGAATTCATGCATAATCAAATTTTTAATTGTTTTATATAAGATGTGTGCTTATGGTGATTTTCCGTCAAGTTCAGCCACAAAAAGCGTCATCGATTGAGCTATATCGACAGATATTGGCTGTGGTTGCATTAGTGCCTGAAGGTTATGTGGCCACTTATGGGCAGATCGCCAAACTTGCTGGACTACCTAAACATGCTCGATTGGTTGGAACTGTTTTAAAACAGATGAGTGAGACGTCAGATTTGCCTTGGCACCGGATTATTAATGCACAGGGACGAATCAGTACTGGGCAAATCAATGATGCTGGTCAAAATATTCAAGAACTCAAACTCATACAAGAAGGTATCATCATAAAAGATGGACGAATTGATTTGAAGAAGTACCAGTGGATGACTGACACATCTCAAATTTAGGCAAACTAGAATTGAGATGAATAGAGCACGATAAAAAGCCCCAGCGAACTGAGGCTTAAGTCATCGAGTGAAATTATAAGTATTCCACACTTACGATTTCATATTCGACTTCACCCTGAGGCGTCGTGATTTTGGCTTCGTCACCTTCGCTTTTACCCAGTAGACCACGTGCAATTGGCGAGTTGACAGAGATTTTATTGATTTTAAAATCAGCTTCATCATCACCCACGATCTTATAGGTTTTGCGCTCTTCGGTATCAAGATTTTCAATGGTCACAGTAACACCAAAAACCACTCGGCCATTGTGTTCAAGCTCTTTAATATCGATCACTTGAGCTGCGCCTAATTTACCCTCGATATCCTGAATGCGTCCTTCACAGAAACCCTGTTGTTCACGTGCAGCGTGATACTCGGCATTTTCTTTTAAATCACCGTGTTCACGCGCTTCTGCAATCGCCTGTGTAATACGTGGACGTTCAACACTCTTCAGATGTTGTAATTCTTTCTCTAGAGCAGATTTGCCCTCGGGAGTCATTGGATAACGTTGCATTTTAGTCCCTCTTAATAAAATGGGAAAACCGCATTTTTAAAAAATAAAAAGCCCGCCACCGATAAGGTGGCGGGACTTATCGGTAACGAATTAACCTACTGTTTGTAAATCTTGCAAACGGTAAACATCCATTGGCAATTTCACAGCAAAAGCTTGGCAAACGGCTTCTGCACCGTTGATGGTCGTGGTGTAATACACTTTACCCTGTAGGGCAGCACGACGAATCATGGCAGAATCATATTGCGCTTGTTTGCCTTCTGTTGTGTTGACAATAAGATGAATTTCACCATTTTTCAAGCGATCCACAATATGTGGACGACCTTCGGTGACTTTATTTACCGCTTCACACTCAAGACCCGCTTCACGAAGGACTTTATGTGTGCCATTTGTTGCAACAAGTTTAAAGCCATACGCGATTAACTGCTTGGCAATATCAGCAATGTATTTCTTGTCAGATTCACGTACAGACAAGAATGCATACTTCACTTCACCATCAGTTGGCAAACCAGGCAGACGTTCGTTTGAGCCAAGTACGGCTTTGTAGAATGCTTCACCAAAGGTTTGACCCACACCCATCACTTCACCTGTCGATTTCATCTCTGGGCCAAGCATTGGATCTACGCCAGGGAATTTGGCGAATGGGAAGACTGCTTCTTTCACAGCAAAACGTGTCGGGATAATCTCTTTGGTAAATCCTTGAGACGCTAGTGATTGACCCGCCATACAACGTGCTGCAACTTTCGCCAGTGATTCACCGATACATTTCGATACGAATGGTACGGTACGTGAAGCACGTGGATTCACTTCAAGAACATAGATGTCGTTGCCTTTTACAGCAAATTGTACGTTCATCAAGCCAATAACACCGAGCTCTTTTGCCATTGCAACGGTTTGACGACGCATCTCATCCTGAACTTCTTGAGAAAGCGAGTAAGGCGGGATTGAGCAAGCTGAGTCACCAGAGTGAATACCAGCCTGTTCGATGTGCTGCATGATACCGCCAATCACCACATCTTTACCATCAGAGACACAGTCTACATCGACTTCAGTTGCATCGTCCAAGAAACGGTCGAGCAGGACAGGCGCTTCATTCGACGCTTGTACCGCTTCACGAAGATAACGTTTCAGCTCTTCTTCGTTATACACGATTTCCATTGCACGACCACCTAAGACATAAGATGGACGAACAACCAATGGATATCCCACTTTCGCTGCTTCTGAAATACCTTCTTCAGCCGATTTTACAATACTGTTGTTCGGTTGGCGAAGTTGTAGACGTTGAATCATTTGCTGGAAACGTTCACGGTCTTCAGCACGGTCAATTGCATCTGGTGAGGTACCAATAATTGGTGTGCCTGCTTCTTCAAGCGCACGTGCCAATTTAAGTGGTGTCTGACCACCGTACTGTACGATCACGCCTTTTGGCTTTTCGGTACGCACAATCTCAAGTACATCTTCAAGCGTAACGGGCTCAAAGTACAAACGATCTGAAGTGTCGTAGTCTGTTGAAACTGTTTCTGGGTTACAGTTCACCATAATGGTTTCGTAACCGTCATCACGCATTGCAAGCGCTGCGTGTACACAACAGTAGTCAAACTCGATCCCTTGACCAATACGGTTTGGACCACCGCCAATAACCATGATCTTGTCACGGTTCGATGGATTCGCTTCGCATTCTTCATCATAAGTTGAGTACATGTAGGCAGTGCCTGACTCAAACTCTGCTGCGCAGGTATCCACACGCTTGTAAACCGGATAAACACCCAAATTCCAACGTTGCTTACGGAATTGCTTTTGTGAAATACCCATCAAGTTGGCAATACGTAGGTCAGATAAACCTTTACGTTTGAACGAACGGATGTTGTCAGCGTTTAGATCACCAAAACCTAGCGTCTTCACTTGCGCTTCAGTTTTGATAATGTCCTCAATTTGAATCAAGAACCAACGGTCGATTTTGGTCGCTTCAAATACGTCATCTAAAGAAAAACCGTGACGGAATGCGTCAGCCACGTACCAGATACGCTCCGGACCAGGCACTTTAAGTTCTTTTAAGATAATCTCTTTGGCATTGGTGGTACCGGCTTCAACTTTTTCATCAAAGCCACAAACACCCACTTCCAAACCACGTAAAGCTTTTTGTACAGACTCTTGGAAATTACGTCCAATTGCCATTACCTCACCCACAGATTTCATCTGTGTGGTTAACACAGGCTCTGCTTGCGGGAATTTTTCGAAGTTAAAGCGAGGAATCTTGGTTACTACATAGTCGATTGCAGGTTCAAATGATGCTGGTGTTACGCCACCGGTGATGTCATTTTTTAATTCATCAAGGGTGTAGCCTACCGCAAGCTTCGCCGCGATTTTCGCAATCGGGAAGCCTGTCGCTTTTGAAGCAAGAGCAGATGAACGCGATACACGTGGGTTCATCTCGATCACAACCATACGGCCGTCTTTCGGATTGATACCAAACTGTACGTTTGAACCACCTGTTTCAACACCAATTTCACGAAGAACTGCAATCGATGCATTACGCATGATTTGATATTCTTTGTCGGTTAGTGTTTGTGCAGGTGCAACAGTGATCGAGTCACCTGTATGCACGCCCATTGGGTCAAAGTTTTCGATTGCACAGACGATAATACAGTTGTCATTTTTATCACGAACAACTTCCATCTCGTACTCTTTCCAGCCAATCAGTGATTCATCGATCAATAATTGTTTAGTCGGAGAAAGATCGAAACCACGCTCACAGATCTCAATAAATTCTTCTTTATTGTAAGCAATACCGCCACCAGAACCGCCCATGGTGAATGATGGGCGAATGATGACCGGGAAGCCGAAACGTGACTGAATTTCCAGTGCATGTTCCATACTTTCTGCAACATCGGCACGAGGACACTCTAAGCCGATTTTGCGCATTGCGATGTCAAAAAGTTTACGATCTTCTGCTTTTTCAATTGCGTCTTTAGTGGCACCAATCAGTTCAACATTGAACTTTTCTAGAACACCATTTTCGTCCAAAGCAAGCGCACAGTTCAATGCAGTTTGGCCGCCCATAGTAGGGAGCACAGCATCTGGACGCTCTTTTTCGATAATTTGCGCAACAGTTTGCCAAGTGATTGGTTCAATGTAGGTCGCATCCGCCATTGATGGATCGGTCATGATGGTCGCTGGGTTAGAGTTGACCAAAATAACACGGTAACCTTCTTCACGAAGCGCTTTACATGCTTGTGCACCTGAGTAGTCAAACTCACAGGCTTGTCCAATTACAATTGGACCAGCACCGATAATCAAGATGCTTTTAATATCCGTACGTTTAGGCATTATTCGCTCCTCAATTACTTCTTAGCTGCTTCGATAAGTTCGATGAAATGATCGAACAATGGGGCACAGTCATGTGGACCTGGGCTAGCTTCTGGGTGACCTTGGAAGCTAAATGCGGGTTTGTCTGTACGATGAATACCTTGGTTTGTACCGTCAAACAGTGAGCGGTGAGTCACCTTCACATTTGCAGGTAAAGTACTTTCGTCAACAGCAAAGCCGTGGTTTTGAGAAGTAATCATCACTGTACCTTGTTCAAGGTTTTGTACAGGATGGTTTGCACCATGGTGACCATGATTCATTTTCATGGTTTTTGCACCTGATGCCAGCGCTAAAATCTGGTGACCCAAACAAATACCAAATACTGGTAAGTTGGTTGTTTCCACAATTGTTTTAACTGCTTCGATTGCATAGTCACATGCCGCTGGATCGCCAGGACCATTCGACAGGAAAACACCATCTGGATTCATTGCCAAAACTTTCTCGGCAGGTGTTTGAGCAGGAACAACTGTAAGTTTACAACCGCGGTCTGCAAGCATACGCAAGATGTTGGTTTTGACACCGTAATCGTATGCAACGACATGATATTTAAGTTCAGGTTGAGTAAAACCGTGTCCAAGCGTCCATGAACCTTCCGTCCATTCAAAGCCTTCAGGATCACAGCACTCTTTTGCCAAATCGAGGCCATTTAGACCACCAAAGGCACGTGCTTTTTCGAGCGCTTGTTCTTCTGTAATATTGTCGCCCGCAAGGATACAGCCGTTTTGCGCACCTTTTTCACGTAAAATACGTGTCAGTTTACGCGTATCAATGTCGGCAATTGCCACAACATTGTGCTGTTTTAAGTAGTCGCCTAAAGATTGTTCAGAACGGAAATTACTGTGAAGCAAAGGCAGATCACGAATAATCAAACCATTTGCCCACACTTTATGGATGCGACCCGATTCGGCGTCTTCGTCATTGCATCCAGTATTTCCAATGTGAGGATAAGTTAATGTCACAACTTGTTGTGCATAACTTGGATCGGTCAGAATTTCTTGATAACCAGTCATGGCAGTATTAAAAACGACTTCACCAGTCGTTGAACCCGTAGCACCGATAGACGTACCTTTAAAGATCGTTCCATCAGCAAGGGCTAAAATGGCGGGGGTGCTCAAACCAAAGCTCCTGAACTAAAACCACAAAAATTAGGGCTGTAAAAAAGCGAGTAGACGTAAAAAAAGGTAGGCTGCCTTCAAAAACATGCCCTCCTTTCAGTCTACTCGCTTATAACTTAACAGCGCATTATACGCATCGATTAGACCAAAGTCTACGTTTTTATTTGAAAAATTCTGAATTAAAACAATTCATTGTTTTTACTGAATTTTGATATCGAAATTTGAAAAAAACACTGAAATTCAAGATTGTCGAACAATTTTTATCAGTTTTCTCAACATTAGGCTTACTATGTAATATGCGGTGACCAAATCGATACTATTACGTGAATCAGAGGTGTATTCATGACAACAAAAAAATCATTAAAACAAGCAGTCCAAGCGCATCAACAGCAAGTTGATCAACTGTGTAGTGACACCACAGCACAGGTACAAGAAGTGCTGAACGAAACGCAGGAAAAAATTGAAACTGAAGCCAAAGAATTAAACCAGACCATCCAAACCCAGTATCAACAAATTAAAGCCGATGTGCTTGGCCGCTTAGATGTGATCAAATCGCAACTCACACATTCACAAGGCGATTTGTCTGAGGCAGTTGAAGTACTTAAAAAAGAGTTATTGCAACTCAGTGATGATTTAAGCAAATTGGGTAAAGAAATTAAAGATGATCTGACCCATGTGACTTCAAAACACAAGGAAACGCTGACTGAAGTGCTTAAGCGTTCTAAAGATCAGGCGCTTGAAGCATGGCATAAAGTCAAAGAGAGTGCTTAGTATTGAGCAAAAGACAAAAATGCGAGATCTAGTATCTCGCATTTTTTTAAAACTGATGTAGCCAATCCCGTTTATTATGAAAATCGGGTTGTGGACTACTGTGTTGCATGGCGTAGAACTGTGTTCCTTGAGAGGTGTTGAGTACAGCACTTAACCCCACATAGATATCTGTCCATTTCACTTGGTGCTGACGCATAAATTTGCCAAGATCGAGGCTTGTATTTAGACCGTAATGCGTGCGCTCTAGCTTGATGAGTTCAATATCATGCGCGGCAACAGGAGGCATCTGCTCTGGATAGCGATACTCTTCAAACTCATATACTTGCCAGGCCTGTGAAGGGGAGAGATTAACCTCACGGTACGCATCTTGATGTTTAATGCCAATAAAGACTTCAAGGCAAGTTGAATTCCATAAATAATCTTGACGAGGATGCGCTGAGACACGTTTGGGCCATTCAATCAGCTGGTTGGGATCACGTACCCAGAATCCGATATTTAAAACAGATGGATGTTGTTGCTCAATCGCACCGACCAGTGAAATGACTTCAAACCGATCAAATGCATTTAACTCATAACTCGCCATACATCAAATCAACTATTTGTTGCCCAAATGCGCATGACGCACAAGATTTGAAAGATTTGGATTTTGTTTTGCAGCTTTTTTATACAAAAGTGCAATCTTGCCAATTTTCTGTACCACTTCAGCTTGAGTCTCTGCAATTAAAGCATCAATCACTTGTGCACGCGCGTCGCGGTCTTCACCAGCAATTTTGATTTTAATCAATTCGTGATCATTCAGTGCGCGGTTGGTTTCTTCGATAACACCTTCCGTCAACCCTTGTCCACCGATCATGACCACTGGATTGAGCGCATGCCCGATTTGACGTAAGCGTTTACGTTCTTGGATAGATAAAGCTGCCATTGAAACTACCTAGGATTAAAAGCGCCTAAGTATAGCAAAGTTGAAGGTCAAACGCGCACACTATTGTTGAAATATTCGATTATGATCATAGGAAAAAATCTACCAAAAGTGGGGCTTTCTGATACACAACCATACTGCATCAATGCCGTTTTTGACGTACAATAGAGGTCAAGAAGTTTTTTAATATTTAGTAAGTTATGGCGACACGCATTACCAACCAGAAGTTATCTAAAAGTAGTCGTGCGTGGATGAGAGAGCATCTTGATGATCCTTTTGTAAAAAAGGCTCAAAAAGAAGGCTACCGTGCACGTGCTGCATATAAACTTTTAGAAATTCAGGAGAAATACAAACTGATCAGACCCGGAATGACAGTCGTCGATTTGGGTGCTGCGCCTGGAAGTTGGTCGCAAATTGCAGGCAAGCTTGTAGGTAGTAAAGGTTTAGTGATAGCTTCTGATATCTTGGCAATGGACGCTCTGCCGGACGTGACTTTCTTGCAAGGTGACTTTCGCGAAGAGGAAGTGTTCGAAAAATTGTTAAATATTTTAAATGGGCGTACTGTAGACATTGTAATTTCAGATATGGCCCCCAATACATCAGGTAATAGGGCAGTAGATCAGCCTCGTCAGATTTACTTATGTGAACTGGCGCTCGATTTTGCCCAGAAAGTACTTGGTCCAGATGGTCAGTTTGTGGTAAAGGTTTTCCAAGGATCAGGTTTTGATGAGTTTCGTAAGCAGGTAGTTGAGAGTTTCGATATTCTTAAAACTGCAAAACCTGCTGCCTCTCGTGCTCGATCAAAGGAAGTATTCTTAATCGGTCAAGGGCGTAAAAAGGCCTTGAAATAAAGTTTACTTGCCAAGCCGTTAAAAATTGTGCATTTTGTACAATTTGAACTGTTGCAAGCGCGAGACTTGCTGTGAACTAGGGTCAACCCAGTGATATGGGCATGATCAAATTAGATTGATAATGGGAATAAAGCTTTGAGCGATCTCTTCAAGAATGCCGTATTGTGGCTAATAATACTTGGTGTTCTGATCTTGATTTTCAGTAACATCAGTGACCGTAATAAGCCATCTGCAATGAATTATTCGGAATTTGTTGCGGCGGTGAATGCTGGTCAAATTAAGCAAGTCACTATTGATGGTTTGAATATTAGTGGTGAGAAAACCAATGGCTCTCACTTTGAGACAGTACGTCCGCAAGTTGAAGACACACAGCTTTTACCTAGCCTAAACAAGAACAATGTGGTGGTTGAAGGTACAGCTCCTCAACGTCAAGGCTTGTTGATGCAACTTCTCATTGCTAGTTTCCCTGTGCTTTTAATCATTTTGTTATTCATGTTCTTTATGCGCAACATGGGTGGCGGTGCAGGTGGTAAAAACGGGCCAATGAGTTTTGGAAAGTCGAAGGCAAAAATGCTTTCGGAAGATCAAATCAAAGTAACATTTAAAGATGTTGCAGGTTGTGACGAAGCAAAACAAGAAGTTGTAGAGATCGTAGATTTTTTAAAAGATCCAGCGAAATTCAAACGTTTAGGGGCAACAATCCCGCGTGGCGTTTTGATGGTTGGACCTCCAGGAACGGGTAAAACCCTTTTGGCGAAAGCCATTGCAGGTGAAGCAAAAGTCCCATTCTTCAGCATTTCAGGTTCTGATTTTGTGGAAATGTTTGTGGGTGTTGGTGCTTCACGTGTACGTGATATGTTTGAACAAGCTAAGCGTCATGCGCCATGTATTATCTTCATTGATGAGATCGATGCAGTTGGTCGTCACCGTGGTTCAGGTACCGGTGGTGGTCATGACGAACGTGAACAGACATTAAACCAGATGCTGGTTGAGATGGACGGCTTTGAAGGTAATGAAGGCGTGATCGTGATTGCAGCGACCAACCGTGTCGATGTACTCGATAAAGCCTTGTTGCGTCCAGGCCGTTTTGACCGTCAAGTGATGGTAGGATTACCTGACATTAATGGTCGTGAGCAGATTTTAAATGTTCACCTCAGAAAATTACCGTCAGTGACTGGTGTAGACGTTAAGGTATTGGCACGCGGTACACCGGGATTCTCTGGTGCACAGCTGGCTAACCTGGTTAACGAAGCAGCTTTATTTGCTGCACGTCGTAACAAAAACACGGTCGATATGCATGACTTTGAAGATGCCAAAGACAAGATCTATATGGGTCCTGAACGTAAATCGATGATTCTTCGTGAAGAAGAGCGTCGTGCAACGGCATATCATGAGTCGGGCCATGCCATTGTTGCAGAAGCTTTGCCGGGTACCGATCCAGTACATAAAGTGACCATTATGCCGCGTGGCTGGGCACTAGGTGTAACTTGGCAGTTGCCTGAGCAGGATCAGATTAGTCACTACAAAGATAAAATGTTGAAAGAAATTTCGATTTTATTTGGTGGTCGTATTGCTGAAGAAATTTTCATCAATCAGCAATCCACTGGTGCATCAAACGACTTTGAACGTGCAACTAAAATGGCACGTGCGATGGTCACCAAATACGGTATGTCAGATCGACTAGGCGTGATGGTTTATGAAGACGACAATACTCAAGGTTTCTTTGGAAATGTGGGTAGCCGTACAATTTCTGAAGCAACCCAACAACAGGTTGATGAAGAAGTTCGTCGTATTCTAGATGAGCAGTATAAAGTGGCATGGGATATTCTTGAAAACAACAAGGATAAAGCGCATACCATGGTGAAAGCCTTGATGGAGTGGGAAACCATTGACCGTGATCAAGTGCTGGATATTATGGAAGGTCGTGAACCGCGTCCACCAAAGGTTTATGTTGCTGAAAATCCAGTTGTTGATTTGGATCCACCAAGTAACGGACCATCTACACCTCCGCCATTGCCATCAATGAGCTAAGTGTGAAATAAAAAAGAGTCGCCTAGAGCGGCTCTTTTTTTATTTAAAACAAAATGGAAATTATCTTTAAAGTGATGAGGTTGTTAAAATGATGGCATTTAAATGTGGAGTCATTGCATGAAATTGATGCCCTTACCGCAGAAAGTCATTTCCTGTGGATCATTGGAGTTGGATTTATCCTGTCCCCATGTTATGGGTATTTTAAATGTCACACCAGATTCATTTAGTGATGGAGGGAAACATAACTCCAAGGTAGCTGCAATAGCGCATGCACAGCAGATGATTGCAGATGGTGCGAGTATTATCGATATTGGAGGCGAATCCACTCGTCCAGGTGCATCGATAGTGGAGGTTGAAGAAGAGATACAGCGTGTAGTACCTGTGGTTGAATCTTTGGCACAAGAGAATGTCATCATTTCTATCGATACCAGTCAGCCTCGTGTGATAGAAGCCGCTGTGGCAGCAGGTGCACATATCTGGAATGATGTGCGTGCACTTACTCGCCCAGGCGCCCTTGAGATGGCTGCGAGATTGAATATTCCTGTGATTATCATGCATATGCGTGGTGAACCGACCACAATGAATCAGCTAGATCAGTACGACAATGTTATAGAAGATGTGATTGATGAGCTTCAGCAGCGCGTTCAAGCTGCGTTATCAGCTGGTATTCGGCAGGAACATATTATTGTCGATCCCGGATTCGGTTTTGCAAAAAATGCCCAGCAGAATTTGACTTTGCTCAATGCGCTGTGGCGATTTACAGATTTAGGCTACCCAGTATTGTCGGGTTTGTCACGCAAACGGTTTGTTGGAGATGTCTTGCAAGGCGCAAGCGCAGATCAGCGAATGGTGGGGAGTGTAACTGGGCATTTACTCAGTCTTCAGCAAGGGGCCTCCATTGTTCGTGTTCATGATGTAAAAGCCACCGTGGATGCGGTACGTATGTGGCAGGCGATGTTGGTTGCATCGTGAATATTGCCTTTAAAGAAGGTCGCCTTTTTGTATCAGGTATGATATAAGCAGCACGTTTTTTATTGAAAAGATGTGCTGATGTTTAACGATTTACTTCTCCCTATGTTTGATGACGGCTACTATCCAGAAGTGTTAGTTGCAGAAGTTAAGCAGTATATTGTTGAATTTGCTAAAAAGATTCAGAAAATTGAGCAATCTGATTCTGAAATTTATCGCTTGGCAAACTTAACCTTGCTGAAAATCAATGAAATGAAACCAGACTTTGAGGATCTTGACTCGAATTTGGACGATACAGCCACTGATTATATTGCGGAAGCAATGATGATGGCCGTACAAGATGCGGGTTACATGGATATCGATCTTGAGGAATTGGTTGCAAACCGAGAATGGTGATCACCGTTCTCGCCATCTATGTGTAGTCATCGGTGTGATCTACATTTAATAGTGAGCAGACATAAAAAAACCAGCATATTGCTGGATTTTTTATTACACCATTTTAAAAGACTTAAAATGGTGCCCGGGGCCGGACTCGAACCGGCACGCCTTTGTGGGCGGGGGATTTTAAATCCCCTGTGTCTACCTATTTCACCACCCGGGCATGAGCGCCATCATAGTGTAACCATGCAAATTAGGCAAGGAAATCTTGAATTATATGCAGATTTTTCAAGCAATTATTTTGTTTCAGTCGATTCAAGCTGTTTAATGAGGCGTCCGATATTTTCTGTTGTACGTGTAAGATTCATTGCCCCATTTTTACAAGCTTGTTCAATATTACTGGCACCATCGAGAATACCGAAAATCGCAGTAATACCATCTTCATACAGCATTCCGATGCCTTGGCCGATATAGCCTGCACATACAAATACAGGCTTGTTAAACGTTTTAGCTAAACGCGCCACTCCAATCGGTGTTTTTCCAAACTGCGTCTGTATGTCGATTCCGCCTTCGCCAGTAAAAATGTAATCTGCTGCCTCAATTTTCTGAGCCAATTGAATAGATTCGATGACTGTTTCAACACCAGACTGAATTTTTGCCGTGGTAAACGCCATTAGGCCTGCGGCCAGTCCTCCTGCGGCGCCAGCACCCTTTACATGATGTAGAGAAATGCCTAAAGCTTGCTGAATAATATCGGCAAAATGACAAAGATTGGCCTCAAGCTGAATGAGCATATCCAGTGTGGCGCCCTTTTGCGG
Organism: Acinetobacter sp. V89_7; assembly: GCF_029967895.1. Classification (NCBI taxonomy): domain Bacteria; kingdom Pseudomonadati; phylum Pseudomonadota; class Gammaproteobacteria; order Moraxellales; family Moraxellaceae; genus Acinetobacter; species Acinetobacter sp. V89_7. Next base: position 15,574 of record NZ_JASCAJ010000017.1, read on the forward strand.
CCCAAAAATATAGGTTGCGCCGTGTTGGCCAATTAACGGATTATTCACGTCGGTGGCAATTACGATCTCAACATCAGCCAAGCGTGGGTCGAGTTGAGTGATATCAATTGATGCAATCTGATTCAGTTGCCCGCCACCCAATTCAACCTCTTGATCGAATTGATCTAAAAATCGTACACCTAAAGCACTTGCCATTCCCATGCCAGCATAATTGGTAACACTACCGCCAAGCCCGATAATAATTTTCGATACCTGATGATCTAAAGCAGCGCGAATCAGCTCTCCAGTACCATAAGTCGAAGTGAGTAGGGGATTGCGCTGATCGGGTGTGAGTAAGTGAATACCATTGGCCTTTGCTATTTCGATCACTGCGGTACGCCCCTGATCAATCAATCCAAAATAGGTCTGGACTTTATAGGGATGCAAAGGACCACTCACCGTGACATATACTTTTTGGCCTTGTTGCGCATCGATGATGGTATCTACTGTACCTTCACCACCGTCTGCCATAGGGCATAAATCATACTTGGCATCTGGAAAAATACGTTGTAAACCGTGTTGCATGGCCAAACATGCTTCTCTGGCAGTCATACTTTCTTTAAAGGAGTCGGGGGCGAGTACAAATGTTTTTGTTTTCATCATTGAATAATAACGCGATGCACATTGTTATTGGATTTGTTATGAAGATAACACTCAGATCTTGAGATTTAAATGAGAAAGTCTTGGCTTGAATAAAGAAAATATAAAAACATAAATTTCAGGCATAAAAAAACCAGCGTATTGCTGGATTCTTTATTGCACCATTTCAAAAGATTTAAAATGGTGCCCGGGGCCGGACTCGAACCGGCACGCCTTTGTGGGCGGGGGATTTTAAATCCCCTGTGTCTACCTATTTCACCACCCGGGCTTTACCAAATGTGGAGGCGGAGGTCGGAATCGAACCGGCGTACACGGAGTTGCAGTCCGCTGCATGACCACTCTGCCACCCCGCCATCATTTGGTGATGCACATATTAGCAAGCTTCAGAAAAAAAACAATACTAAATTCAGCGAATATGCGCAGAAAAACAACATCTAAAATAAAATTACCCAAATTATCATGTATCATTTGCAAAAATTGATTCATATCTAGCTTGGAGATGTGCCGTGGCATTGGTTTTAGATGGTCGTGCATTAGCAAAGAAAATTGAAGCGGACTTGTTGGTGCGTGTTGAAGCACTGAAAGCAAAAACAGGTCGTACTCCAATTTTGGCAACAATTTTAGTCGGTGATGATGGTGCTTCTGCAACCTATGTACGTATGAAAGGCAATGCATGTCGCCGTGTGGGAATGGATTCATTAAAAATTGAACTTCCACAGACCACGACTACCGAAGAGCTATTGGCAGAAATTGAAAAACTCAATGCCAATCCAGATGTACACGGAATCTTGCTGCAACATCCTGTTCCTGCACAGATTGATGAGCGTGCATGTTTCGATGCAATTTCACTCAATAAAGATGTCGATGGTGTGACGTGCTTGGGCTATGGTCGCATGGCAATGGGTGAGGCAGCCTATGGTTCTGCTACTCCAGCTGGAATTATGACAATTTTAAAAGAACACAATATTGAGCTGACCGGTAAGCATGCTGTTGTCGTAGGGCGTTCGGCAATTTTAGGTAAGCCAATGGCCGCCATGTTGCTTGAAGCGAATGCGACCGTTACGATTTGTCACTCGCGTACACAAAACTTAGCTGAGTTTGTGAAGCAGGCAGATATTATTGTCGGTGCTGTAGGTAAGGCTGAATTGATTCAAAAAGACTGGATCAAACCGGGTGCGGTAGTGGTCGATGCTGGTTTTCATCCGCGTGATGGCGGTGGTGTAGGTGATATTCAGCTTGAGGGTATCGAGACTATCGCTTCGGCTTACACGCCTGTCCCGGGTGGTGTGGGTCCAATGACCATCACTACGCTGATCCGTCAGACTGTTGAAGCTGCCGAAAAAGCACTCGTCTGAATATGAGCGATCATATATCGCGAGCACATGCAGTACCGCCTGTTTTACTCGAAGCACTGCATGCCATTATTCCAAATGCTGAATTACAGGCACAGCAATTACCCGATACGCCAATTTCCCTCTGGTTGATTCCTCCAGTATTTCCAGTAGATCGGCTCGATGATGAGGTGGTGCGTAGAATCTGGAACGATACACCGTACTGGATTTTTTGTTGGGCTTCGGGTTTGGCGATGGCACAATGGTTGCTGGCAGAGCCTGAACATGTGCGTGACAAGGTGGTACTGGATTTTGGTGCGGGTTCTGGTGTGGTGGCAATTGCTGCAAAACTGGCTGGTGCAAAACGCGTCATTTGCTGTGATATCGATGCGGTCAGTTTGGCGGCCTGCTGTGAAAATGCACGTTTAAACTCGGTGGAACTGGAGTATTTAGAGGATTTATATCAGTCGGAGCAAGTTGATGTGTTGCTGGCGGCCGATGTTTTATATGACCAGTGTAATCGTTTTTTTCTGGATGAATTTTTAAAATTCGCACCTCAGGTGTGGGTGGCCGATAGCCGGGTAAAAAACTTTAGCCATTCGCGTTATATGAAAATGGATGAACGAAGTGCAACCACATGGCCAGATCTGGATGAGGCGAAAGAGTTTCGAAATGTGAGTTTTTATAAGACGCTGTGATCACAGCGTCTTTTTTATGCGACAGATTGAATCAAGAACAGGTATAGCGCACGACTTTAAGTGTACTTGGGCGTGCCTCTAAGGCTTCACGCGTTGCATAGCCTTCACTGTTGTTGAGACTTGGACTGTCGGATAAGCCAAACGACATACGTGAGTTACGAATGGCAATCCCTTGATCTTGCGATCGGTTGGCTGCTGTATTTGGAATTTCATTGATGCTTAAAATCGACAGCGTATAGGTTTTGGTCGTTCCTAATACTGATTGACAGGCACGTTGTAATTTTCTCTGATCTAAATCTTGATTCGCGCGATTTGCAAGCGTATACGAAATCGTTGCCGAATTGGCAGATTTATTTTCGACTTGATAGCCTGTATTGCCGTTATATTGACGTGGTGTGCTTTGACAAGCCGTAAGACTCGCTGCAAGCGCTAAAACACCCAATAAATTATACATTTTCATGAAATTCATCCTTCTCTTATTGTGGTTAGTATCGCATAGTTTTAAGCATAACGTGGTGTCTGAGGCGGGGTGAATCCGCTGGACTTTACATCACTTAAAAAGTGTACACGTTTGGTGGGTTGTGGCGTGTGAAAATCTGGCCGCTTGGCTTTCCAATTTGGATGTTTTTTGTTAACGTTAAAAATAAAAACCACAAAAAGGCGGGGATGATGAACATAGAAAATTCGCTTCCGTTGTACGACATTGCAGTGATAGGTGGTGGCATTAATGGTGTGGGAATTGCCAACGATGCTGCGGGACGCGGTCTGTCGGTCTTTTTGTGTGAGAAAGATGATTTTGCCAGTCATACCTCTTCTGCCAGCAGTAAATTAATTCATGGTGGTCTGCGTTATCTTGAGCACTATGAATTTCGATTGGTACATGAAGCGCTAGCTGAGCGTGAAGTATTGATGCGTAAGGCACCGCATATTGTGTGGCCTTTGCGTTTTGTTATGCCACATCGGCCGCATTTACGCCCTGCATGGCTGATTCGTTCAGGCTTGTTTTTGTATGACTATTTAGGTAAGCGTGAAACGTTGGCGGCTTCCAAGAAAATTCATATGAATGCCAGTAGTCCCTTAATTCCGGAAATTTGTTTGGGGTTTGAGTATTCTGATTGTGCTGTAGACGACAGTCGTTTGGTGATCTTAAATGCGATGCAAGCCAGAGAGAATGGGGCAGAGCTGATGACTCGTACCCGCTGTGTCTGTGCCGAGGTTGTGGAGGGGGTATGGGTGCTTTCGTTACAGGGTGCAAAAGGATACTTTCAAATCCGTGCCAAAGCGTTGGTCAATGCAACGGGGCCTTGGGTCGAAGAATTTATTAAAACGCAGCTTGATCAACCCTCACCGTATAAGATCCGGCAGGTACAAGGCAGCCATTTAGTTGTCAAAAGATTGTATGAAGGGGATCATGCTTATATTTTGCAAAATAATGATCGCCGGATTGTGTTTACCATTCCCTATCTGAATGAATTTACATTAATTGGAACAACCGACCAACTTTATACCCAGCATTTGGATCAAGTTGAAATCACCTCGAGTGAGACGGATTATTTACTGGAGGTGGTCAATGCACATTTTAAAAAGCCAATTACGAAAGAAGATATTGTTGAGTATTTTTCGGGTGTACGCCCACTGTGCGATGATGAATCTGACCAGCCATCTGCCATTACGCGTGATTATACGCTTGCACTACAGATGATCGCCCCAAATGCACCGCTGTTATCTGTATTTGGCGGCAAGCTGACCACTTACCGTATGCTGGCCGAGTCTGCCATGACACGCCTAAAACCGTATTTTAAGCATATGGCACCTGCTTGGACCAAGACTGAACCTCTGCCAGGTGGAGAGCACTTTAAATCGAAGCTTACACTTGCAGCAGCTATTCAGCGCCGTGTGAAAGGGATATCACCAACATTGGCTACACGCTGGGCATCGACCTATGGTACACGTGTTTGGAAACTGCTTGAGGGAGTGGCCAAATTGGAGGATATGGGAGAGCATTTTGCTGATGAGTTGTATCGGGTTGAGGTTGATTATTTGATTCGGGTGGAGTGGGTGCAGACAGTTGATGATCTACTATGGCGCAGAACAAAACTGGGTTATCACGTTGGTAGTACAGAAAAACGTATTCTTGAAGATTACATGATGAACCGTATGGGATACACAACAGGATTGATTGCTTAACTATGTATTGGTGCAAATAAATAATCAAATACAATCTAATTCATTGAGCATTGAGTAGAAAATAAAAAAGGCCACAGATGTGACCTTTTTTATCTAAGCTAGATTAGCTCTTTTTGACTGCTTCAAGTAACTGGTTTTGACGTTCTTTCAATGCTTTTGGAAGACGTTCACCAAGTTTATTGAACAATTCAGTGTGGCTTTCAATCTCTGTAATCCACTGATCTTTGCTTTGAGCTGTGACAAGATCAAACTCTTCTTTAGAGAAGTCTGTGCCAGTCCAGTTCAAGTCATCGTAAGTTGGTACGTAGCCGATAGCAGTTTCAACTGCATTTGCACGGCCTTCAACACGGTCAATCATCCACTCAAGTACACGCATGTTCTGACCAAAGCCAGGCCATACAAAGTTGCCTTCAGCATCACGACGGAACCAGTTTACGTTAAAGATTTTTGGTAGCTTGTTACCAGCTGCTTCAGCTTTTTCGCCAACTTCTTGACCAAGTTGTAACCAGTGGTCGAAGTAGTCTGCCATGTTGTAACCTGCAAACGGAAGCATCGCAAACGGATCACGGCGAACAATACCTTGTTGACCGACAGCTGCAGCAGTTGTTTCAGAGCCCATGGTTGCTGCTTTATAAACACCATCTACCCAGTCAAATGCTTCAGAAACCAACGGCACTGTATCCGCACGGCGACCGCCAAAAATGAACGCAGAAATTGGCACGCCCGCTGGATTTTCCCAGTCAGCATCAATAGAAGGACATTGACCAGCAGATACGGTAAAGCGCGCATTTGGATGTGCAGCTTTTTCACCCGCAACGTGTGGCTGGCCTTTCCAGTTCGTTAAGTTAGCTGGAACTTCTTTAGAAAGACCTTCCCACCATACTTGACCGTCTTCTGTAACTGCAACGTTGGTATAGATCACGTCTTTATGCAAGGTTGCCATACAGTTTGGATTTGTTTTGGTATTGGTGCCTGGTGCAACACCAAAGAAACCTGCTTCTGGGTTAATCGCGTACAAACGACCATCTTCGCCTGGTTTAATCCACGCGATATCGTCACCTACGGTTTCGATTTTCCAGCCTTCGTAGCCTGCTGGTGGAATGAGCATAGCGAAGTTGGTTTTACCACATGCAGACGGGAATGCCGCAGCGATATAATGTTTTTCGCCTTGTGGATTCGTCACACCTAAAATTAGCATGTGCTCTGCTAACCAGCCTTGCTCACGGCCCATTGCCGAAGCGATACGAAGCGCAAGACATTTTTTACCTAGAAGTGCGTTACCGCCGTAACCTGAACCAAATGACCAGATTTCACGGGTTTCTGGATAATGCACAATATATTTTTCAGGGTTGCATGGCCATGCAACATCTTTTTGACCTTCTGTAAGTGGTGCACCTACAGTGTGAACACATGGAACGTATTGACCGTCAGTGCCTAATACATCGTAAACCGCTTTACCCATACGCGCCATTTTACGCATGCTGACTGCAACATAAGGAGAATCGGTCAATTCAATACCGATCTGCGCAATATGACTGCCTAATGGACCCATTGAAAATGGAACCACATACATGGTGCGGCCTTCCATTGAACCATCAAATAGACCGTTTAGCTTTTCACGCATTACTGCGGGCGCTTCCCAGTTGTTTGTTGCACCAGCATCTTCTTGCTTTTCAGAGCAGATGAACGTGCGATCTTCTACACGAGCAACATCTGATGGGTCAGAATTTGCAAGATAAGAACCTGGGTGTTTTTCTTGGTTGAGCGGTTGCATGGTGCCGTTTGCGATCATCAAGTCGATCAGACGTTGATATTCTTCCTCGCTACCGTCACACCACTCGATTTTTGCAGGCTTGGTCAATTTTGCAATTTCTTCAACCCATGCAATAAGCTTAGGATGACGAACGAATTCAGGTGCGTTCACTTGGGTCATGGTGAGGCCTATTCTAAAATGTGTACAACGTACAATTCCCTTTGGTTGTGGTACAACAAAAGAGACGAAGTCAAAAAAGTGGCGCTATTAAAGCATAAATCACTAAAAAAAATAAGACTAAAGACTATACAGGGGCTTTGGTGAGTATTTTTGTTTAATTTGTTTTAAATCAATATCTTAAGTTGTTTTTAGGGTGTGTTTTTGGTATTTATTAAAGAAATAGAGACTATTTATTTATAAAATAAATTTGCATATCATGATTTTATATGGCGGATTTGACTAATATATATTATTGATAAAATAAATGATCACCATTCAAAAATTACATAAAAGCGCTTTTATTTGTGTATTTTGTATTCAAAAATAAAGTATGTCCACTGTTTGACATATTAAAACGTATGGCTAAATTAAAACCACTCTCCATCATTTATAACGGAAAATCTGGATTTCATGCAAGTGATAATGAGGGGGTATATGAACAAATCATGACACTCTTTACTCATTATGATTTTGAGATTCAGGTTTTTGAGCTGGAACATGACATGTCGTTTAATACGCTCATGTCGAATGTACTCGAACGTCATCAAACCTCAGACCGTACTGGGTATGAGGGAGTAGTGGTTGCGGCTGGCGGAGATGGTACACTTAATGCGGTGGCAACCAAGCTGGTCGATACCGGGCTTGCAATGGGAATCTTGCCGCTCGGTACATTCAATTATGTGGCACGCGTTCTCGATATACCGCTTGATCTGATTCAAGCCGCCGAGGTGATCGCAACAGGTGCCCAACGATCAGTCCATGTGGCAAGTGTCAATGATCGTATTTATTTGAACAATGCCAGTTTGGGGTTGTATCCCTTATTTATTCAAAAGCGTGAAATGTATAATCAGCGTTTTGGACGTTTACCTTTAAATGCTTACACTTCGGCCTTAGATGTACTCATTCGTGATCGTAAAGAGCTCAAATTATCGATTAAAGTGGATGACCACCTTTATCCTGTCAAAACGCCATTGATCTTCTTTGGTAATAATCAGCTTCAACTCAAAGAAATGAATCTGCAAATCGCAGAATGCGCGGCGCAGGGGCGAGTCGCAGGTGTAGTGCTGGCCAAAAGCGATAAGACCAGTCTTTTTAAAATGCTCTATCAATTGATTCGCGGTGCGCTCGAGCAGGCCAAAGATGTATACAGCTTTAGTGCAGATCGCGTAGTCGTCGATTGTAAGCGTAAAAAATTAAAAATTGCCATTGATGGAGAAATTGAAGAGTTGACGACACCTTTAACTTTTACCGTGAAAAAAAATGCCTTAACTATTATGGTGCCTCATGCTGCTGCATCTGTCTGATTTACACTTTGGTACCGAGAAACAAGAGTGTCTAGATGCCATTGCTGCTTTTTGTCGGGAGCATGAGCCGGAAGTCATAGTAGTAAGTGGTGATCTGACCCAACGTGCCCGCTTTACGCAGTTTTATTCGTGCAAGCAATTTCTCGATAGTCTGGGTATTCCTTATATGGTTATTCCCGGCAACCACGATATTCCGCTGTACCATTTGTGGAACCGTTTTTTTTCTCCATTTGTTCGCTATCAGTTTTTCTTCGGCGCACTTGAGCCGACTATTGAAACCGAACATTTTTATGTCATTGGTGTGAATAGTATTCGGCGTCGCTATCATACCCGTGGCTATATTTCGCTAGAACAAATTCAAAAAACCAATGAGCTGCTTAAACGCGGCCCTGCCCATAAGCTTAAGCTGGTCACCTTGCATCAACCCTTTTATACCCCCCCAGATGAACCGCACGGTATTAAAGATTGTCCGGTGCTCGGCAGAATGGCGCTGAATAACTGGAGTAAAAGTGGCTTGTTTGGTGTGCTCCACGGACATCTGCATAAAACTGCGGTATATGATTTGAATCAGATTTATAATTTGCAGGCAGCGCATCCGGTTTATGACATTCATGCTGGCACAGCGACGTCTTATCGACTTTATAAAAGTTTACCCAACAGCTTTAACGTGATTTTTAAAGATGGTCAGGTTCAGCATTATTGGTTTGATTCCAACTTACGTCAGTTTGTTTTACAGCCTGCACCGATTGAAAAGCTGCCAGATCACAAATGAGTGTTTAAAAAAAATACAAAAATTCATTTTTTTTTCTTTTTTGCCCTTGAAGCCGTTTTTTCCATCCCCACAAAAGTGTCATCAAATTCATTTTGATGATTGCTTTAGGAAGAATGACAGCAAACATCATTTATTAAAATAGACTTAGTCTGATGGAGTTATTTATGAGCAACATTCGTCCATTACATGACCGTGTAGTAATTCGTCGTGTTGAAGAAGAAACAAAAACGGCTGGCGGAATTTTATTGCCAGGTTCTGCTGCTGAAAAACCGGCTCAAGGTGAAGTCATTGCAGTAGGTAATGGTCAAATTACGGATAACGGCGTTCGCGCACTTGACGTAAAAGTGGGCGACAAAGTGTTATTCGGTACTTATGCAGGTACAACTGTGAAAGTAAATGGTGACGAATTCTTAATCATGAAAGAATCTGACATTTTAGCTGTTCTTGAAGGCTAATTTGCGCATTAACCACTCATTGATAAATCAGATCAAGCATTGATAGAAAAAATTGGAGTAGAGAATGTCAGCTAAAGACGTAAAATTCGGTGATTCAGCGCGTTCAAAAATGATCGCAGGTGTAAACGTTCTTGCAGATGCAGTGAAAGTGACACTCGGCCCTAAAGGTCGTAACGTGGTTATTGACCGTTCTTTCGGTGCACCACACATTACGAAAGACGGCGTAACGGTTGCAAAAGAAATCTCTCTCAAAGACAAATTTGAGAACATGGGTGCACAGTTGGTACGTGAAGTATCAAGCAAAACCAACGATATCGCCGGTGACGGAACAACGACAGCGACTGTTCTTGCACAAGCGATCTTAAATGAAGGGATCAAATCAGTAACTGCTGGTATGAACCCGATGGATCTTAAACGCGGAATCGACATTGCAGTAAGAGCAGTGGTTGAAAACATTCGCGCGACAGCTAAACCTGCTGACGATTTCAAAGCAATTGAGCAAGTGGGTTCAATTTCTGCAAACTCTGACGAGACTGTAGGTAAATTGATTGCTCAAGCAATGGAAAAAGTGGGCAAAGAAGGCGTGATTACCGTTGAAGAAGGTTCAGGCTTTGAAGATGCGCTTGATGTTGTAGAAGGTATGCAGTTTGACCGTGGTTATATCTCACCATACTTCGCAAACAAGCAAGACACGCTCACTGCAGAACTTGAAAATCCGTTCATTCTTCTTGTTGATAAAAAAATCAGCAACATTCGTGAATTGATTACGACTCTAGAAGCAGTTGCAAAAACGGGTAAACCACTTTTGATCATTGCTGAAGATGTTGAAGGCGAAGCGCTTGCAACACTTGTTGTTAACAACATGCGCGGTATTATCAAAGTATGTGCGGTAAAAGCACCTGGTTTTGGTGACCGTCGTAAAGCAATGCTACAAGACATCGCGATCTTGACTGGCGCTACTGTAATTTCTGAAGAAGTAGGTATGTCGCTTGAGCAAGCTACCCTTCAAGATTTGGGTACTGCACACAAAATCACAGTATCGAAAGAAAACACAGTGATTGTAGATGGTGCGGGTGATGCCAATGCGATTGCAGAACGTGTTCAGCAGATTCGTGCGCAAATCGAAGAGTCAACTTCTGAATACGACAAAGAAAAACTTCAAGAACGCGTAGCAAAACTTGCTGGCGGTGTTGCAGTGATCAAAATCGGTGCAGCAACTGAAGTTGAAATGAAAGAGAAGAAAGACCGTGTAGACGATGCGCTTCATGCAACGCGTGCTGCGGTTGAAGAAGGTGTGGTTGCAGGTGGTGGTGTTGCACTTGTACGTGCAGTGAACTCACTTGACGGCTTAACTGGCGCAAATGATGACCAAACTGTTGGTATCAACATTTTACGTCGTGCGATTGAAGCACCACTTCGTCAAATCGTATCGAATGCAGGTGATGAGCCTTCTGTTGTTGTCAATGCAGTCAAAGCAGGTGAAGGTAACTTCGGCTATAACGCAGCAACGGGTGTATATGGCGACATGCTTGAAATGGGTATTCTTGATCCAGCTAAAGTTACGCGTTCTGCGCTTGAGCATGCAGCATCTGTTGCGGGCTTGATGTTGACTACTGAAGCGATGATCACAGATATTCCAGAAGACAAACCAGCAATGCCTGATATGGGTGGCATGGGTGGTATGGGCGGTATGATGTAAACCGCTCACATGTGGTTTAAATTATTGTAATTTAATAATATTTAAACTATATCTGTTAAGCTTACTCATAATGTTACTCACATTCGAGTTTGTTACAAAAAAGGTCACAAATTTTATTTGTGACCTTTTTAATTTTATAGATCTACTAGATCTCTTAAAAACTAAAGTCATCATATTAGATAAGGATTTAACTATTGGATGAATGAAAATATTGAAATAATACGCCTGAGAAAAATCAGGCGTTTTTGACTAAGAACAACAGCTATTTCATTCTGACGTAAGAATGGAGTTTTCCTCATGAATAATACAGGAAAGGACATAGCTATTAAGCCAGTAATTTTTACGTCCATCTTTGATTGGTCTTGTCACGCGACCAGTTTTAATTCGATCATATAGCTCCTTTTCTGAAATATTCATGCGCAAAGCGAATTCGGCAGTAGATACTCGACGTTCGGTATTAGTTAGGTCTATAGATACAGCCATTAAATATCTCCTTTAATAAAGTTTTAAGAGAAAACCTCTTAAAATAAAGGCTATCAAAATTTTAAAAAAAAAGATGAGATATATGGGAAAAAACCAAAAAAAGATGAGATATATGGAAAAAAACCAAAAAAAGATGAGATATGTTTAAAAAATTAAAAAAAGACTTATTTTTTATTATATCAGTAAATAATCTTTTGTTAGTTGTCAGTAATAACAACGTTGACTGCTTAACTCATTTAAAATAAATGAGCTAAACGTATACTGCTTTATCTTTTAATCTATATTTTTATTTAAAAGGATTTTTAGGATCAGATAAAATCGCATTTTTCTTATCGTTAAAGTTTCTACCAATTTCTGAGAATTTAAATTTATTTATTTCATATTCTGAAAAAAATTCTCTGCTAAAATAATTTTTAGTCTGATAAAGCTCTATCATCTTAAGTGTAATATCCAGATAATTCATTTCAATATTTTGTGATTTAAAAAATGATATAAGCGCACTTCCAAGAAAAAATTTCTCATGATTTTCTCTCTTCTTGTCTTTTATCTTCTGATCTCTTTGCTTATATGAATTATTCAAAGATTTTTTAATTTCATTGTGTGCTTTTTGTTTAATTTCATTGGGAGTTTTTCTATTGTAATTTTTTAGCATTTTTAATGCTATTGTTAATCTTTCATCAGTCTGAGAAGAAGGATCTTCATATCTACTAAAATCAACGATGTCATTTTCAATCTCAGAGCGATCACTCTTTGCTATCGTGCAGATAGAGTCCATTAATTCTGCTAATCTGTTTAATTCTAAAATTTTGTGATCTTTATTTTTTAATTTTCTTATATCTTCTTCGGTAAATTGATTTACAGGTTTAGATTGAATCAATTGAAGTACCAACTCATCTGAATGAGTACGTTTTGCTATCTGTCTTAAGTGTTTTTCAACTCTTAAAGTTATTTCATTCACTGTTAATTTAACTCTAGCCATTTTTAAACCATCTGTTTTTAAGAAAATGTTGGTATATCACAGAGTCTTAAAAAAAATCGCCATATGTTGAGTTTTTCAAAAAATACTACTTTTCTGTTAATTTGAGCTGTTAATTTATGGCTGTTAATAGTGGGGCAGATAAAAAATCTTTTTTGCGAATGCAAAAAAGATTTTTTATATCTCGTATCCGTGTCTTTTAAAATTTCGCTTCGCTCTCATTTAAAAGACACTTCTTCTCGTGCTGCGCAGCCCTGTTAATTTTTAAGTCTATGATTTTTAATGGTTATAGGGTGTTACTCTTATGTGCTATCGGCGTTACTCATATTTTTAGTAGGTGTTACTCTTATTTAGTTAAGCTGTTACACGGTTTTTATGAATAGCTTATATATCTGTTTTTATTGATAAAAATTGATATTTTTTAACTTTTTCATTCTGTTACTCTTATTTTTAGGTTTTGTTACTCATGCAGTTTTATTGAATGTGTATTTTTTGATCTGAGTTCAAGTTTTTTTCATTTTTCTTTACGAAACGAATCATGAATTTTTAAAATTTTGTAGGATCCGATATTCCAGTTAAATTAATATCGGAAGTAAAAATGTATTATTTTCATTTAAGTCATAACGTTAAAGGTAATAGTCAAATAAAGTTGAGTGACGGTCATTCAAAGTATCGACTATCAAAAAGTGCATATCACTATATTACTCGGACTTTATATTTTTCTAAGCATAAAAGTGAGATTGAAGAGCTTGAATATTGTTCTTCATATCATATGCCAGCTTGGGGCGATAATCATCCCGATCAGTTTTGGTATGCGGCAGATCAATATACAAGTGTGACCAAACGAACCTCATCACATATTACAATCGCTTTACCAAAAGAATTGGATAAAAATCGCCGTATTGAACTGTCTGAAAGATTAATGCATGAATTTTGCGGTCAATATAAAATGCCATCCACAATCGCAATTCATAATCATGTTGCTGCTCTTGATGGAAATTCAGAACAACCACATTTACATTTATTATTTTCTGAAAAAAGTATGCTGGATAATATTCGACGTTCCCCAGAGCAGTTCTTTAAGCAATATCGTCAAAAAAATCCAGCTAAAGGTGGTGCATTAAAAATCACGGCAGATGTACTCGGATTTCGCCGTAATATATTATTTCACTATCGAACAAAAACTGAAGAAATAATAAATGAATTTTTAGAAAAATATGCGCCAACCAAGATTGTAGAAATCTATGGTATTCAATTAGAAGTGAGTAGTGCGGTGTCATGTTTATCTAATGAAGATTATAATAAAAAATATGGAACTAAATTAATGGATGTTACTCAAGTTCCTAGGGAATTATTGTATAGCACTAACCCTGAAGATCAAGATGAGGTGGCAAATTATAGAAAGGAGATTCGGGAAATTCGTCAACATAACCTGTGTGAAGTCTATAAAAAAGAGTATGAGTTAGCGTTGGCTAAAAAAAGTGAACAGGAAAAGGAAAATACACATCATCTTGATCAATCGAAAAATCTAGATTTTGAGTTTTAATATATAGATGAAAAACCCAAAGTTTGTTATCTCTGATGAGCCAGTTCAATGGATTTAATCAGTCTTTGTTCAACCTTTGATTTAATCAAATGATCCATCTATGGACTTTAATAGATGGATCATTTGAAATTGGTTTTCGTTCAGTTTGACCTATTTCTTTAAATAACTTTCCATTTGTAGCTGTTCAAGTGTGTGCCATTGATAGCGCTCATGTCCTGCAAAATTCTGTTTGATATATACAATATGTTGAAGAATCCGCTTTTGATATTTCAACATTTGTTGAATGCGTTGATCATCACAATCAATATCTACACGTTGCTGCCTGAGTGCTTGATAAAAGCAGCGGTAATTGAGATCCATATTTTTTAACGTTTCGTTTAATGCAAGAGGGTGGAGTGGTTGGCTTAATCCCTTTACTGAATAAGATTCAGGCGTGACAAAGTTGGGGCGTAGATGGGATTCTTTTGCCACTTTTAATGAGGGTTCAACTGTATTTGATTTAACCTTGATATTTTGAAATGCCTGTTGAATTGAATTGATTAACATTGATGATTGGACGGCTTGAACAGAGTTTTCCAAAGGTGGTGTGATTACGACTGAATCAGAAGAGGGAACTACTTCGTTAGGCAGATTATTTTGTCCGTTATTCATCGTGATGAGTTGTTTTAATTTCTTATAGTTAATCGTATAGAAATTGGTTTGTAGCCATTTATTTTTTGCCAATTTTTCAATGACTAAAATTCCAGCTTGCTTTAACTTTGCCACAATTCGTTTGATTGTTGATAGGCTATAAACGCCAAGCGTCGCTTGCCATTGCTCGTAGCTATGGAACCAATACTTTTTTCCATTAAAAATTTTCCCTTCGTTATTTTCTAAGCAATAATGCAATTTCTGTAGAAAATTAGCGGCTGCAACGCCATACGCTTTTGCAAGCGTCGGCGAAGCAATTAAAGGATAGTCTCCTGAAATCAGGAGATTGTTCTTATTAGCTTTGGACATAACCAGCTCCAAACAGCACACGTTGTGCGCGTTCAATCAACTTGTGACGTTGATGCGTACGGAATGCCCATAGAGAGGAGAGGTTGTTATTTTGATTGAGCTTTGCGACTTCAAGAATTTGTTCATCATCCATCTCACGCATACACTGACGAATGATTTGATGTGCTTGTTCAAGCTCGTTAAGTAAGGAATTTGCGGTATCGACTGCAATATAAAGATTTGCCAATGTTTGGCGTTGAGGGTTTGAAATAGATTTACCGAGTTCAACAATCAGTTGAGAGGCTTGTTTTTTAGGTGTGCAAGTGTTTGCACCATGAAGAATTGCGTTCATAGCAGTAGTCCTAGATAAGTTTAATTACTTACCGCCATCATTTTCCTACGATGATGGTGGCAGCTTAACAGGAGTAGGAAATACTGAATCTAGGCTCAGCCAACCTTACGGTTGTCCTGTCAAACTGCCATAACGACTGCTAAACAGTAGACAAAAAAATAGCCGCAAGTGCGACATTTATTTGCACCTAGATAATATCAGGTTTCCTACGCCTGAACACAGATTTTGCTGTGTAGAATTAGCTTAGCTGGGTATACCTTAACCTGTCAACGATTCAATTTGATGTTTTTACATATTTTAACATTAAATAATTTATTGATTAACCTGAAGATATTCTGGATTGCTGACGGCTAGGAAACTGTTTTCAGAAGTGTTTATGGACGATGGTCATTGTTCAATATTTGTTGTTTTTCTTGCTTTGAGGGCTCATCTGAATAGGTCTTATATGTGTTTAAATCATAAAACTTAGAGTGACTGCTGTTAATCATGAGCTGAATTCATGATCGATTTGTCAGTGCCTCAACAATGTTTAAGGCTTTCACTAATCTTTTTCTTACATGTATGTATTGAATCTGGATATCACCCATAGCTGTATTGAATAAGATCATAAAAGGATAAGTCCAATCTTAATCTTAGCTGATATGACTAATCCCATTTCATTAGTCCAAATATTTAAAGGTATGGTTGGGAGATTTATTGATTCATTTTATTGTTTCATTTTAATAAAGAAGAACAGTCCATTTTAGTCTCATCCATTAAACCAAAATGAGCTAATTGAGTGGATTAATTTGACCTCATGGGAAAAATCAAACACTTAACTTAAATTCTTACAAGTAATTTGATTGTCTAGATTTTAGTGGCAGGAAAATTGACTAAAGCCCGATATGAAATTAATATGGGCTCGCTGGCCTACATTGCCAGTCGGTTTTGACAGACCGTTGATCCAGCACAGAGAATAGCTCGCCTATTTTTTGTGGACCTTCTCGTCCCCCTTTTATCTTTATGGTAGGACAGAAGGGGGACACCTTCGGGTGTGCTGGTTCCTTGGATCCCAGTCTGTCAACCCTCTTTTGTTCTGCCACCATTATTTGACAGTGATATGGCAGAACTTCTTAAGATTCAAGGAGCTTCACATGTTGTATCTATCTTTTCTTTTTTGTGCCTCGCCACCTGTTCAACCTTGTTGTGCTTTTCAACGAGGACTATACGGCTAATTTAATTTTTAGGCTGTATTAAAAAAACTTTTTAACAAGAACAATCCAACGGTGGATGGCTAAGTCACGCCTGTAAAAATAAAACTTTTTATATCTGCTGGTGATTGTGAATTGCATTGAACATGCGGGAAACAACCATGACTGAATTAACGAAACCCAAAATCATTCCAATCGAAAACCGTCCACAGAAATCCAAGTTATTTTTAAAATGTGTGGTTTTGCCAATTGTGATCTTTCTGATTATTGCCAAAATCTTTTCCTTTGGTGCTTTTGCCTATATCTTCTTTGGCTTTGACCTGTTCTGGTTTGTGATCATTTACTACCTCTATCAATATGGAAATACATATTTCGATGGAATGACTGAGCAACTGAAACGCCAAGGGGAAACTTTTAACTATCAAAATCGTGGTGTCTGGATTAATAGTCAGGATAAAACCATCATCCTGTTTGATCAGCCGGATCAGCGCTTAGTCAAATATCCTTTTGACTATATAACTTCTGTGGGATATTACAATCTGGTTGAAGACCGCTTCAGAACCACAACCACGGTGATCAGTAACCCGATGATGGGAACCCATGTTAATCAACAAGTACATCGGACACCGATGAAACGTGAGTTCCAAGTCAATATCGGAACACGGGATCAATTTAAACCAAATTATAGTCTTAAGGTGCTATTCCCTTGGCGTAGTCCAAAAATGGCCAGTGAAATTCGCCAGTTACTCTCGGCTGATCATTATCAATAACAACAATAAATATAAGGCAGTCAAATATGATGATTTCAAAATCGTTTATGCCATCTGTGCTGATGATGGCAATCAGTACTGTAATCCTCGGATGTGGTGGTGGCGGTAGTTCAGGTGGAGATTCCAGTTCATCCAATGGCGGTGGAGCGGATAATCCAGATAATGGCAATACAACTCCTAAGCCCGTGACCTGTGCTGAAAGCCAATATCTGGAAGAGGGTGCATGTAAAAATAAGGTAGTACAAAACATTCAGTCACTACCATTGAGCAGCCTGATTCAAGGTCAAAGTTATCCATTATCGCTTCAAACCGATCAAGGTTTGGCAGTGACTTTTAGCAGTAACACCCTCAACATCTGTAATGTAAGTGGTAATGAACTCAAAGCTCTTAAAGTTGGACAGTGTACTCTGGCACTGACACAGGCAGGGACAGCAAAAGTTCTACCACTCAATAGCCGCATGACCGTCAATGTGACTTGTGCTGCGGATCAATATCTAGAAAATAATGTTTGTGTAACTAAGGTCGAGCAAACCATTACCCCACTCAAAATCAAATACATCCTGACGGATAATGTTTATTCACTGGATACTGAATCCAGTGCCAAACTTCCCGTCACGATTAGCAGCCTTTCTTCATCAACCTGTACGTATAGTCAGGGCGAACTCAAGGGGATTGGGGCGGGTGTATGTACTCTTAAACTCACCCATGATGGTGATACTAAAACACTGGTAGCAGAGAGTAAAACCATCAGCTTTGATGTGTTTAAGGCTTCATCTATGAGTGATGACCCCAATATTAATAACTGTTATGCGGGTAAGCTCAGTGCAAAGTTTAGAAATGAATTCTTGAGTGAAATCAATACAGTTCGCTCTTTGCATGGGCTGCCAAGTATTACATACGATTATGCCCGTGAAGATGAGATGATGCAGACCGCACTGGTTCTTGCGGCAAACAACATCTTGACCCATTACCCCGAAGCCAACACAAACTGCTATTCCGATATTGGTGCGGTGGGTGCAAGAACCAGTAGCCTAGAAATGGGGGTAAGACAGAATAAATATGACTATTCACCTGCCGAAAGCATTACAAATATGGTGCATGACAAATTAAATCTGTTTGCAGGAGATGTAGGGCATCGACTCTGGATGCTCAATCCATTCTTGAAAAAATCGGCTTATGGTTCAGTCAATGCACCATCATTCAAGGATACCCGATTCCCTTATGTGGTCGGTACGTCCTACAAAGTGGTTTATCCCTTCGACAATCCAACCACTGCACCACTCGGTGTGATTGCCTATCCCTACCACAATTATCCAGCCAAATATTATATGGCGGGTTCAATTCTCTCGATTTCAGTTTTAACCGATCAAAAGAATTTCTTTGCCAATCGCAATGTGGACTACGCCAAAGCTAACGTTGTTGTCACTGAACGAAGTAGTGGTGCTAAACAGAAGATCAGTAATATCCGTTATGAAAATATCGGAGTTCCCAACCATATCCAGTTTAACTTTGACGATTTGAAATTGAACGTGATCTACGATGTCAAACTCAGCAATGTCTTGGTGAATGGTCAGCCTAAAGAATATTCCTACTGGTTTAACGTGAATGATCGGTAAGCGAAAATAAGGACAACAACAAAATGGGATGTATGATTAAAGAATTTCTTGTCACGAGTATCTCGCTGCTCATGATACACACCGCGACGGCTCAACCTATTTCTGCCTCATCTTTAACACTGGAGCAAGGCTTATCCTGTCTGGATTGGACTGAAAATGAACAATCTTTTAATAATCAACTGGCGTTGGGTGACAGGGCAGATATACCAACACCAGCGATCGCCAAACTTCAGAAAAAATTTCAAAAGCAATATAGCAAGCAAAAGACGGCCATTATCGATGATTCAGAAGATGAAAATTTCTGTCAGGACTGCCCTGAAACAACCGTCTATCTTCCTAGAAACAAAAGTAATCTAATTCAACGGATTGAGACCTCAATGCATGTCAGTATTGCAGGAGCAAGTACATCGATCTATCGTCGAGATGACATCGGCACAACTAAACAAAAAATTGAAAGCGGATTAAATATTAAATTCAGTAGCTATACAGGGCAGCAATTTAAAAACTTTAAACAGCAATGGGATAAAGCCTTAGATCAGGATAAGGACAGTGGAAAGAGAATTAAGACCACACAGGTCTTTCAGCAATATCCATATTTAAAAGCCTTTAATGGAGAAGTCTTCCAAAATCAAAAGATCTATACACCTAAACAGATTTATATCTATAGCCAGCCCTATAAACGAGATGCTTCTGATCTGAATGATATGATTGCTTTTATCAGCCTTTATAACAATCCAGTCAATTCCTCACAGCACATCTTACAGTGTGGCTTTATTGACAATGTGTTTTAACCTCCATATAAATAAAGAGTTGAATCAAATGAAAAAATTACTATTCGCAGGATTATGTTTAAGTCTTTCAACACTGGCTTGTGCAGGTGCCAAAGAAAGTCTAGTAGGAAAGCGTCTGGTCTTAGATTTGCCAGATACTGAATGCGCAGGATTGTCTTTTGCTAAGAATGGTAAAGATGCAGCGATGTATGCAGAATTAGGGCAATGCCAAGATCCTTTACTACTTCGAGTAAAATGGTTAGATGACAAGACCTTTATTTTAATTGAGAAAGTACGAACGAATAATATTTCTCCACCACGTAGCTATTTATACAGGGTCCAAAGTATCAATCAGCGTTATGTAAAACTGACTCAGATATGGACAGGCTGGGGAGATTATAAAGATACGAGCGTCAGTTATTACTATAAATAATGACAAGTATTGACAGCTTAGTGAATCCGTTAAAACAATGAACTACTACGCAGAGGATCCCTTCTAGGTAACTGAACCTAGGAGGCAATATGATAAAGCTAAAATTTCAGTACAAACAAGCTGTAAATAATCATACTAAGGACGATATACGAAAAAATACCCTCACCTGAGAATGTGTATCAAAAAACTTCAGTACACAGTAAAAGCATAGTTTTTATTTTCTTCATATTTTTGAATATAAAAGCTATCCTTTAAAACTTCGTATTGCACAATTCACAGGTTTAATGATGAATGAAATGATTTCGTCAATGATATATATAAAACTGCAAAAGAAGGAGACATAATTGGATAAAACGGGTATTAGTACTGTAAATACCGAGGTAATTAATGTAAAAAAATAACAATACAGATTTTAAGCTAATTCGATTTATGTATTAAATGTGAAAATTTATTATTATTTTCACATTAATTTACATAAGATATAAAATTTATCTAAAGGATTTAATAACAATACAAATCCAAATGTTATTTTTATTGTTCTGATAATTAAATGCTAGAGGTAATTATGAAAATATTAGCCTTGATAAGTGTTGGGATGGTTGGTGGTATTTACTATAAGATGAGTAAAACAAAAAAAATAAATTCAATAAAATTGGATTTTGATGAAATTGTTACTCAAATGATTTTAAAAAGTTTTTAATTTAAACAGAAAATTAATTAAATAAGGATGATGGAATGATATCTAAAGCTCTAAAAATTGTTTTTTTTCGTTATTTTTGTAGTGTTAACTCTAATAGTTCATAAGTTTGGGAGTGCCACTACAGAAATATGGATTTATAAATAATTTAATATTAATATAATCATAATTAAATATATGTATCTAGAGAGGGTGTAATTATGATTCAATATTTTAAATGCTTGATAGGTCTGCACAAAGTACTTGAAATTCATCGTTGTAAAGATGGTGAATTAACGGTTTGTCATCATTGTTTAAAAGTTTTTCAAAGTAATTAATTAAGAGTTGGAAGAATATAACTTTTAATGTTTATTTTTGATACGGTTGTGCTTTTTTTATAAAAAAATTAGTTAATAATTTATTTATTAATATGCCTTTAATGTATAAATTAGGTTTGAGGTATGCCTAATTCATTAAATTTATTTAATATAGCTGCTCGTAGTTGAAGCAAATTTATTTGTCTTCTTAAATTTTATTAAACACCGTATTGATTTAAATGAATATTTCCATTAATCTAAAAAAAACTAGAATTTGATTTAGATTTCACCATGATGCCAAAAAATATTAGAAGTGTAGAATTTTTAATATGGATAGCTAACTTTATTGAGAAAATAACTTATGAGAAATAACAATAAATATTATTAATTTTTATAAATAAATCGTTTAAATTATTTTAATATAGTTTTTTAAAAAAGAAAGATTTAAAATTTATAAGTTTTAGCTGGTTGATGAAAGAAGTTAAATATGTTTTTTAATTGAATAAAGTATATGTCTTGATAAAGGATCTTTCTTATCTAATAATGGATGAACAAATTCTTTAATTTTAGTCATTTTTAAGTGCTTCATCACTTCTTCTGATCTTATATTGCTGGATGCTGTAAAAGCAACAACTTTATTTAAGTTTAAATTTTCAAATGCATATTTTAGAACTATTGCTGCACCTTCTGAAGCATAACCATTTCCCCATGAATCTTCATCTATGCGCCAAGCAATTGCTATACAGGGTGAAAAATCAAATAAAGTTTTTTCTTCTTTTAAACCAATAAATCCTAAAAAACTACCTGAGGATTTTAATTCTACAGCCCAATATCCCCAACCATTTTCATGTAGAAGTCTTGATTCGTTTGTTATAAATTCAATTGTTTCAGAAGTTGTAAGAATACTTGGGTAATATTTCATTACCCGAGAGTTTTTATTTATTTTAATAAATTTTTCAATATCTTCATCTTTCCATTGTCTTAATATTAGCCTCTTTGTAATAATCATAAGCACCTCCATATATTATTTCTTCAGTGTATTATATTTTATTTTTATTATTTTTTTAAAAGTGACAATTTATGTATTTGTAGGTAATATATTTAAAATTGTAATTTTATATTATTTATACCAATTTGAACTAATTTATTATTGATGAGTCTGAATACATCAAATTTCACACTTTCTTACAGTACAGCTTTTCATTCCAGATAGTTAGTTTGTCCCTAATCTAATCTTCTACCTAATTAATTTAAATTAATTATATAAACAATTTTGATACTTAAATTTAAGTGTTTGATTTATAACTTATGTTTTTAAGTAATTCTTAAAGAAGAATTTAATAAATTTATATAAGTGGATATTAAATTTAAATTGTTAAAATTTTTACTTATTTATTGATGGTTATTACTTTATTACAATTCGTCTATTTAATTAAATGGAATATTATTTTATTTTAAAGGATTAACTCAAATCAATATTTTAATAATGAATAGTCAATTATCTAAAAAAAGTTTAACTTTCGATATATTAAATCGCTTTGAACAGTACACAGCTGAAGAAAAGTTAAATCAACGTCCAATTGTGTTGAAACAGTTAATTCATTCTATTGGACGGTTGCCTGAACCTGCCTCCGGACAAACATATCAACGATGGCAAATTTTTGCTCAGATCGCTGGCTTTGATCTCAGTTTAGCCAAACTTTTTGAGTCACATTGCGACGCTTTAAGCATCTTGTATGAACTCGGTTATGAAAATGAAATCGATGAGAAGACATGGGCTATTTGGGCTGCCAATGGTGGACCAGCGCAGATACAGGTTGAAAATGGGCTTTGTCATGGAGTAAAAATGTGGTGTTCAGGTGCTGAATTTATTCAAAAAGTATTAATCAGTTTTAAAGATCAACAAGGGCAATCTCAGCTCTGTATTATTGATTTAAGCCAACCATCGGTCTCGATTGATTTATCTCATTGGCAAGCCGTAGGTATGCAAGGAACACGGACAGCCAGAGTTAAATTTCAGGATACAGTAGTTAAAATTATTGGTAATCCTAATGATTACATTGATCGGCCTGGTTTCTGGCATGGTGCAGCGGGTGTCGGGGCTTGCTGGTATGGTGCAGCTGTACGACTAATGGATGAGCTGCAAAAAAGTTGCTTTACAGCCCCTAATTCTTTTAAAAAAATGTATTTAGGTCAATTGGCAAGCCAACTTGCGGTAACTCGACAATATTTCCACTATGTCGCTCAACTTATAGATAGTCAACCGAAGCTTAGTTATGAACGGGAAGTACGGATATTGCGTGCGCATGCAGAACAAAGCTGTTTGGCTGTTATTGAAGGGGTTGGAAAAGCGCTTGGAGCACGGCCTTTTTGTGAACAAGCAACTTTTGCCAGTCTAATGGCTGATTTACCTGTATTTATTCGGCAAAGTCATGCGGCATTCGATGATGAGCAAATTGCTGAACGATGTTTACAGGAGCAAATATCATGGCAGCTCTAAAACATTCTTTAGTCGAAGATCGTATTATAGAAGGGCAAGGTACACCCAGAGAACAATGGTTACATGCATTTTCGCAGCAGCCGCTATTGCCACTCGATCTTAAAAAATTTCAATCGAAACGAATTGTGATTGTGGCGCCGCATCCAGATGATGAAATACTCGGCTGTGGCGGCTTGATGCAACAGTTGATTAGCTTTAATTGTCGCCTAGTGATTGTCGCCGTCAGCAATGGTACCCAAAGCCATCCACATTCAAGTAAATATAGTCCAGAGCAATTAGATCGAATCCGCCCACAAGAAAGTCTGGCGGCGTTACATTGTTTACAGGTCTCAGATTTTGCTCAACGTATTGCCTTAAATTTACCAGATGGACAGATTCATTTGCATACAGAACAACTGTGGCAAACATTAGACATGCTGGTTCAAGCGGAAGACATTCTGATTTGTAGCTATGCACAGGATGGACATCCAGATCATGAAGCGGTAGGAAAAACGGTACAGGCCCTTGCTTTAGCGCATGCCCTACCATATTTACATGTGCTGATCTGGGCATGGCATTGGGCGCGACCACTAGATCCACGTATCAACTGGCAAAAGGCTAGAGCTTACAACTTAACTCAGGCCCAATTAATCAAAAAACGTCAGGCCATCATGCAGTTTAAGAGTCAGATTGAACCTGATGAAAGTACAGGCAATGCTGCGGTTTTATCTCCAACAATCATCGAACGTTTGTTAATGCCTTGGGAGGTTTATCTTTGTGAATGATTCTAGTCAATATTTCGAAGCCTTATATCATCACAATAATGACCCTTGGGGCTACGATTTACATTGGTATGAAGCTCGTAAAAGGCAGATTTGTTTGGCATTGCTTACTCAACAGCGTTATTCATCAGTGTTGGAAATCGGCTGTTCCAATGGCCATTTAAGTGTACATTTAGCCAAACGCGCTGATCAGCTTTTATGTCTAGATTTTTCTGAACATGCTGTTCATTGGGCCTCTAAACGTTTACAGAATTTGAAGCATGTGAGCGTTCAACACCAAAAAATTCCTGAATATTTTCCTGAACAGAAATTTGATCTGATTGTCATCAGTGAAGTGGCCTATTACTTATCACGCACTGAACTGCATGAACTGATCTATCAGCTCAAAAACAGTTTAACGCCACAAGGTGAAATCCTGTGTTGTCACTGGCGTCACGCTATTCAGGATTTTGAACTAGATGCTTCTCAAGTCCATCATCATTTAAAACAATCTTTGTTGTTCACTCATTATTTAAGTCTGAATGATCCAGATTTCATTATTGATATCTGGACGGTAAATCCTTCATCTTTGGCAAAACAACAGGGCTTAATATGAAAATAGGTATTGTTATCCCAGCCCATAATGAAGAACAGAATTTATCCGCTTGTTTGCAGTCAATTGAACAGGCTATTGAGAATATGGGTCACGATCAGGTCGAGATTTTAGTAGTTTTAGACAGTTGTACTGACCAGTCTCTTATGATTGTAAAGTCACATCAGATGAACTGGCTTGAATGTAATTTTGCTTGTGTAGGCAAGGCCAGAGATATTGGCATTAGGCAGTTAATCGATCAAGGTGTGACCTGGCTCGCTTGCACTGATGCTGATACAATTGTAGATCCAGATTGGTTACTATGCCAAATGCGCCATCAGCCCACAGATGCCATTTGTGGAATCGTTATACTGGATGATCTTAGTTACTTATCAGTACCGCAACAACAAAAATATTTGGCTCACTATCAGGACAGCATGAACCATCAACATATTCATGGCGCGAATTTAAGTTTTAGTGCGCAAGCTTATATTCAAGCAGGAGGTTTTGAGCCCATTCCTTGTCATGAGGATGTCTCATTAATTGAAAAATTTATTAAGCAATGTTGCAAAATCACTTGGAGTAATTTGGTTCGGGTCACCACTAGCAGTCGATTAAATGGACGTGCACCTGAAGGTTTATCGTACTTTTTAAAACATTTATAAAATTGACCTAATTCGAGAGAGAAAGTTAATCCACAGCTTTAGCGGGTGAAATATATTATTCAGCTTTATAAATGAGCTATTTAATTCTGTCATCCTTACAAAATTTAAGTAAATTCATATCTTTGCCTAATTAAATTGAAAAGCTAAGAAGAAAAAGTGTTAAAAATAAATGCTTTAATTTTATTTGAATAAATAATAATAAGCTGTTGATATATATAAATTTTATTTTTGTAAAAAATACTGTTTTTAGCTTGGTTTTGTGTATAATTTCGTCATAAAAGCCTCTGTGGATTTATAGAACTTCTCTATAGATTAGCAGGGGTTTTTCTATGGCGATTTATCCGAGATGGACGCTCTGAGTTAATTTGTGTGGATGGTATTAAATGATCCTTTTTTCCAGAACTGCTCTTATTGATCCTGAAATTCAATTAAGTGCTCAACGTCTTTCAACTCGTTTTAGCTTTTTCGGTCTGGGTTTCGCCACGGCTGCATGGGCGCCGCTGATTCCTTTTGCCCAGCAACGTTTGCATTTTAATCATGCCGATTTTGGTTTGTTGCTATTATGCGGCGGCTTAGGTGCAATGCTAGCTATGCCTGCAACAGGTAAAATTGTTCAGCGTATTGGTTGTCGTGTGCCGATCGGTTTCGCTTTACTTTTGCTTGCCGTTTTATTGCCAAGCCTAAGCTTATTGAGCACGCCGTTAATGATGGCGATCACCTTATTCTTATTTGGTACAGCAGCAGGAAGTCTGGGTGTCGCTCTCAATATTCAGGCCGTAGTGGTTGAGAAAAATAGCTTAAAATCATTGATGTCTGGCTTTCATGGTATGGCGAGTCTAGGCGGATTAGCTGGGGTACTGACGATTACTGCATTGCTTGCTTTAAGTATTTCGTCTGTTATAAGCGCATTTGCTGTGAGTTTACTGTTGGTAATTATTGTTTTTCTTTCAGTGCCATACAACATAAAAGCTGTAGAAAACACCCTTCTTGAAGCGTCATCGAAAGTGAAAAAGTCGATACGCCAGCGTCTGCCACAACCTTTGATTATATTAATTGGTATTGCCTGCTTCATCATTTTCATGACGGAAGGTGCGGCGATGGACTGGAGTGGTATTTATTTAACGCAACAATATGGAGTTAATGCCGCTTTTGCGGGATTGGCGTATACCTTCTTCGCGATTGCCATGACCACAGGACGTTTTACGGGGGATTATCTGATCCGTTATTTTGGTGAAAAAAAGCTTTTAACCTATAGCGCGATTTGTGCAACTTTAGGCTTGGCTTTGGTCAGTATCGCGCCTCGTTGGTGGCTGGTTTTAGTAGGTTATACATTGGTTGGCGCAGGTTGTTCTAACATCGTCCCGATCATGTTTTCCCGTGCTGGACGTCAGAAGATGATGGCAAGCGCAGTTGCCTTGTCGTGTGTTTCGACTATGGCTTATACGGGTATTCTGGTTGGACCTGCTTTCATTGGAATGGTGAGTGAGCTGTTTGGCCTAAGTACAGTATTTATGGCACTATCTGGTCTATTATTATTGATTGTGGCTTTAAATCGGTATACTTATGTGAAATAAGCATCATAGTGAATTGAACTGGCAATATCTGGATACTGCCAGTTCCTTACAAATTGAAGTACTATAAATTTTGATAAATAGGGTTAACGTTACGCATTCCCAGAAATCTGAAATTCTGCACAGCGGTTTTGTTCTGTAAGTCGTTAAGAAATGCATTGCGCCAGTCATTAATATCAAAATCTTTTAAACCTTTCATCAGTTGTTTGTAGCGTGAAATACGCTCTTGTCGTGGCATTTCCAGAGCTGTTTTTAAAGCATCGACCATTGCCGTTTTGTCGGTAGGATCAACCAGTAGTGCTTCTGACATATGCTCTGCAGCACCTGCATATTTGGATAGAATCAGTACACCAGGATTTGATGGATTTTGCGCGGCAATATATTCTTTCGCGACTAGATTCATTCCATCTCGTATTGAACTGATCCAGCATACATCTGCTTGACGATAGATTTGCATCAAATGATGATGTTTCATTGCATCATAAATACATTCCACGGGTTGCCAGTCTTGCTGAGCAAATTCCTGATTAATCATCTCGATCTTAATCTTGAAACGCTCAAATAAACGTTGATAAGCTGGAACTTCCAAACGGCATGGGCAAGCAATTTGTAAATGTTGAATATGCTGCTGATACTCAGGATATTTGTCTAAGAACTCTGCATAGGACAAAAAACGTTCCAGTAAACCTTTTGAATAATCAATCCGATCTACGCCGATAATGGTTTTTGCAGCATTCAGCTCTACTGGACGGGTAAGGAAGTCTTGTACATCAACAAACTTATGGGCCGCTTTTTGAATCGCTGTTGGATTTACACCAATTGGGTAGCATTTAATTATGGTTAAACGTTGATGGTAGCTTAACAAAGTTTGTTGAATTTTCTGTGCGTTCAATAAAGATGTGCATACTTGCATACACACTTTTTGATCTTTATCTGTTTGTAGACCCACCACATCGTATTGGCATAGATCCTCAATCAATTGTTGAGCACATGGAATTTTTTGCCAGATAAATAAAGGTGCAAAAGGAATGTGCAGGAAAAATCCAATTTTATTCTGCATACCGAGTTCACGGCAATATTTCGCCACACTTAAAAAATGATAATCATGAACCCAAATGGTATCGTCTGGATCTGCAATTTCGGCAAGTTTTTGAGCGAATAAAGAATTTACTTTTTGATATCCTTCGTATTCTGATGTTTTAAACTCAATCAGGTCTGAACGATAATGCATGGCAGGCCAAAGTGAATTGTTGGCAAACCCTGCATAATAATCTGAATATTGAGAATTTGTTAAAGGGCAGGTGACATAATCAACTTTATCCTTCCGAAAAATATTAAAATGTACTTCCTCTTGCTTATGAACTCGTTCGCCATTCCATCCGAGCCATACACCACCAATATCATCTAATGCATCTTGTATAGCGACTGCAAGCCCACCTGCGGTAGTTTTTTGCCCATCGGGAATACTGACTCGATTCGATAAAATAATTAATTTAGACATGTTTTCTCTCCATCTAAGTTGTTGTTACCCTTAAAATTATTGTCATAATTCTTAATATGTTCTAAAAATAATTCTAAAAAATCATGTACTTGTTTTGTGTCTTGAAGCTGGTATTTGGCATGGGTAAGCCCTTGACCGACTTTGATTGAGATGCCATC
This sequence comes from Acinetobacter sp. V89_7, assembly GCF_029967895.1. Lineage (NCBI taxonomy): Bacteria > Pseudomonadati > Pseudomonadota > Gammaproteobacteria > Moraxellales > Moraxellaceae > Acinetobacter > Acinetobacter sp. V89_7. Next base: position 44,465 of record NZ_JASCAJ010000017.1, read on the forward strand.
TTCCACCTGATTCACAAAATAAAAACCATCTTCGTCCGTGACGTCATCGCCAATGAAAATTGGTGTGTAAACCTCATACTGGTTTAAATGAGATAAAACTTCCTTGATTGCCAAGCCTTTGTTGGCTTGCGCAGGTAATAATTCATAAACGAATTTCCCTTGAATTAACTTTAGGTTGGGGAACATCTTTTGACTTTCTAATATTATTTTTTTCGCTATATCTTCTAGCTCTGGAGCTTTTCTGTAGTGTAAGGCAATTGAAGATTTCTTGTTTTCAATCAGTAAACTTGGATATGAGATACATGCTTGAGCTAAAATTTTATAAATATTTGAAATTTCTAAAAAATTCTTTGGGGTATGTATTTTTTTTTCATTCCCAAGATATATTTCTAATCCATGTAATGCAGCAATTGGAAGATGAATTGATCCAAATAATTTACGTGCAGAATCAATATCTCGTCCTGTTACAGCTACAACAGGAATCTCCTTTGAAATAATTTTTCCTAAAATATTTAAAGTCTTTGTCGGAATATAACTTTCAGTAGGATTTAATTGAAAATCAGATAAAGTTCCATCTATATCTAAGAACAGACATGGCTTATTATAAATTGAGCTAAGCTTATCTCTCAGATTCTGTAAAAAAATTAAATTTGAACTTAATTCCACTATTTTATTTTTCAATTTTAATATCTCTTATCACTATTTTATTTTTATTGTAGAGCGAAAATTTATATATAATAGATGATTTGTCAATAATTAAACACAAGCAGAACATAATTTACATTTGTAATGTTTTTAATACATCGTAAATTTTTTTTACATTTTTAATATAAAATTATTTGGTAAGTAATATTTATATCGTGCACAGTCCTGTTTCAATAAATCTTTTAAAATATTTTTCAGTATTCTGTATGAATTGACGAGAGTAGAGATAAATAAAATTAGTTTAATTTTCAATGATTTGGTCTTATTACTTGTGCCAATGAATACCATTAAAAACCTGAAATTAGGATTAAAATAAAAAATACATTCACTAGGAAGCACTGATAAGTATTTATCTATGGAGGTGTAGGGAAGCTATTAAATTAGGAAATTTAATTTGGTAATAAATATTTGATAATAATAGTATAAATTTTTTTTGGTAAAACTCGGATTTAATATATTGAAGATCTAGAAGTATATATGGATTAAAATTTAATTTAATCGTAAATACTCAAACTAATAAGTAAAATTCTGGAAAATTAGAGGGTTGGTTTTTTGTGGTAATAAATTTTTTAATTTGTATTTAAAGATATTTATTAAATGTTGATTAGAGATGAGATTATTTATAAGATTGAATATATTTTTTATAAAATTTAATTGCGTAAATTATTTTTATGATTTTAAAGTATTTTGGCTTGATAATAAGTAAATTACTATGGTTGTTAAAAGTGTAAATTTTATATTCATTGTTTCTTATGAAATAAATTTACTTTTTTAAATTGTTTGTATTTTGATTCTAATATATATAATAATGGAAATCTAATGAAAGGGTGGGTACATCATGTTATATAAATTACAATCATTTTAAAATTTTTATCACTTGTTTATAAATTGATTCAAGATAATTATTTAATGGCACTAGATTCTGACCAGACTTACTACGGATATATTTAAAATAAGGAGTCAAAGGATATTCTCCACTTTCACATACAATGACTCTTGGAAAACATTCCTTATGAAACTGATCCGCGGTGATATCAAGAATGATCCCATTCACGCTTAAATAGCAGTGTGCAATTTCTGGCATTCGTGCAGAAATTTGAACTTTCCCGACACGATAATCAGATTTTATGTTGTGAACATTGAGCAAATAGTATTGTAATAGATCGCAAGCATCGGCTCCACATTCTTTTGGAAATTTACTAAACGTTCCTGTAATAAAACCCTGAGTGATATGATCTAAAGCTCCACGGAAAGCTTGTGCAATACGAGAAAGTGTTTGAACATCATTTTCATAAGCCATTTGATCTAATTTTTAAAGTAATATAAGTTCTATATAGTAAAAACTATTAAATGTAAGATTTTACTAAATTTGTTGGTTGAATTGTTAAGACTATTACTAGTTGTAATACGAATAAAAATTTTATCTGGCTAGCGATTGGTCAACCGATAAATTATTTCAAACAATTTAAAAATATTGCACGATTTTTATACTACTTACATATTTGGAATGAATAATTTTCATTTCATAATAAACTAAAGTACTTAACTTTAAGAGAACTTTTCCATATCTCGATGTCTAAAAATTGCTGAAAATATTTATATGAAATTTAAGGAAAATGATTAGTTTATTAATGATAAACAAGATAATTTTAATTTAATAATTAAGCAAATTCAATCAGAGGTGAACTTGTTTCACATCTTGTAGAAACTAGAAGGGGAGCTTTAGGTGGTACACTTGTAGGTGCTTTAAGTACTGGAGTCGATGAATTGGTTAGACATGCTGTTGGTGAAATAATTGATATTACTGTAGAGGATAGTTATTGGAACAAAATTATGTAAATTAGTCTTATTAAAATTTTGCAAAGACTAAATATTCAGATCTAGATTATGATCGATACAACAGAAATACTTATCGAATAAGCTATGAAATACGTTATGAATGTGATTCCGATGTCGCATTCGGAGATGTAGAGCCAGAACTAAGAATTAATTGGGAGCAGGCAAAAGAAATAACGTTTAACTTGGGATCAAGCAAGACATGCTTCGCATGATGCTTTGAAAATGTATATGTATAAAGGATAAAATAAATAGTAAGGATTTATAGCCATAACAAAATCACCGTATTCATCAGTTATTTTTGTTATGGCTATACATTTTATTTGTTTTATATAAAAGAAAGCTGCCTTTAAAGAGCGGTTACTGAAAGATTCAGAAAATTATAGAAGTGTGAAGTGCAGGAACGTTTTTTTTCTGAATTAATAGTGGCTATTGAAGATTTCCATAAACTCATGTGATTTAAAGTAAGAATTAATCATTTCTCCACTTTTTGAATACTCAGGTATCTTTGCCTGATACTTCTTTTTTTCTTTAGACGAAGTATATTTGAACTCTGGTGGTATATCTTTACGAATAGGAGGTAGTTTTCTTTTACCATCAGTTGTAATTCGTTGAATAAATCCTGCTAACCATAAAATGAATTCACCTTCATTTTTTATATTCGGGATTAAGCTGATATCCAATTTTATTTTACATTCAGATTCGTGTTTATTTAAACATTCCTCGAAATCTATAAAATTATAAAGCAGTTTTAATTTAGTACTCTTTATTTCTTTACGTATTTCAATAATTAAGATGTTAAGATTTTCAAGAGAATCAGTGCTGAACTCTTTACTTTTCTTTAATTTATTATATATTTTTTCTGCAATACTTAAATACTGTGACATGTTATGCTTTCCCTAAATATTACTTAATACTTAATAATTATGAAATACTTTATGTTTTAAATTGTATATTTTGTGCGACTTATTGTTATTAGTAGGAGGTTTGTGAAACGTTGAGCTAAATGATACTTAGATTTAATTCGCTAGCCAATTAATAAATAATTGTTTTTGCTAATTTTTTATTTTTTTAAATCGAAACCTATTCTTATTTAATTTTGAATAAACCGTGCACAAAATATAATCGTAAATAATAAGTATATTGAAATTCTTTGCCTTATTTATAGTTTTAATACCATGACTTATAGTTATTTATTATTTTGAGTGGAAAAACAATTCTGTATTTAATTATTAATTTATTATATTTTGTAAGCTTTTGATCTGGTTGTCTTAAAATTTTATTATTTGATGCTGTTTAAATATTAGAAGGCATTTTTCTTATTGTGTATTATTTTTTTATCTTCTAAAATTGTTACTAAATGTTTGCTTTAGATTTTTATTTGAGCATGGGTTTTTTTATAATTTTAATGATATTGGTGGTTTATATAGCTTTTTAAATAATAAAATTACTTTTTATGGTTACATAAAGTTTCTTATTTTTTAAAAATAATAATAAAGTAGTGGTAAAGTTTACATAAAAAGCAGTCATTATAAAGTTGTTTTAAATTAATTAAGAGGCTCATTATGTTAAAAATGATCATTATCTTAGGAACTGGTGTTGCTTTAGGTTGCTATTATAAATCTCATAAAGATAAAGCTAAATTATCAGATGAGAAAGAAAATGCCGATATTAATCACAGTGAGGAAGCGAAGGGAAAGAAAGTTTTCAGTAGGTTTTTAAAATAAATATAAAAAGGAGCTTGATCAAAAGCTTCTTTTTATTTTAATCACATACATTATGAATGTATTGAAGTTATAGATTCTGAAATTTGATTCGATTTAGATATGAATAATATATCTAAATTTACGACCACAAGATGAGAGGTAAACAATATGAATAATCTATTAGTGAAAAGTCTAGTACTGAGTTGTGTTTTCACGCTTGTAGCATGTGAAAAAAATAAAACGACTGATAATTCAGCTCTACGGCAAGAAACGACTACGCCTCATTCGATGCAACCTGAATCACCCACTCATAGCAATCAATTGCATGATGATATGCAACATGATGCGTCTATACCTGTAACAAATGAAAATAGTACATCTGAAGTGCATACTGAAAGTGCAACTACGCAAAAAACTCCTTAGCTGTAAAAACTAAATATAATTATTTTATAGATAAAGGTTGAAGTTTGAATAAAAATTTCAACTTTTCAGGAGCGTTGATAGAATCAAGGGTAAGGCTAACTTTTGAATTATGTGATGTTGCTTACGTTATTAATTATTAATGATATATTTAGCAATTATTGTGTGGTTTTTATGTATCACATTTTTTATTTTAGTAGCATAAGTCCAATCAATATTAACAATTAATAACCTAACTTATAGCAAACTCTTTTAATACAAAAACTAAAGGAATAATCTCATGCCTCAATATTTAAAATTAGCTGAAAATATATATGCCAATGTTAAAAATTCAAAGGGGTTTATAGATGAACCTTTAGTGGATTTGAATAATTTAATGCTTGAACTTCGTAATGAGATTAAAAAAACTGATTTTAAGATACTTTATAATTATATAAATTTTGAGGATTTATTGATGAATTCTAGTGACTTACCTTTAAATTTGGATATCAGTATTTTACCAAAAAGTAAAAACAAAACAGAATATATTTTATGGCTTGCAAGTTTTATTCAGAAAATAACTTTTCCTATTAAAAAAGACCTTTTAAATGCGAAAAGTAAAGTAATTGTTCCTCATTACTATTATGATGATCATGGAAATATTGTTAACAAATTTGAAAATAATGGTGAAGAATATCTTTAAGATGGCTAAGTTATATATTAAAAGAAGTTGATGTTAGTAGTGAGGGATGAGATAAAATTATTGTCGAACAGATTTAATAGCAAGGAATTAGCCCTGTTATAGATCAGTACAATCAATCATGATCACAATGGTCTAAAGTAGTGATTATGGATAAGGTCATTCAGTTGAGTGACTATTTGATATGGTAATCCTCCCTCCAATTGATATGGTTTTTAGAATCAAAGATTTTTAATTTTAAAGAGTAATATCCCTTACAATTAGTTCAGTTGATATGTGGTGTCTGCAAAGATTTAACCCAATCTTTACCTTTGCATCGAACGCATTCTTGTTCTAGACTAAATAAACGTTGTGTCATTCCACAATACATACACGAATAAAAAAGTTCAGTTTCCAGACAATTAGCCTTTTTATAATCTTGAGGAAATAAGGGGAGACCCCACTTAGTTTCTTCTTTTGTATAAAATAATAAACTTAAACAACCATCTGTTTCCAGTAAGGCAACTCTGACTTGACCTAAGTGTTCTACACTTTGTTGACGCATTTCAGCAAAAAATTCATCATGTGAATATTTCTCTTTTTGGATATCTTTAATCACCATTAAGCCATTTTCTACGATGCATAAAGGTTTTCCTTCTAAGAGTATTTCAAACTTCTTACTTTTCATCATGATCCAAGTGATCAGACGATATAAAATAATAATGGTACACATCACCACAAAAGCTTGGGCAATAGGTGCATCATCTATAAACATCGGATCACCTGCAGCACTTCCTAGGCTCAGAATGATGGCGACTTCAAAGATTGATAATTGCCGAATGCCACGTTTACCAGAGAGCTTTAAGAAAATCAGAATAAGAAGAAACATGACAAAACACCGAATAATGATCTCAAGAACAAGATCCCAACTGGTGTCATAAAGAAAAATATCGATAATATTCATGGTTTTTCTCATTTTTATAATAAGTAATTAAACTCTGAAAAAAATGAGCTTATGTTTTAAATAAGCTCATTTTTTTATCCAATGATCGATTTTATATTCGATCCCAAGCATCTTTGATAGCTTGCTTGGCATGTTCCCATTTTAATCTGGATTCAGCTTTTAGCTCTTCCCAAGATTCTTTAAGACTGCCTTCAACATCTTCAAATTGCGTACTACGGTCATGTTCAGAGCGTGCACGACTACCTAACTCATAGGCTTTTGAAAAATCTCGATCATAATCAAGGTCTGGTGTGTCGAGTTGAGCTTCTTGATAATAAGGACGTGTCAAATAACTAGAACGCCAATGATCATTTGGATCAATCTTCACATTTGAACCTTGATTCTGTTGATTGGATAAATTTTGATTTGTCATGATAATTCTCCAGTAAACTTTCCAGCTTAGATAAAACTTAGGAGAATATTTATTTTATTCTCCTAAATCTATATAGATCTAAAACAATTAAGAATTACTTCTGTTGATTATTTTGATTTGATCCTTGGCGGTTAGAATCTTTTTGATGAGATCCTTGTTGCTGACGGTTGCCATTTTCCTGTTGTTGCTGTTGTTGACGATTGTCATTTTTTTGATTTTGCTTCTGTGGATTATTACGCTCTTCATTACGTTGATTATTTGTATTACTCATGATCGTACACCTCATCTAGTTTTAGATATTATCTGAGTAAATCAGATGATTAAATTAAAACATAAAAGTTTATATAAAATGGAGTAAGCCTGTTTCAGTATATTTAAATGTAATGCAGTTTTTTTATAGAAATAATGTTTTTTAACAAGTTAAGTATTTGTATTTGTTTTTGAAGCGAACAGTCTTAATATAAGTTTATAATAAATTAACAAACTGAAACAAAGAATAATATCATTTGTTTTGGATATCTTTTTTATTGATAATCTTAACAATATTACAGCATATATCCTTGAGTAGTTTTTTTAGCTTTTTGGTGGGGTATCCATGATATATCTTTTTGAAAATATAAGTTTTATTTTTATAATCTATGCAGTAAAAGAATGTTCCGACAGGTTTCTGTTTGCTTTCAGAGCCTCCATTCTTGAGTAATCCAGTGCAGGAAATATAAATATCTGATTTAAAGATTTTCTTTCCCTTTTTTATCATCTCTTCTGTGACCTGAATGGATTCAGCACTATATTTCTTAATTAGATTTGGAGAAATTTTTAGCACCTTTTCTTTTACCTTTAAGTCATAACAAACCAAACTTCCTATAAGAATATCTCCAGAAAAGGGACTTAAAGAAAATTGATAAGATAAATAACCTGCAGAAGTGCTTTCAATAAAGAATACAGAAATTTTCTTTTGAGCCAGTAATTCGCATGTTTTTTTAAACATCTCTTTCTCTCATCAAATTTATTACTTAAATTATTAATTATTTTTCAACTTATTTTCTGATTAAATAATTCAAAATATTGAAATGTAAAAAAGTGGTTTTCCTATTTTGTTGATATAAAAGGTATTTGATTTTTATTTGTTTCAATCTTAACTTGTTTTAACAAAATGTTAGTAGGAATAAAGCATGAGCAACGTAAAGTAAATTTATATTTTCGATTCGGAGAATGGAAATGCCTGTTGTCGTAAAAAAAAGATTACTTGATTTGTTGCACGACGATCATAAAAATTATTACGAGTTAGTTTCTTTCTTCTTTGATGGGGATATATCTAACTTTGAAAAAGAGAAAAAAGCAGTTAATTTCTTAGCACAAGAATTTGATACGATGAAGTCGAATAAGATTTCTTTACCTAATGAGATTGAGGAAATCCGTAATTGGTATAACAATGAAAATCGTAAAGTATGTCTCAGCTATCAAGACTATTTATGCCAGCGCAAAGCAGGGAGCCAGCGAGAATATTTTAAAAACATCGGGCAGGCATTTGAATTTTTATTAAAAGTTGCTCCTGTAAAAAAAGTAGACGGTTCTTGGCTATATAGCCTCGTAAATTATTGGAATGATCCTGTTTTTCATGACCTTATTTTAATTTATCTAGAAGAGCTCGGTCTGGGACAGGCAACGTCCAACCATGTCTGTATCTATGATGATTTATTGCGTGTATTGGGACTGGATGATTTTGAGCTTTTACTAGACGACGAGTATTATCATCACTCAGCAGTTCAACTGGCTTTAGCTTATGCACCACCAGAGTTTATTCCTGAAATCATTGGTTTTAATCTTGGCTATGAGCAGCTTCCTTTACATCTCTTAATTACCAACTATGAGCTCACAGAGCTGGGAATTGAAGCCAAATATTTCAATTTGCATATTACCATCGATAATTTGGACAATGGTCATGCGCACAAGTCTTTAAAAGCTTTTGAAAATGTTTATAAAAAATATAAAAATAAAGAAGCTTTTATGGCGAAGGTAAAACGAGGTTATGCCTTAAATCAGCAAGGTATGTCCTCACTACAAATTATTAAAGATCTGAATCTTGAAAATTCTGTTCATAAAATTTTAAAACGCAAAGCCTTAATTGGGCAACTTGTTCATAACGAAAAACAAATTGTTGGATGCAAATCAATTAATCATTGGCTAGCCAATCCACAACAGATTGGGAGTTTTATCGATCAATTGGTCGAAAAGCGCTGGATAAGATTCAATTGTGATCCTGAAGAAAGTCCGTTCTGGCGCATGATTAGCCATGAAGATGGGAAGATGTATGGTGTATTTACACCTGCAGAAAGACAAATTATTCATGACTGGATTGCTGGCGATCAATACTCAACCCATATCTTGCCTTATAAGAATAGCCTAAGTAAAGAACAGCCATTACTTGATTATCTATACAGTTACATCTCGGAGGGCGAACTGGAACATTTACAAACCAGAGTTAGCCAGACAGACAATTTTGCACTCAAGATATGTAAATTGACGCCTTTTCTTGGCCCCGAATCTCATCACAAAAGTATAGGCCTATGGAGTACACAGAAGTATGCCGAATTGTTATTTCCTTATTTAACTGCTTCATCGCGTTAAGTCAGGAAAACCACAACACCATTTAATCATTTTATTTAGCCAACAATAAAACAGGGTAGCCCAATGAATGACGATCTTAAAGATAACAATACTAAAAGTACTTTAGCTGGGAATACACCAGACAAAAGTAATCAGACTGAAAAAACTAGACAGCTTGATCAGGTAAGAAGTGATGCCACCGACGAAGCATTAACGACCAATCAAGGGGTAAAAATTGCAGATAACCAGAACAGCCTAAAAGCAGGTGTACGAGGCTCAACTTTACTTGAAGATTTTATTTTGCGTGAGAAAATTACGCACTTTGACCATGAGCGTATTCCAGAAAGGATTGTGCATGCGCGCGGTGTCGGTGCACATGGTTATTTTCAAGCCTATGAAGGCAATGAACGGTTTACCAAAGCGGGTTTCCTAACTGACCCAAGCATACAAACACCTATTTTTGTGCGTTTTTCGACAGTTCAGGGGCCACGTGGTTCGGCGGATACAGTACGTGATATTCGTGGTTTTGCCATTAAGTTCTATACCCAAGAAGGCAATTTTGATCTGGTCGGCAATAATGCCCCGGTATTCTTTGTTCAGGATGGGATTAAATTTCCAGATTTCGTTCATGCAGTAAAACCTGAGCCACATAGAGAAATTCCGACTGGGGCGACTGCGCATGATACTTTCTGGGATTTTGTTTCACTGGTGCCTGAGTCCGCGCATGCGGTGATGTGGGCGATGTCTGACCGTGCGATTCCACGTAATTTACGTTCTATCCAAGGTTTTGGTGTGCATACTTTCCGTTTTGTAGATGCCCATGAAAAAGCTCGTTTTGTGAAGTTTCATTGGACACCGAAACAGGGTTTAAGTGCGCTGGTTTGGGATGAAGCACAAAAACTGGCAGGTAAAGATCCTGATTTTCATCGTCGAGACCTGTATGAAGCTATTGAGCAAGGCCTGTATCCTGAGTGGGAACTGGGTGTGCAGATTCTTGAAGAAGAAGATGAGATGAGCTTCGATTTTGATCTCCTTGATCCGACCAAAATTATTCCTGAAGAATTGGTTCCGATTACGCCAATTGGCAAGTTTGTGTTGAATCGTAATGTGGATAACTTCTTTGCAGAAACCGAGCAAATTGCATTCTGCCCAGGGCATATCGTACCAGGGCTTGATTTCACAAATGACCCGCTATTGCAGGCTCGTTTATTTTCCTATACCGATACTCAGTTAAGTCGTTTGGGTGGTCCGAATTTCCATCAGATTCCAATCAATAAGCCTGTATGTCCATTCCACAATAATCAGCGTGATGGCATTCATCAGCATCAAATCCATAAAGGTCAGGCTTCATATCAGCCTAATTCAATTGATAACAACTGGCCGATTGAGATTCCTGCTACTGCACAGAATGGCGGCTTTGAAAGTTATCAGGAGCGCATTGATGGACACAAAATTCGTCAGCGTAGTGAATCTTTCTCGGATCATTTTTCCCAAGCGCGTTTGTATTATCAAAGCTTGGCGTCGCATGAGCAAAAACATGTGGTCGATGCCTATACTTTTGAATTAAGTAAGGTACAGCGACCACATATCCGTGAGCGTGAAGTTCAGGAAGTGCTAGCCAATATTGATACCGATCTCGCGAAGCAAGTCGGGCAAAATCTCGGAATCGATGTGCCAGACTTAAAAGAAACCTTTAAGCATGCCAGCATTGAAAAATCTGAAAAACTTTCTATGCAGGCATTTATTCCTGAGGATATTCAGGGGCGTAAAATCGCTGTGTTGATTCATGACAAAGTCAATGCGGAGACATTACGTACCATCATTAACTGGTCGATTCAGGAAAATGCCATTGTGCATTTATTAACGCCAATGCTGGCACCAGTAAAAGGGTCACGAGATGAAGTAATTACCTCTGATGGCATGCAGAAAGCAGAACCTTCTATTATCTATGATGCTGTGGTGATTGCAGATGGCGATAATTTAGATGCTGTCTTAGCGGATGGTGTGACCAAGCATTATTTACTGGAAGCCTATAAGCATTTAAAACCAATTGTATTCTTGGGTGATAAAGCTGAATTACTGGATCAACTTAATTTAATGTCAGATGAAGGCACGCTATTGCAAGATGATTTCCGTCATGTGGCCGAAAAGCTGAAACAGTTACTTCGTCATCATCGTATTTGGGCGAGGGAAGCCATGGCAGAAGCCATACCAGCCTAATGCTAAAAAGCTCCGTCATGGAGCATTTTAATATCACTAAAAATCAGGCAGCAGAGAGCTTGATCAAAACCAGAGCAATTCTTTCGATATGTTGATAGGCTGGTCGTTCAAGTTCTTCTCCAAACACATCAGGGTTAATTTCCTCATAACTGTATTTAAAGTCAGGATAATCTTGTATCCAGCTATGGACTGTTTCTAAAAACTTATTTCCATCCTGACTGATCGCTATACCAGTATATAAAAATAACGTACCTTGAGGCGTCAGTCTTTTGATTGCTTCGGTGAGAATATTAAAGGATAAATCAGTGCCATCAAGCGCATTACCGCCGTGCCGATATTGGCGTTCATGCAAATCCATTAGATAAGGAGGATTGGCAAAGATTAAGTCAAAATGACCCTCCAGATTGGAAAAAAGATTACTTTGTGTGGGGAAAATATTACTCAACCCCGTAAAATCTTTATTCACCTGACTATAAAACAGTGCTTTAGGATTAATATCCGCAGTAAAAATTTCCGTAGCCTCAGGAAATAACTTGGCAATCGTAATGGCAACAGGCGAAGCACCACAACAGAGTTCCACACTACGTTGTATAACATGTGTTTGGTGGAGTAAGTAGTGTTTAAGATGATAATAAAAACGATAAGTATCTGGTCCAAAGAACACTGCATCGGTTTCAAGCGTTGGGAAAGCCGAATGAATAAATAACTTTTCATCTAGAGATGCCACTCGAACTGAACTCAACCATTGCTGATCTTCAAGACGGATCAGGTCGGCATTTTTTAAGATTATAAAAAGTTGTCGATCCAGAGCTTCAGGATAAAAGGGCAGATTCCAGCCAAAAATATCCTTTAAGCTCCTCACTGTATTCGATAAGTGTTTCTTACGCTTAAAAATCCGTTCATGACTAAGCGGTGTTATAACAGCAAAACGATAATGCTGTTCTTCTAAAAAATGGAGTAAATAGTGCAAAGCCCTTTGCTGTATACATTCCATAGTTAAATGCTGATTCATTTTTGTGCCTCTTATTGTTATTAAAAAACCTCCTAAAGGAGGTTTTATGCTAGCTTAGCCATTGATAATTTCACCACCGTTCACGTGGATAACCTGTCCTGTAATATAACTGGCATCATCGGAAGCCAAGAATAAGTATGCAGGCGCAACTTCACTTGGTTGGCCCATTCGTCCCATAGGCGTATCCTGACCAAATTTCTCTACCGTTTTTGCATCAAAACTACTTGGAATTAGCGGGGTCCAGATCGGGCCAGGGGCAACACCATTTACACGGATACCTTTTTTCTGCTTCATGAGATTAGTCGATAAACTGCGGGTAAATGTTGTAATTGCACCTTTCGTGCTGGCATAGTCAATTAATTCATCGTGTCCGTGATAACTGGTAATACTGGTGGTATTAATAATACTGTCTCCTTCTTTTAAAAGAGGCAGTACCGCTTTGGTTAAATAAAACATAGAGAAAATATTGATTTTAAACGTTCTCTCCAACTGTTTATTACTAATATTTATTAAATCTTTTTGCTGAAACTGAACGCCAGCATTATTAACTAAGATATTGATTTTCCCAAAAGCCTTTACAGTTTCCTCAACACACCTTTCCGAGACTTTAGGATCAGTTATATCTTCTTTAAACAATATACATTGTTGACCTTCTTGCTCAACCAGTTGTTTAGTTTTTTCAGCATCTTCTTGTTCTTCAAGATAAATAATTGCAATATCAGCACCTTCCCGAGCAAATAATACGGCAATAGAGCGACCTATTCCGCTATCACCACCACTAATCAGGGCAACTTTATTTTTGAGTTTGCTACTGCCCTGATGAGTCGATTTAATAATTTCTGGTTCTGGATGCATCACTTGCTGCTTTCCAGGTTGGTGTGATTGTTCCTGAGCAGGTGCAGAGGTTGGATATTTATTCGGATTGTTGCTCATATCGAGAGTCCTTTAATTCAATTATTTTTTATCATCTTTCAAAAAAATGTTATTTTTGGTAAGGACAATGTTTTTATTAGTTGGAATTGTATTTTTTCCGTAGAAGGTAGTAAGAAAATATAAATTTTATCTTTTATCAAATGTCCTTTAGGTGAGAGATAATATCTTAAGATGATGACTGGTAATAATATCTCCAACAATTGTTATATTTTCAATATCTTGTGTCAAATTTTCAATGGGTGTGGATAGCTCTAGATTGAGTATTGCTCTAATTATTTTCTCGGTTAATTGCAATTGTTCTATACTGATCGAGGGTTGATGCTGATGAGAATGTAGAGCCTCAGAGGATAATTGATAATTAGTATAAATTTCAATATTTTTCAGATTGTTAGTAATATGTATGATGCGCTGAAATGGTGATGTAATATCTTTTTTCTCTATTTTGTAAAACCAGTCTGAGTCTGAATCATATATTAGCCAGTCGTTATTATTAATGTCTAGATGAGCCAGCAAAATTTCAGGGCTGAGTAAAGTAATAAAAGTTAGTCTTAGTTCCAAATCAGAATATATTTCAATTTCGTAATTCATTTTAAAACTCCTGAAAAAATTATTCGATCATTTTTATATATCTTAAATTTAATTGTTTCTTTAAACATCTACTTTGTATTATTTTTTATCAAATTTAATCTTTTCGATTGTGATTGTAAAATAATGTTTATTTGTTGTCTTTATTAATTCTTTATTCTCTGTGTTATTTCAAACGTAAAGACTAAATAATAATTTTTAAAATTAATATTTAAAAATTATTTATATAACATGACGATATAGGATTTATAAAAAATAAGTTGGAAACATTAAAAAGTATTGAAACATAGCAAGGTTTGGGAAAAAGTATTTTATCTCCTATGGTGATTATAGCCGCTATATATCGGCACATTTATAATTAGTAGAGGAAGAGATAATCATGGCTAATCAAAATTCAAGACAAGACGATCAAGATAATAACTCTGGTACATCAACTCGTGGATTCGCAAGTATGGATCCAGATAGAGTAAAGGAAATAGCAAGTATGGGAGGACGTGCCGCCCATGCGAGTGGCAATGCTCATGAATTTACTTCAGAAGAAGCTAGAGACGCTGGCCGTATTGCACATTCACGAGGTAATGCTCATGAATTTACATCTGATGAGGCGCGTGAAGCGGGATCATTAAGTCATAAAAATGATCGTCGTTTTAGTAGCCACGATGATGATTATGATGATCGGGGCGGAAATCGCTCAAGCGGACGTGGTCGTAGTCGCAATGATGACGACGATTATGATGATCGTGGTGGAAATCGTTCAGGTGGACGCGGTCGTAGCCGCAATGATGACGACGATGATGATCATGGTAGCAACCGTTCAGATGGACGCGGTCGTAGCCGCAATGATAACGACGATGATGATCGGGGTAGCAACCGTTCCGGTGGACGCGGTCGTAGCCGCAATGATGACGACGATGATGATCGTGGTAGCAACCGTTCAGGTGGACGCGGTCGTAGCCGCAATGATGACGACGACGATGATCGTGGTAGCAACCGTTCAGGTGGACGCGGTCGTAGCCGCAATGATGATGACGACGATGATCGTGGTAGCAACCGTTCCGGTGGACGCGGTCGTAGCCGTCGCAATGATGACGATGATGATGATCGCGGTGGCAACCGTTCAGGTGGACGTGATCGCAGTCGCCGTAATGACGACGATGAAGATCGTGGTAGCAACCGTTCAGGTGGTAGAGGCCGCAGTCGCCGCAATGATGACGACGATTATGATGATCGTGGTGGCAACCGTTCAGGTGGACGCGGTCGTAGCCGCAATGATGACGATGGTTATGATGATCGTGGTGGCAACCGTTCCGGTGGACGCGGTCGTAGCCGCAATGATGACGACGATTATGATGACCGTGGTGGCAACCGTTCCGGTGGACGCGGTCGTAGCCGCAATGATGACGACGATTATGATGATCATGGTGGCAACCGTTCCGGTGGACGTGGTCGTAGCCGTCGCGATGATGACGATGATGATGATCGGGGTAGCAACCGCTCAGGTGGACGTGGTCGTAGCCGTCGCGATGATGACGATGATGATGATCGTGGTAGCAACCGCTCAGGTGGACGTGGTCGTAGCCGTCGCGATGATGACGATGATGATCGTGGTAGCAACCGTTCAGGTGGCCGCGGTCGTAGCCGCAATGAGGATGATGACTATGATAATCGAGGGAATAGTGGACGTGGTAATTCGAATCAAAAACGTGATGAGTATGGTCGCTTTACCAATTAAAGAAATATCAATTTTTCAACTTAATAATCATATCGAAATGGTTATCTAATTAAAGAAGTTGAGTGGATTATATTTACTCAACTTCTTTTTCAGTTTCATCTCAATATTAGGGGTTATTTGATTATTAATCACTTTGTTGTTTTTAGGAGTATGAAATGAATACGATTAATTTTTCAGAGTGTGCAAATGTCTGTATTTTCTGTTCATTAACCTGTTCTACTTGCGCAGATCTTTGCTTAAAAGAAAATGATGTTGAGATGATGCGTGAATGTATTCAACGTTGTCTAGAATGTACTGAAATTTGTAGCTTATGTGCAAGATCAAATCAAATAAAATCATTTTTCTTGGTTGATATATGTGAACTTTGTGCCAGAGTTTGTGATTACTGTAATGAGGAGTGTAGGAAGCATAATAATGAGCACTGTCAGCAATGTGCTGAAGTATGTCATCTGTGTGCAATTGAATGTCGCAAAATGGTAGCTTAATTAATTTATTAGGAAATCAAGAAAGACATATGTTGCTGAAGGCTATGATAGTCACAATGAAATACTGAATGATGTAATGTTTTATTATTATCAATACTAATCGTGAATGAGGGGAGATATCTATATGTGGATTCTTATACTCACTGTAATTATTATACTTCTCACCATTTTGTTTACTAGAAAATTTCAAAATACCAAGACTTTATCGACTTCTACATCTGAGAATGCGTCATTTGTAGATAATGTTTTATATACGTTTGAAATAGCACAGGTAGAATCTTTCCAAGAAAATTTAAAGTCAATTGTAAATTCTGAAACTCATGAAAAGTTAGTTGAAGTCACTGCTAGGCTTATTTCTGAGCCATCAAATAAATTAGATAAACATGCAATTAGGGTAGAAGTGAAAGGATTAGTTGTTGGATATCTACATCAAGATGATGCACACCAATTTACAGAAACTTTGATAGATCAGAAGGTGGCTGCTGCTATCAGTGAAGAGAGCCAATTTTATGTTATAAATCTTTCGCTTATAGGCATACAAAATCTGAAAGAAATGTGAGTTGAGTAATTTATCAAGTGAATTTGTCGTTAAGTGACGAGTTGACTTGCAAAATGTGCTTATCTCAGCCAAGTATATTGATGGAAAAAAGCAAGACTTCGGGTTTTATTAGGAAGCTTTAGATCATATGGCATGACAGGATAATGTTAATACGAAATATAAGATAAAGGAGTTATATGCGATACTGAAAATATTTTTACACTTTCATAAGTTTAATGGGGGCTGTATTGTCCATTGTTTTGTCTAGGATCATTCTAATAATTAAATTATATATAAAAAGTAATCCCATCCATAATTGGATTACTTTAACTCACTAATAGATGTAACCCTTTATAGGTAAAATATAGAGTTAGTCCTTATCCCAACTATCTACATGATCAGCCCACCATTGCATCATTGTTTTACGGTCATTTAGCCATTGAGCATGATTGTATGATGCGCGTGTTTTATTATCAGAAACGTGGGCAAGTTGTATTTCAACCCAATCCTTATTAAAACCATTCTCATTAGCCACAGTGGATGCAGTTGCTCTTAAAGTATGCATCCTGAACTCTAATTTCATATTACTCAGGGCTGTATTCAATGTAGTTTTACCCATCATTTCTCCGTCTTCTCCCGCAAATATATATTCACTATCAGGATAAAGCACAAATTGCTCTTTTATGATTTCAATGGCTTGGTCTGACAATGGTACAACATGCATTCTGTTCTTTTTCATATTGCGGTTAGCAGCCAAAATATCAGCCCTCGATACTGCTGGAATCGTCCATGTCTTATCTTCAAAATCAATATATTCCTTTTTGCCTCGGCGTATCTCAATGCTTCTAAGCCATGTGTATGTTGCGGCTTTAATAGCATTTCGTGTGCTAATTAAGCCACCGTATGCATTGAGCTTAGGCAAAAGTACTTTTTTTTCAGATTCAGTTAATGGTCTGGCATGGGTTACATCTGGCTGTTTAATGTAACCCCTAAGAATATAAGTAGGATCTATAGAAATACGTTTTGTGATAATTGCATATTCCATAACTTCACCGATGATTTGTCTTACAAAAATTCCTTTAACCTCTCCTGTACCTCTTCCTGATTTTTTGATTCTTGCCATAGTGCTATCAAGCACATTTTTAATATCAATAGAGTCAATCACATGAATAGGTTTATTACCGATAAGAGGATAAACATCTTTCTCAAAATAACTGCTGCGGCGTTGTTCCCATTCCTTGGATTGTTGAGCTTTCCGAGAATTCATAAATTCGTTGGCGACTAAACGGAATGTACCATTATTTGCTTTGATTGCTTCAAGGCGTTCATGCTTCTGGTGGTTTGATGGGTCTACTCCTTTGGCAAGTTGCTCTCGATACTCCATTGTTTTTAAGCGAGCATATGCTAGAGTAATTTCAGGGTATTTACCGATTGTGAGCATTTTTGCTTTAGTAAGGAAACGATAGCGATAGCGCCAGAATTTGCTGCCAGATGGGCGGACTTCTATACAGAGTCCTGAATGATCAGCCACGCGGTATAATTCTTCACGTTGTTTTAATCTTTTGATTTTAAGGTCGTTTAACATAAGGTGTGAGTAACGCTATTTTTGAAAGTTCTTACTCACAATCTTACTCACAAAAATTGGTAATTGCATGTATCAGGTTGTTATGGAAGGTTTGAATGAAAACCTTTTTAAATCAATTGGATATTATTTCATGTAATTTGTATTTAGAGAAGGTTACCTCGTTAATTGGCATGATGTAATATCGACCGCATCCCGATTTTAAATACAATCGGGATTGAATATCTAAAAAGACCGTGAGCCTGCTCACGGTCTTTTTTTATGGTGATGTTTTGGCTTTAAGATAAAGAATCAACTAAAAAACCACAATTTGATGATGAATGTGCTTAAAAAATCAATTTTTAGCCGTGGATTAATTTAATTTTAAGTTTCAATGCTTATTCTTAACTCAGAAACAAAGGCTGTAGTTTCTGGTTTTCACCATGTTTATTCCTGGATAAGCATGGTTTTTTTATGTCCAAAATAAAATAATTGCCCATGTCGCGGCAATCATGATGAGCGCAACACACTGTGCAGCACTACCCATGTCCTTGGCATTTTTGGATAGTTCATGGCGCTCTAAAGAAATCCGGTCAACTACTGCTTCAATAGCCGAATTAAAGAGTTCGACAATGATGGCCAGTAGTCCCACAATCAGTAAAATTGCATGTTCGAGCGCACTTAAGTGCAAACTGAAATTGATGATTCCCAGCACAATATTCAGCAAGATAATTTGTCGAAATGCCGCTTCTAGTCGAAATGCAGATTTAAAGCCTGCCACCGAGTAGCCTGTTGCATTGAAAATACGTTTTAAGCCTTGTTTACCTTTAAATGGGGAATAGGGAGTCATAACGTTTTAAGCAATTAAATTTGCTCTAAAGTTAAGGGAATTGGCTTAAGAAACAATTAAGACGACCAAATTTTCAAATATCCAAACTAGCCTTATAGTTACCAAATCTTCATGATTTATCCAAAGTTATAAATTACTACACGATTCTGTAAATTCTGCTTGTATTTCATGAGTTGCTCATTGATGATCAGCGTATCAGCTAGTACCTAAAAATCTGAATGATCTTTGCGGTCATTCACTCAATGTTGAGCGCACGCCATCATGCTATCCAGATTTTTTATTGATAGACCTATTTTTGCTGTAGTTTTGGCAATTATTGTGATGGCGGTGGGCGTATTTTCCCTTCTCAATCTACCTGTCGAGCGTTATCCGGATATCGCGCCGCCTCGAATTGTCGTTTCGACCAGTTATAGTGGTGCAGATGCACAGGCTGTTGAAGACAGTGTGACTCAAGTGCTCGAGCAGCAAATCAAGGGTATTGATCATCTGCTATATTTTAGTTCGAGCAGTGATGCCAATGGTAACAGCCAAATTAGTTTGTACTTTCAGCAAGGAACCAATCCAGATCAGGCCCAAGTCCAAGTTCAAAATGCCATCAATGGAGCTCTAAACCGACTTCCAGACGATGTGCAGCGTCAAGGCGTGATTGTTCGAAAGTCCTTAAGTGATTCTTTTTTGGTGATGGGATTAGGTGATCGCTCAGGTAAATCAAGCAATATTGATATTGCAGATTATCTGACCAACAATTTCGAGCTGAACTTAAGCCGCATTGAAGGCGTGGGCGAAATTAATGTGTTTGGCTCTCAGTACGCCATGCGCATCTGGCTCGATCCGATTAAATTACAGCATTATCAATTGACCGTTGGTGAAGTACGTTCTGCACTGGAAAATCAGAATACTCAGGTGGCGGCAGGTGCGATTGGTGATTTACCTGCACCCGACGACCAATACCTAAATGCCAAGGTCACATCTGGCTCGCTGTTAAAAACGCCAGAACAGTTTGAAAATATCATTGTTAAAGCCAACAATAATGGCAGTTTTGTCTATTTAAAAGACATTGCACGTGTCGAGATTGGTGCGCAAAACTATCAGGTGTTTAACCGCCTCAATGGCTATCCGGCAGCGGGCTTGTCGGTATCACTTGCAGTGGGTGCTAATCTGGTGAAGACCGCCGATGCGGTGTATCAGGAAATTGCACGCCTCGAAAAAAATCTGCCCGATGGTTACTTTATTGTGTATCCACGAGATGACACACCATTTGTAAAAGAATCCATCAAACAAGTGGTGAGCACGTTACTTGAGGCGATTGTGCTGGTGGTACTGGTGATGTTTCTGTTTTTACAAAACTGGCGTGCCACGCTCATTCCAACCATTACCGTGCCCGTTGTGATCTTGGGGACCTTTGCCGTACTGGCAGTGCTGGGCATGAGCATTAATACCTTAACGCTATTTGCCATGGTCTTGGCGATTGGTTTGTTGGTCGACGATGCGATTGTGGTGGTCGAAAACGTGGAACGCTTAATGCATGAGCAACAGGTCGATGCACGTGAAGCCAGTATCCTGTCTATGCAGGAAATCAGTGGTGCACTGGTAGGCATTACCTTGGTACTGACCGCCGTCTTTATTCCAATGTCGTTTTTTAGTGGTGCAACGGGCATTATTTACCGGCAGTTTTCGATTACGCTGGTCGCAGCGATGGCGCTGTCATTGATGGTGGCACTGATTTTAACTCCAGCACTGTGTGCAGTCTTATTAAAGCCCCACAAACGTGAGTTTAAATGGGCACATTGGTTCAATCATAAGCTGGATCAACTTAGAGATCAGTATTTGCGTTTAACCAAGCGTAGTATTCAAACCAAAGCCATCACGCTGGTAATCTTTGTGGCGCTGATCGCGACCTTTGTATGGGTATATCGGAATTTGCCAACCAGCTTTTTACCGCAAGAAGATCAGGGAGCATTGAGCGTTCAGTTTACTTTGCCTCAGGGGACACCGCTGAGTAAAACCGAAGCGATTGGCAAGCAGATTTCAGACTATTTTATGCAACATGAAAAAGCCAATCTGAACGGTATTATGGTAATTCAAGGACGAAACAATTCGGGAACAGGACAAAACTTGGGGCAGGCCTATGTGTCTTTAAAACACTGGGATGAGCGAAAGGGTAGTGAAAACAGCGCGCAGAAAATTCGTGAGCGTGCAATGCAGTATTTTAGTCAGGATAATCAAGCACGTATCTTTGTACTCATGCCATCTGTGATTCGCGGATTGGGTAATTCAGACAAGATTTCATTTTGGCTGCAAGATTTAAAAGGACTTGGCCGTGAGCATCTGTTGGATGCCTTTAAGCAACTTCAAGACCAAGAAGATGCCACACAGGATTTACGCAACATTGATAAACGCAGTAATGACGATCAAGCCGTACTGAATATCAAGATTGACCATAAAGTGGCTATGGCACTCGGGCTAGATGTGGCACAGATTAATCAGACCATTTCCACAGCGTGGAGCGGCAGTTACATCAATGATTTTATTGATCGCGGTCGAATCAAGCGTGTGTATTTACAAGGTGACATGCAATATCGTTCGAAACCCGAAGATTTAAGCTACTGGTATGTTAAAAATGCGCAAGGACAAATGACACCGTTTTCACAATTTAGTCAGGTTGAGTGGACCGGTGCTCCTCCATTGCTGGAACGCTTTATGGGGTATCCATCACTTGAAATGGAAGCCGATGCAGGTAACGGTGCAAGTACGGGACAAGCCATGCAGAGTTTGACTCAACTGGTCGATAAAATGCCAGAAGTGGGATTGGCGTGGAGTGGCATTGCCTATCAAGAGCGCGAGTCGAGTAACCAAGCGGTGTGGTTATATGTCATTTCTGTTGTGTTTATCTTTTTGTGTCTTGCTGCACTTTATGAAAGCTGGTCGATTCCGAGTATCGTCATGGCTGCTATTCCGCTTGGGATAGGCGGCACCATTTTATTTAGTTCTTGGTTTAATTTTGCCAATGATATTTACTTTCAAATCGCATTACTCACGACCATTGGGTTGTCTTGTAAAAATGCGATCTTGATGGTGGAGTACGCCTCTAACTTGCAAAATCAAGGACATCGTATTCTTGATGCCGCACTGAAATCTGCTGGACTACGCTTAAGACCGATTTTGATGACCTCGCTGGCATTTGGTGCAGGTGTGATTCCTTTGATGTTTTCTTCTGGCGCGGGTGCGCTAAGCCGTCAGGCGATCGGGTATAGTGTGTTTGGAGGTGTGGTGTTTGGGACCATTTTGGTGCTGATCTTTATTCCGTTTATGTATGTATTGGTTCGTTCAATGGGACGCACAAAATCTAGGGCATCTTAAGCGGTTAGCATTTTAAATTTTATATTTGCTTTAACAGAACAATCTGGGTGGGGTTGAAACCACCTGCTATAAAAATAAACATAGTACTTGGAGAGAAACAATGAAAACGGCTCCAAATATCTTAGCCTTGGCCGATGCCTTGGCACATATGGATATTGGTGCGGCTCAAATGCTACTGCATGAGCTGCAATCGATTGATGTGGCCGAGGCACTTGAGCAACTACCAGTTGAGTCATCCAGTTTGATTTTAATGCAGTTGCCCAAGCGCGCCAAAGTTTATGCTGCGATGCATGCTGCTTATCAGGCGCGTTTGGCACAACTTTTATCTCGTGCCGATCTGGCGACCATTGTTACAGAAATGCCAGCGGACAAACGCACCGATGTGTTTAAGGCTTTGGCACCCTCTGAGCAGGTGGCCTTGTTGCCTGCACTGGCACAAGCCAAGCGTGAAGATCTGCGCCGGCTGGCAGAGTATCAAGAAGGTACGGCAGGGGCGATTATGACCTCGGAATATGCCACCTTGCGCGCCAAAATGAGTATAGCTGAAGCGATTGATTTTTTACGTCAAGAAGCCCCAGACGCCGAAACGATTTATGAGTCGTACATCATTGATGAGCAGCAACAGTTATTAGGTGAGATTTCATTACATCAGTTGATACTGGCACCTGTAGATGCCAATGTCGGTGCTTTAATGGCTACAGATATTGTCTATGCTTATGTCGATGATGATCAGGACGATGTGGCCAAGAAAATTGCCAGATACGATTTACTGGCGTTACCAATCATCGATCGGCAGCATCGGCTGGTTGGAATAGTGACCTATGATGATGCCATGGATGTCGCCAGTGAAGAGGCCAATGAAGATTTCTTGAAAAGTGCAGGGGTGGAGGCATTTGCGCCTACACTTAATTTGAAACAAACGCCGCTGTTTCAGCTTTATAAAAAACGTGTTTTTTGGCTGGTCATTCTGGTTTTTGGCAGTTTGCTATCAGGATTGGGAATTGCACATTTCGAATCAATTATTGAATCGAATATTGTACTGGTGTTTTTTTTGCCTTTACTGGTGGGAAGTGGCGGAAATGCAGGTTCTCAGTCGGCTACGCTCATGGTGCGTGCATTGGCGACAGGTGATGTGGTCTTAAAAGACTGGCTGCTGCTTTTGGGGCGTGAATGTCTGGTGGCTCTGGCACTTGGTGTTACGATGGCGATGGCCGTTGCAGTGCTGGGCTATATTCGTGGCGATGCCATGGTGGCTTTGGTATTGATCTTAAGTATGATTGGGATTGTGCTGATTGGCAGTGTAATTGGTATGAGTTTACCGTTTGTTTTAAATCGTTTGAATCTTGATCCGGCCAGTGCCTCTGCGCCTTTGGTCACTTCGATTTGTGATGCAACAGGGGTCGTGATTTATTTATGTATTGCGGCGCAATTGTTGCCTCAAATTTAAATACTTAATTTCGTTTTAAGAAGTGAAATCACCATGTCCAATCCAAAAAAAATATCCCAACAAGAGGTCATTCGCTTAGAGCGAGATTTGGCAAAGTTTGCCAATATCATGGACAGTGTAGTGCGTATTCCCTTTACCAAGCAGGGGGTGGGCGCCGATGCTGCGTTGAGTACCATTCCGGTTGCAGGCGATGTCGCTGGCTTTGCACTCACGCTGTATGCCATTCATAAAGCCCGGCAGATTGGGGTGCCACAACACAAACTTACGCCAGTACTCAAACTGGCGGCCATGGATGCCATACTCGGGTTTATTCCAGTGGCCGGCACGGTGTTTGATATATTTATCCGACCAAGCCGCAAAGCGCTAGAAGTCGTGCATCAGCACATTCGTGATGAGTATGCGATTAATAGTGACGACCATGTGGTGCATCCTTATTTACATGAGCAGTTAGAACGCAAACAGCAGCATTCTGCATTCTGGCGTAATCCTGTGGTGAGCTGGATTTGGTTGCATATTCCAGATTTGATCGGGTTGGTATTTCTGGTGCTGCTACTGGTCGCAATGTGGTTCGGTTTAAGTTATGTATGGCAGTGGTACCAAGGAATATAAAGTGAAAAAAGCCTCCAACTGGAGGCTTTTTTAATGGCTACACTTACGGACAGTTTAACTGATGAAGTGCTGCGACACGCTGTTCGATACTTGGGTGAGTTTGGAACAATGCTGCAAGACTAAATCCTTGTTCCTTACCTTCCGCAATTGCAAACGCTTTCATTTCTTTTGGCATCTGATCTGGCAATTCAGATTCCGCCTGTAGGCGAAGCAATGCCGAAATCATGGCTTGTTTGCCAGCAAGTCGTGCACCTGCTTCGTCGGCACGATACTCGCGCTGACGGGAGAACCACATTACAATCGCTGAGGCCAAAATACCGAATACAATATCGAGTACGATGGTAATAACGAAGAAACCGATGCCCGGTGCTTCACCATCTTGACGACCAAATACATTACGATCGATAAAATCACCGACCACACGCGCGAAGAACATGACAAAGGCGTTGACCACCCCTTGAATCAAGGCCAGTGTCACCATATCGCCGTTTGCAACGTGACCGATCTCGTGCGCCAGTACCGCACGTAGCTCGTCTTTGTTCATGCGTTCGAGCAATCCTGAAGAAACGGCAACCAATGCGTCATTTTTGTTCCAGCCGGTTGCAAATGCATTCGATTGATACGACGGAAAAATACCAACTTCAGGCATCTTAATGCCCGCACGTTGAGAGAGATCTGCAACAGTTTGCAATAACCATGCTTCAGCCTGATTACGAGGCGCATTCGGATCGATCAGTTCTGTACCAGTGGTTTTTTTAGCCATCCATTTCGACATAAAAAGGGAGACTAAAGAGCCCACCATACCAAACACAAAACAGATGACCAAAAGGTTGCCTAGATTTAAGCCACCCGCGCCATGGTAACTACCGACACCGAAGAGTGACAAGATAATGCCAGCCACAACCAGTACCGCGAGGTTGGTTAGCAAAAACAAACCAATCCGCATCATTGAGAAAATCCTCTTATAAGTAAAACCTATTATGATTCATTCATCATAAATCATTGCTCTCAATATGAGGGGAATCCTAAGAAAATTCAAGACCAATTACATGATTTAAGCTTTTTTTAAGTTAAATCCTGTAAGGGGTGGGCGACGTGCTTAATTTGAAATCTGAATTCGGGCTGAAGCCGTTGCATTACGGGTCACATAAGTGTTTGGTGCATCGGTAAAACTGCCATTTTCAAGAGCAATAATCTGGCGTTGCTGCGTATATTTCGGGGCAGTGTTTGCATCGGAATGTGTATAGTTTGCCGATTGGGCAATAATTTGTGATGATAACGGATTATCCGTGCTTGAGCTTTGTGAGGAAACATACAGATTTTGGTAACGGCTGGTCACACGCTTTACATAATCTTGGGTTTCACGAAACGGTGGAATGCCGCCATACTTATCGACATTCCCTTCTCCTGCATTGTAGGCTGCCAAAACCAGCTGCATATTGCCATTAAAGCGTTTCATGAGCCAGCTTAAATACTGTGCACCACCAAAAATATTCTGCTCGGGATCAAATACATTTGACACATTAAAACGTTTTGCTGTAGCTGGCATGAGTTGCATCAGTCCTTGCGCACCTACGGGCGAACGGGCACGAATATTAAAACCCGATTCGGTATGCATGACCGCTTTGATTAGGCCTTCTGACACACCGTGGCGCTGCGCAGCCTGACGGATAATATGATCGAAAGCATTGACGTTTTTACTGTAGCTCGGTAAAACCGATGCTTCTGAGGCACCCCAGTTGCGGTAGGTGTGAATATTACTGTCTGGGTAATAAGTAACTTTGACTTTGGTTAAGGCAGGGTCTGAACTTTTACGGTTGGTAAGCAAGGTTGCGCCGGATTTATCTTTATAGATAAACATCTGTCCCGCGATGGCGGTATTTATGCAGCCATAACTCAGTAAGAAAGAGCAAACAAATGGTAAACAAGAATCCATGCGTTTTTTCATTTTATGTTATTCGCTTTAGGTGATTCGCTAAAAGTAGTGACATCTTGTAAGCCAGTGTAGCAAAAAAAAAACGTAAACATGAGATATACAGCTAAAATTTTTCACAACTGTTTGACAGAAAAAATCAAGCTTTATTGTTTGGATGTTAATCAAAAAAAAATTAAATTTTTTTTTGAAATGGCTGGGTTGACTTTAATAAGCATTTGATTTTAAAAAAATAAAATAATTGGTTAAAAAATGATCAATTTAAACAAAACCCTTATTTTTTCGTCTAGTCACTTTGTCAAGCCTCCAGAAATCCACAATTTTATCCACAGGTTTTGTGGAAAACTGTGGAAAAGTCCAAAATATAAGCGTTCTGTGCAAAAAATGCTCAAAGAACTACTTTTTTCAGGACAATAAAAAAGCATGATACAAAATCATGACAATTTAAAGAATTCAAAATCTATAGATGCGATTCACGCGCGAATCATATAAAATTGCCCAGTATTTTTTTTATGGGTCACGTGTGTCTATGTACTCGCCAGTTGAGTCCGAAGCAGGATTTAATTTTAAGCCAGAGCTTCCTACAAGCTCCGCCTATTATCGCTTACTGAAAAAGCTCCGTCGACAAGTGGGTCACGCGATTCGTGATTTCAAAATGATCGAAGACGGCGATAAAGTGATGGTCTGCGTTTCTGGCGGTAAGGACAGCTATACCTTGCTGGATATCTTGCTGCAATTTAAGCGCATTGCACCCATCAACTTTGATATTGTCGCGGTCAATCTCGATCAGAAACAGCCGGGCTTTCCAGAAGACGTGTTGCCACGCTATATGGAAGAGAACAATATTCCGTATTACATTCTTGAAAAAGACACCTACACCATTACCAAACGCCTTACGCCGGAAGGTAAAACCTACTGCGCGGTGTGTTCACGTTTGCGCCGTGGTTCGCTGTATGGCTTTGCGCAAGAAATTGGGGCGACCAAAGTGGCTTTAGGCCATCATCGCGATGATATTATCGCGACCTTTTTCTTGAACTTATTCCATGGTGGAAGTCTAAAGGCGATGCCACCGAAGCTGCTTTCATCGGACAAGAAGAATATTTTGATTCGTCCGCTGGCCTACGTGGAAGAAAAAGACATCATCAAATATGCTGAAATGCGTAAGTTTCCGATTATTCCGTGTAACTTGTGTGGTTCGCAAGAAAATCTGCAACGTGCCATGCTCAACGAGATGCTACGTGAGTGGGACAAACAGTATCCAAAACGCTTGCACAGTATTTTTGGCGCATTACAAAATGTCTCGCCATCGCAGTTGGCAGATCGTGAGCTGTTTGATTTTGAAGCCTTGGACTCACAGCGCGAACTCGACTTTAAAGAACCTGAAGAATTAAAAAAACGACTGGATGTGGTCAATCTCAGCTTTGCTGCTGACTAACAAGTCAAGCGCTAACCTCTTAAAAAGTTAGCGCTTTTTTTTGATTAAAAATTGTGATTCTTCTAAAAATTAAGGGACTCATACAAAAAAGGTTAACGGACTTTTTAGAGATCATGCTATAACAAGGCAAAAGCTGTAACGCTTCAACCATGATGCTGTCTGGAAAAACAGCACACATAATTGAATAAATTGACTTGAGGAATAATCATGCCTGCATTTTTAACTGATGATTGGTTTACAACTGTTGAAAAACTAAGTGCAGACGCAGGTGATCTAAATTTACCACCAGCACTTGCAAATTTAGCCATTAATCTTGTTGTTGCAAATGCAGACAACACCACCGAAGTATCCTTGGAAAACGGAAAAATTCATAAAGGTCTTTCTCCGAATGCCAAAACCACTTTAAACATGGATGCTGAGACGCTTCGTAAGGTGTTTTTAGAGTTTGATATGGCGGCTGCAATGCAAGCCTTCATGACAGGCAAAATCAAAGTGCAGGGCGATATGTCTCAGTTGATGGCTTTACAAACTGCAAAGCCTAGCCAAGAGCAAAAAGATCTGTTCAAACGCGTACTTGAGCATACTGCTTAATTTACGCCAGCCTTGTATAAAGAAAGCTTACGCAGATGCAGTAAGCTTTTTTTATATCTGTATGATCAATTCGGCTTAAACATCGACCCAGCGTGGTGAAGTCTTGATGTGCTCCAAATAGGCACGAATCCGCGTAACATATTGCAAGGCTTGTCTGTAGCGGCCATTGCTGGCCTGATTACGATTTAGGTAGTTGTACAGGTTAAGCCACTGGTTTGGGTTTTTGCCCTGTGCCTGAATGCGCTTTTGAATTTGAGCGACTGCACCTGGCCCCATGTTGTACGCTACCAGAGCGTACCAGTTACGATCTGGATACGGAATCATTTCATACTGCTTGAGCATTTGATCATAATACTTTGCGCCGCCCTGAATGCTTTGGGTGGGGTCGTTGCGATTACTGACGCCCATCGCCTGCGCTGTATTATTGGTCAGCATCATCAAACCGCGAACACCAGTGGGAGAGACTGAGTTGGGCTTTAAATAAGACTCTTGATAGCCTATGGCTGCCAATAAATGCCAATCCAGATTGTATTGCTCGGCGCTACGTTTAAAGCTTGCCTTATATACCGGAAGTCGGTTACTTAAATCGCGCTGAATAATTTCCCACGATTCAGGCTGCACCACATTGCGGTTATAAAATGACGCCAATTGCTGCATGGTGCCATTTTGCTTACTTTGACACACATAACTGCTCGCAGTCTGTGTCAGTGGATCATCGGCATATTTAAACACCCAGTTGAGCGATGCATTGAGTCCATTTTGAGTCAGTGTACTGTCTGCACCACAGCTGGCCGAAAAAGAAATCAGTTGCTTGGTTTCAATGCTGTGTAAATCTGCGGTGGTCATGGCCAGATTGGCCCGGCCTTCGTTGATCCATTTTAACGCAGTCGCATCATCTTTGACGGTTTTAAACTTGAGCTTAACGTTAAGGCTCTGTGCATAATTTCTTGCCAGATCGTAACCAAAGCCATGAATAAACTCACCGTCTTTAAACACTGTAGTAGGCGATTCGACCGCAACCACAGTGAGGGTATTACTATTAACCACCGTATTATACTGGTGGGCTTTGCTGGCACTAATACTGTGAAACGGAAACACTATTGTACTTAATGCAAGCGCTTTCAAGGGGAGAGAAGAAAATAAAGTGTCTAGGCCAAGCCTCGACCCAGAAGTTGAACTACTGTGCATGTTGTCTCCGCTACAGATAATTTACGCCCTAAAAAATTTTGGCAAAACGAATACACAAAACTTTTTTCAAGTTGGTAAATCCAAAGAGGATGGGCATTCATGACGTCATTCGTGATGACATGGGATTAACAATAACTATGTAGAAAAACTACAAAGTTTAAAAAACAACCAAATAAAAAGTAGGGCGAATAATAATTGCCTAAAAACCTCTTGTCAAATTTTTAGGTCAAAAAATAGTCTTTGCGATATGTAAGCCTATGATTTACTAAGGGAAGAAAATTTATACACTGAAGTTGTGGTGTAAAAGAGGAAGCTCTGCAACAGTATGTAACCAAATTGTAAGTTGGTAACTGTTATAAATATTATAATTTTACTTAATTTGGTGGTTATTTCAGCGCTTGTAAGGCCTGTAAACAAAGACACGAAAGCAAAAATATCCTGTTTATTTTATGTGCAAAATTCATGTTTTTCGGCTTACATTTGCAATATTCAGATACGCATTAGCTGTAGGGTATCTGCTCTAATGATCAATCATTTGTACCGTATCGATTAGCCTGATTGATAGCGAATCGAATTGATGTACCATATCTTCCGACCCAATGGGGTTTGTACAGTCACCTCATCATTGATGGATTTACCCAAGCATGCTTTGGCCATGGGAGACTGCAACGAGATATAATCTTTACGGCCATAAATTTCTTCATCCCCCACAATCCGAAATTCAATGGTTTCACCTTCGTCATTTTCAAGCACTACCCAAGCACCAAAATACGCTTTGCCATCTTGCTCAGGGCTGTACTCTACTTTATGTGCCACTTCAAAAAGTTTGGTTAAATATCGGATTCTGCGGTCAATCTCGCGTAATTTTTTCTTGTTGTAAATATAATCGGCGTTCTCTGACCGATCTCCTAGACTGGCTGCCCACGAAACAATTTTGGTAATTTCAGGACGTTCTTTACGCACCAAATCGTTAAGCTCATTTTGTAAGCGTTGATAACCCTCTGAGGTGAGTAATTTGCGGTTCAAGAGATTGCTCCAAATACATGTCAGACTGCTGTGTAAAGCTACTACACTCTGCGCTCTAGATGCAGTACTTTTTTCACATGGGTGCGCATTTATAATTTCGTCCGAGCAAAAAATTAATGAAGGTCTTAAAAAAGCTGTGTTTTGTGTTTTGTGTGCGTAAAGTGCCCGATTTTGCTCGTAAATGATTCTACCAAATACTCAACATGAGAAAAAATGCCCATATTGTGCTTATTTTGAACATTTAACTGATTTTTATTAAAAATAATTTGCCAAGTGGTGTTTTTATTTATATGATAGCCGCCATTGGAAGCGTGGCAGAGCGGTTTAATGCACCGGTCTTGAAAACCGACGAGGGTGTGAGTCCTCCGTGAGTTCGAATCTCACCGCTTCCGCCAAATATTTAAATAAGCCCTTGTTTTTACAAGGGCTTATTTTTTTGCTGTAATTCTACCCCTCAACTTACCCCACATTAAATTTTGGATTGAGAGGTATTATTTGGTGTTGATTCGGATCACTTAGGACAATTGAAATCGGCTTTGTTGCACAAAGCTATTCTTGAAGGCTTCTTCAGCAATATAATTTCCAGATGAAGAAGCGTGCACCTAAAATCTACCGTACAACCAATTGGTCCTCGTATAACCAAGCTTTAATCAAGCGAGGAAATATTTCAATCTGGTTTGATCCCAAGACCCAATGGTATGCACAGCCACAAGGCAAGCACGGACGAAATCAAACTTATTCAGATACAGCGATTCAATGCTGTTTAATGATCAAATCTCTATTCCGTCTTTCTTTACCTATGGTCACTGGCTTTGTTCAAAGTCTCATTAAACTCTGTAATTTGAATTGGACAGCACCAGATTACTCCACCCTCTGTAGACGACAAAAGCATATTGATATTGCGATAAGCTATCAGAAAAGTCGTGATGGGTTACACCTACTCGTCGACTCTACGGGGTTAAAATTTTTAGGTGAAGGCGAATGGAAGCGTAAGAAACATCAGCCTGAATATCGTCACCAATGGCGCAAACTTCATATTGGTATAGATGCTAAAACCTTGCAAATACGAGCTGTGCAGCTCACAACAAATAATGTCAGTGATTCACAAGTCTTGGGTGATATGCTAAATCAAATCCCATCTGATGTGGAAATAGACTCTGTTTATACCGATGGAGCTTATGACACGAAATTGTGCAGACAAGTGATTTCAGATCGTCATGCACATGCCGTAATTCCTCCAAGAAAAAATGCAAGACCATGGAAAGATAAGAAATTGGGATCTTTAGAAAGAAATGAACTATTGAAAACAATCAAACGTCTAGGAAGAACGCTTTGGAAAAAGTGGTCTGGCTATCATCGGCGCAGTTTGGTTGAAACCAAGATGCATTGTATCAAATTATTGGGCGATAAACTCAGTGCTAGGAACTTTCAAAGTCAAGTGAATGAGATTCATGCACGTGTGGCAGTATTAAATAAATTTACGGACTTAGGCAGACCTAACACCCAAGTTGTGCCTTGAATTTGGTAGGACTTGGTGAAATCAGCCTTTAAAAGGTTTGTGCAACAAAGCCCTTTTACATCCTATTATTTTTAGGGGGGATTATCATAGCGAAGTATACAGTATAGACAGAACTGTATTTTTTTGTGATTGAATATTTATTTTTGTTTTAAGTTTGTGATAAATAGCATGATTAATGATACATTTCTCCAATGGAATATTAATGTCGTAATCCCATTTACTTCCCCAAGGGTTTGGGATTTTTTTCTATTTGTAAGTTTACTTTTAGAATTTGTAAGCCTGAAGTGACTTAGTGCGAATCAGGCGAAGGTATGATCATACCTTCGTCCTCGTATTCTTTATGCTCACTTTGGAGCAGGGACAATAATAATCTTATCGTTTGGAATTTCAAAAGTTTGGGGTAGCTTTCCTTTTTTAGGAGATAACTGGATAATAGTTTTTTGTCCTACCCCTGTAAGCATGACATTAATGTCCTTGAAAGTTGTGTAGTTGGGTTCTGTATATTTCGGCTCTGTCACTTTGTATTCTTCAGGGAGGAAACGGCTATATGGTGGTTGAACTAAGACGTAGGTATCTCTTTTTTGAAGATTTGAAAATCTCATACTTCCTTCCATCGTATTGACACCTATACCGCTAAATAAGACTGGAAAGATAAAAATACAACCGGCAAACAAATATTTAACTCGATTGAGATTTGTCAACTTCAGGTTGTTTTCTCTTGTCTGTGGCTCATTTAGTAACGCATAACGTTTTACTGCATTATCTTGAAAACATGTCCATAGTACAGAGAGCAAAATTACAGATAAGATTAAGTTGATGCTGATTGTTTTATCCTGATATATGAATGCTCCGATAAAGATGATGCCAAATAAACAAAGCATCCAATGTATGGCATTGGGTTTAACAAACTTAAAAGGTTCTAATGAGCTAGAGGTTGTTTGTTGGAGAGAGAACTTTCGACGAAGGAATCTTGACAGTGTGAGTAACGGGTTGAGGATTAAATAGGAAATACATACGCCTACAGATAAAAGGCAAGCAGTAATGATGCTATAAAAGAATCCAAAACAGACTGCAATGATAATAAAAATCAGGCTGTCACCAGCAGCTACTCCTGCTGGGAAATAGTTTAAATGTAGGCAGTACGCCACAAAGATACAACAGCCTAAAAAGGTGCCTAGCCCAATTACTACTGTTGACGCTTTGAGAATAGTACCAAGATTCGAATCAATTTGTTGTGAGGGTGGTAAAGTCATAACTAGCTACTTTGGCTGTTTGAAAAACACACAATAGATGACTTTTAAGAAGCGTAAAATACTAGCATAAAAACCCACGACAAGATGTGACGTGAAAGTTTGGACGCTTTGCTTTTTGATCTCTTCAGAAGCTAATGTCAGGTTTTTTGATTAATCAATTATAATGCCATTCGTTCTGCAAAACTTCTTTCAATTTCATCTGCTACGAAGAACTGAACCGTACCGGTTTTTTCGGAGAGATTTTTATTAAAGTTAGGTCACCTGACCTAACGGGCTCATCTTATCATAGTACATTGCTTCAAACTCAAATGGCGATACATAAGCTAGAGCACTATGTACACGCTTTTTATTGAACCAATCCACCCAGTTTAATGTCGCAAGTTGTACATCTACCAAACCTTGCCAATCTGCTTTTAGATATTCAATCACCTCTGTTTTGTATAAGCCATTCACCGTTTCAGCCAAAGCATTATCGTATGAATCACCAGTCGTACCGACTGATGCTCGTAAATTTGCTGCTTCTAAACGATTGGTATAGCGGATGGAAAGATATTGCACACCTCTATCGGAATGATGGATCACGCTCTTTGGCATGCCTCGATCATTCAATGCTTGCTCCAATGCATCGAGCACCATATCTGTATTCATTCGTGTAGATACTTTCCATCCAACAATGGCTCGTGAGAACACATCAATAATAAAGGCGGTATACACCCAGCCTGAATTGGTTCGAATATACGTGAAGTCAGCCACCCACAGTTGGTCAGGATGATCAGCAGTAAAATTGCGTTTCACCAAGTCAGGTGCAGAAGGAAGTTTACTTCGCCGTTTACACGGCTTTTCCAGTCGTGCCGACATTGAGCTACTCGAACAGATGTTTGTGGTATGTTTAAACGCACTGGATGAAATGCTTGAAGTGCCTCAGCACTCATCAAGTGCTACAACAGGTCATGAATCAAATTTCAGATAATATTCCACCTGATTCTTTTGAGCTTAAGCTGATGTGTCCTGTTGGGTGGTATGCTGGCGTGTTTCAATGGCAAATTTGAGTAAAGATGCGCTGCGGTAAAAACCATGTGCGAACTTTCCAAAAGGCATGGTAATAAAGAAGGTCATGACTGTTGCTAAGTGGAAAATTAGTAAAAGCGCCATGTATGGAGAATTACGAAATGCCATGAGCGCTAAGCCTGAAGCACTGACTAAAATTAAAAGGAAAATAAAGCCTCGATCTACAGGTTTTTGCTCGCGGTCACCATGCAGTGGATGGCGTTTAAGATTTAAATAGAGCAGGCCAGATGGCCCAACCACTAAGCCGATTCCACCTAGCGTACCCAAAATAACAGGCAAGCTTAGGTAAGGATAAGGTGCATGGAGGTTAAGGAAATAGTGATATAAAGTCGCTACACCTGTGGCTGCAAAGCAAAGCATAAAGCCATAAAACGTCAGGTGATGGAACACACGACGAATGTGTGTGTAACGGTCATCTTGCTCATTACAGCCTTTGCCATGTCCACCATCTAAATATTTAAGCATTAACACATTTTGAGAGGCTTGAACCAGATCGGGTTTCTCAACTTTGCCGTGAATGACTTTAGATGTTTGTTGCCAAAATTTACCAATTCCAATACCGAGTAAAACAATGGCAACTGTAAAGGTCGCTCCAAACAATAGAGCCAAAAAGTTATGCGGTAAAATCGCATAGAAATTACCTTGATAGCCTGCAAACAGGTCAATACCTTTGTACCGCACCATAGCGAGCATGTATAAAAAGAAAATAAGTGTTAATACCGAAATAAAAGGAATTCCCACAGATTTATAAAGTCGCCCTAAAGGTTGCGGGGTCGCAAACTCTTGGTAAGTTTCTAAACGTACTTGCGCCATCGCTTTAGGAATGTTTACCCCAAACTCGTGTGGCGGGGCATACTGGCAAGCGTGTAAACACGCACCACAGTTATGGCACAGGTTTGCGAGATAATGAATATCGGCTTGATTAAACTCAAGGCGCTTGGTCATGGCGGCAAACACGGCACAAAACGACTCACAGTAACGACAAGCATTACAAATCTGTAGCGCTCTTTGAACTTCCTGCTCATGCTCAGAGAGCTGAACAACTGGAATTAGGGCTTGAGTACTAGCATTCATGTTCAACTCCTTGTGAAAGTGCATAGCGGGCTGCATTTTTTCCGGCAATGCGTCCAAAGGTCGTGCCGATCGACATGCCAACGCCTGCGGTATAACCCTGACCAAGTACGTTACCTGCCATCATTTCACCTGCCACAAATAAGTTGCGGCTGGCTTTATTGTTAAAACGCACAGCAGCATCGTCTTCGACTTTTAAGCCTAAATAAGTAAAGGTAATGCCGGGTTTAAGCGCATAGGCATAGAAGGGCGGGCGATCGAGCGGAACGGCCCAATGGGTCTTGTTGGGAACGATATTTTGAGTGGTACAATCGTCTAAGACCGTATGGTTAAAGGTGCCTTGTACGCAGGCTTGATTAAATTCGTCTACGGTATGGCATAAGGTTTTTGCATCTAACCCGATTTTTTCGGCCAGCTCTTGAATGCTATTTGCTTTTACCCCCGCAAATACAGGTGGCATAAAGCGACCAATGGCTTTTGAATCAATAATGGAATAGGCGATTTGCTGTGGCTGTTTGGCCACAAGGCGACCCCAAATCGCATAACGTTTTGGCCAGAAGTCTTCGCCTTCATCGTAAAAACGTTTGGCCTTGTTATTAACCACAATTCCCAGTGAAACGCAGTCAATACGGGTGCAGATGCCGCCGTCATATAACGGTGCGCGTGCATCTACAGCCACACAGTGCGATTGCGATGGATCACCAATCATATCGGCGCCTCGATCGATCATAAATTTGAGTAAGTTACCTTGATTAAAGCGGGTTCCGCGGATAATGAAATTATCGGCAGGCCATTCGCCGTTTTCATTTCGTCCCCATGCTGCCCTTAACCATTCTAAATTTGACTCAAATCCCCCGGCGGCCAATACACAGCTTTTTGCTTGAAACACACGGCCATCTTCTGCAATTGCAGCTTCAAAATGTCCTTGATTTAACTTGAGGTCTTTAATTTTGGTGTTGTATAAAATCTCAATACCAAGTGCTTGCGCAC
This sequence comes from Acinetobacter sp. V89_7, assembly GCF_029967895.1. Lineage (NCBI taxonomy): Bacteria > Pseudomonadati > Pseudomonadota > Gammaproteobacteria > Moraxellales > Moraxellaceae > Acinetobacter > Acinetobacter sp. V89_7. Next base: position 81,179 of record NZ_JASCAJ010000017.1, read on the forward strand.
TTCGGTAGTAGGCGTTGATGAGGGCTTTACCACCACCCATAAAAAAGGCATTGGTACGCGCAACATGTAAAGCACCTGATAGCGGCGGCTGAAAATTGACACCATGTTTACGCATCCAGTCGCGACATGTTGCCGTGCTACGAATGACCAGACGGGCCAAGTGTTCATTGGTTTTGCCAGCAGTGACTTTAAGTAGGTCTTGCCAATATTCTTCTTCGGGATAGGCATCGACCAGTACATCTTGAGGAGCATCATGCATGCAACGGAGGTTACGAGTGTGCTGTGAATTACCACCACGCCATTCTTTAGGCGCTGCCTCTAAAACTAGCACAGAAGTACCACTCTCTTTTGCTGTGAGCGCGGCACACAGTGCGGCATTTCCACCCCCAATGACAATCACATCATGCATAGATTTCTTCCTTTTTTAGCTCAGGCTAATGTAGCTTTAAAAGGCAATATGCAGTGAGAGGCTCAGCTTGAATGGGTGTTTAGTAAAAATAAATACAAATGGCTTAAGTGTTTATAAGCTTCGCACCGGGCCAGCGATTTTCTTGAATCAGGTTGATTACACATGCACGAATCACCACTTTAGTGGCTAAAGTGGCAGGCGAGAGTTCTTCTTCAGACAAACTAATTAAATAGTTAATACGCTCAATGGCAGGTTCAACGACGCGTAGCAAACATAAATCTTGGCGTGAGTTTAATGCGGCACCCGCAGGCTGAATAGTCGCCATTTCGAGTTGGCTGATACTTTCCATCAGCAAATGCAGTCCATCAATCTCATAGGCCACTTTAAGTTGATGAATTTTTTGTTCGAGCAACAAGCGCAGGCCATGTCGTTGGCTCGGTAAAATCAGGGGAAGTTTTTTAAGCTGTGTATGCGTAATGGTTTGCATGTCGATACAACTTTCAAGGTGATACTGACTCAGCACTTCTTTAGGCGAGATTAAAAACATTTGCTCTTTGACCAAAGGCTGAATAGCCCATTGTGGATCGACATCGTCACGAAAGATGATAGCCACATCGAGCTGCCTTGCATTAACTAAAGCTTTTAAATCACCCGATAATCCTTCTATTAAACGGACTTTAATGTCGGGGTAACGGTTTCTCATGAGTTTTAAAAAATGTGTGCCAATCACAGCCGCCACACTTGGTGAAAAACCGACGGTCACATGACCACTTAAGCGTGAAGAATGCGCAGAATCTACGGCATGCTCTAGGTGCCTAAGCGCCAGTTGTACTTGTTGAAAAAATGCTAAACCCGCAGGGGTGGGGACTGTACCCAAAGTAGTACGTTGTAAAAGACGAATAGAAAGCTCGCTTTCTAATTTTGAGATTTGCTGACTTAATGCAGAAGTGCCAATATCGAGATTTTTTGCAGCTTTACCCAAACTTCCAGACTCGATCACGGCAATAAAATACTTTAATTGTTTGAGTTCCACGGCAAATACTACATTGTCCTTTGTTCATTATTCTACACGGGTTTATCGCTTTGTATTTTGTTCTATCAGGCTGCGTAAACCGCCGAAAGAATAAAGGCAACATCCTCTCAAAATGCTGCCTTTTAGAGCTTTTATTGTTTAACCTGCTCAAGACCCTGTTCTTCAATCGTTTGTGTCGCTTGAGGCGATTTTACAAATTGAATCAGTTCTTTTGCTGCTTTTGCATGTTCAGAGTGTTTACCAATGCCAGCAGCAAATACCGTGACTTTTTGGTAAGGCGCAGGAATCGGGCCGACCAAATCAACTTGACCATATTGGCCAGTAAACGGTTTGATTTCACTAATTTGCTGGAAGCCAATATCAAACTGTCCTTCAGCAATACGTTTTGCAACGCGGTCGCCGACGACTTTTTCTGCTTTACTCGAAATTAATTTGTATTCGACCGGTGGAAAGCTTGGAAAAACATCTTTTTCAAGGTGTGTACCACTCGCACTCGCTGAATAGCCAATGTGCTTGGCATTGAGTAAAACTTGTTCAAATTTTGCCGCAGAGCTAATGTCTGGCTTTGGTGCACCTTTGGGAACAGCCATGCCAATGCTTGAATTGACCAGAGCACGTTGTGAATCTGGATCGACATACCCTTTTTCTGCAAGCTTACTGAGTTCGGGAGCAGCCAGCATCACCACATCAAAACGCTCACCACGATCGAGACGGTTTGGAATTGCAGTGGGCGATGCACCCATAGATGAACCAGAAGACAGATGAACTGTGTGACCAGTTTGTTTTTCAAATAATGGAATGAGTTTTTCCATAGATGAATAAAAACCGCCAGAGCTGATCACTTCGAGCGTGTCTGCATGGGTGAATGTAGAGCCTAAACCTGCACCAGCTAAGCACATACTCAATACAATCGGAGATTTTTTCATAGTAACTCACTTGAAGGACACAAGAACACAGCACGGTTGCAATATGCACGCCGTGCTGTTCATTAAAATTTTCAAATGATGCTGATGTGTTAGACACTCAGTTTTGCCGGTTCAACAACTGCGTCAGGATTGTTCTTTTTAGCACCACGGCATAAATACAGGCTTGAGATCAGGCTACATACGGCAGCAAACATGAGCCAAAAAGCCGGAGTGCTTGGGTTGCCAGTGTGCTCAACCAAGAAGGTGCATGCCATCGGCGTCATGCCACCAAAAATCGCAGCGGCAAGACTAAATGCCAAAGAAAAGCCAACGGTACGTACGCGTTTTGGCATTACTTCTGCCAGCGTGGCAACCATGGTGCCGTTATACAGACCAAAGAAGAAAGAGAAGTACGCAAGTGCAATGATCAGGTTGGTAAAACTAATGTCACTGACCAACCAGCTTAAAACCGGATAACTGGTAAAAATTGCAAGTGTCGTAATGCCGACCAGCACAGGACGACGTCCAATTTTGTCGGAAAGCAAGCCACCCATAGGTAACCAGAAGAAATTGGATAACCCTACAAATACAGTCGCTAAAAGGCTATCTGTGATCGACATTTCTAGAGTACGTTTTGCATAGACAGTGGTGTAAACCGTAATGAAATAGAACGTGGTCGTGGTCATGGCACTCATCATCATACCGGCCAGTACAATGCGCCAATTGCTTGCCAATGTGCTAAAAATTTCTTTGGTCGTCGGATGGGTTTTTTGTGCTTTAAAGTCTTCTGTTTCTTCCAGCGTACGACGGAACACAAAAATAAGCGGAATGATCAAACATCCAATTAAAAATGGAATACGCCAGCCCCAGTCACTGACCTGAGCATGGCTCAATACCGAATTCAGCCAATAACCCAGTAACGCTGCAAATACTACTGCAATTTGCTGGCTACCCGATTGCCAACTGGTAATAAAACCACGGTTTTTGTCTGTGGCAATTTCGGCCAGATAAATCGATACACCACCGGATTCAACACCGGCAGAAAAGCCTTGCAATAATCGTCCGATCACCACCAAGATGGGTGCAATGATGCCGATCGCATCGTAACTTGGAACAAAGGTAATTAAAATAGTACCCAGTGCCATTAAACTTAAAGTGATAATCAGACCTTTACGACGCCCCACGCGGTCGACATAGGCGCCTAGAAAAATCGCCCCCAACGGTCGCATTAAAAAACCTGCCGCGAATACGGTAAAGGTCATCATAAGTGAGACGTATTCATTTTCTGAATGAAAAAACTTGGCTGCAATATAGGTTGCATAAAATCCAAAAAGAAAAAAATCATATTGTTCTAAGAAATTGCCACTGGTGACATTTAGAATTTTTTTAAACGTAGCACTACGTTTAGCAACCTGTTCCATTAAGACCTCCTTGGTCTGAAAAATGGAAACCATCACGTGTCTCTTTTTTTATGACCGCATGGTCCGTCTTAAGGTGTCGTATTGATCGTGACACAACGTCATGCAGATATTTTGGTAAGAGAGGGCGATACCGTGTTTCCAGTTCAAACGACTTATCAAAGTTTGATAAAGAACAATTCATTTATCATGTGGCAGGAATGTACGAGGAAAAACAGAAAAGGAGTGAGAGTCTAAAAGTAATTGGGTATTTAGAAAAATTAATGACCCTCTATAAAATGAGTTCGGAACACGGCCAGATTTGTGCGCGAATTAATTCTTTTACACAGGCTTTAATGGCTGATTTGGCTGCCAGTGCTGCTGGCGAAAGCTCTTCTTCTGCCAGACTGACCAGATAATTAATTCGCTCGATTTCAGGATCAATCACTTTTAAGAGCTGGATCTGGTGCTTGTATTTCTGTAAACAAGCACTTCCTGGCCGGACACTGGCCAGATCCAGATGAATCAGGCTATCCATGAGCAGGTGTAGGCCATCAATCTCATACACCACATTGAGTTGACCAATTTTGTGTTCGAGCAGTTTACGTAAACTGTGGCGCTGTCGGGGGAGGACCAGTGGAATATCCCCAATTTGCTGTGACTGAATAATGCCCGTTTGCAAGCAATCCGATAAACCATGTTTGATCAGCACTTCTTTTCGTGCCATCAGATACATTTGCTCTTTAACCAAGGGCTGAATGGCCCATTGCTTATCAATTTCATGAGTAAAAATAATGGCAATATCAAGCTGGCGCGAATTAATTGACTGAATCAGATTGCCTGACAGCGTTTCGACAATTTCTAGGCGAATATCAGGGTAGCGTTCAGACATTAATTTCATTAAAGGGATGCCAATCAATGCACTGATGGTTGGCGGAAAACCCAAACTCACATGACCAGACAGACGTGCTGAATGCGCTGCATCAATCGCAAAATTAATCTGACGCAAAATTAATTGAGAGTGTTTTAAAAAAGCAAGACCCGCGGGGGTTGGAGTCACACCAAATGCATTACGTTGTAATAAACGAATGCTGAGCTCTTGTTCTAGCTTGGTAATTTGCTGACTAATGGCAGAAGCACCGACATCTAACTTTTGAGCGGCTTTACCAATACTGCCTGCCTCAACCACGGTTAAAAAATATTTAATTTGTTTGATTTCCATACGCAGCGTTTCGCTCATGATCCATGCAAATACTGGACTGATACTGCCGTTTTCGCAGCCAGTTATACCGCATCATAGCAGGATTAAAAAACGCAACAAGCCACAGATTCTTCATTTGACCTATTCACAACTGCGCCGTGGTACGCTTATGATCAAAAATATATTTCATGACTTTTCACGTATCTGGTTTTAAGAGTATTTAGGAGATCGTTGCAACGCAAATTACAATTTACGAAGGGCCTGTGAATCGTACCGGAGCTTTAGACAGTATTCGCTCGGTTTACATACGCGATCCAGATCTAAATCTGATTGAAATTTCAAACTATACCGATTGAGACCTTAAATTTACGCCGTATCGGGTTGAGTGTAATTCTGCGAAAATAACTCGTCCTGAATCCAGTTTAAAAACATCTCGATTTTGGGAATAAATTGGTGCGTGCGCGGATAAACCAGATGATGTGCCGAAACTGGAATGGAGAATGAATCGGGAAAAACACGCACTAATTTGCCCGAATCCAGATAATTTTGAGTAAGTAAGTTACTTTCCAGCACGAATCCCAAGCCGTGTGTCGCCGCTTCAAGCGACATATAAGAGCGGTCAAAACTAAAGGTATAAGGAAATTCAGGAATACTCAGACCTTGATGGGCAAACCACTGCGGCCAAGTCACCAATGTCGAGCGTGACAAAATCAGCTCCTTTTTAAGCAAATCTTTGGGTTCGTATACCGGGCTTCTCGTCAAAAGTTTGGGTGAGGCCAGTACCTCAAGCTGTTCATTCCGAATGGTTCTGATTTCGACCCCCGTCCAGTTCGGTAAACCATGTCGAATATCGATATCAATTTTATCTCGGGTAAAGTGTAGGTTTTCGTACGAGCACGACAGATTTACCTGTAGCATCGGAAATTTTTCTTTAAACGCCTCAAGCCGTGGCAACAACCACAGCAAACCAAAGCTTGGCGATGAGTGAATGTACAGACTGTCTTTAGGGCTTTTATCTGCCGCTTTTTCTGTGGCAAGCATCAGATTGTGCAAAATGGTGGTCACTTCGTGAAAGTAGCGTTCTCCAGACGGGGTCAGCGTGACACCGCGTGCGCCGCGAATAAACAGGCTTTGTCCAATCATGTCTTCTAGTTTGGCAATCTGATGACTCACTGCTGAAGGCGTTAAATTTAGATTGTCTGCTGCTTTGGCCACATTACCTAGCCGTGCTGTTTGCTCAAAAGCCTGAAGGGTTTTGATGGACGGAATCTGATTAAAATTGTTTTCACGGCTATCCATAGTTCTGTCCGGTTTTTGCGTTTTATTTTGCTTTGATTATCTTTAGGCGTGAATTTTTTTCATGCTTTGCTGAATTCTATCGTATTGCTGCCTGCACTGAAAAGAGCGAATCTAGCGCAAAAGCACACAAATAAAGTTAAACGAAGAGGATTGAGCATGTTACTACAAGGAAAAGTGGCGTTAATTACTGGTGCAGCATCTGCACGAGGTATTGGGCGTGCAACAGCAGAAATTTTTGCACAGCAAGGCGCCAAAGTGGTGGTGGTCGATTTAGATCTTGAACAAAGCCAGCACGCTGCGCAGGCACTGGGCGAAGGTCATCTTGGGCTTGCGGCAAACGTGGCCAATGAAGAGCAGGCCAAAGCGGCAGTCGATGCGGCAATTCAGCATTTTGGAAAAATCGATATTTTGGTGAATAATGCCGGAATTACTCAGCCCATCAAAACACTCGATATTCAACGTAATGATTACGATCGCGTGCTCGATGTGAGTTTACGCGGCACATTAATCATGTCTCAAGCGGTTATCCCATCCATGAAAGCCAGTGGAGGCGGGAGTATTGTATGCCTGTCATCGGTATCGGCACAGCGTGGCGGCGGTATTTTTGGCGGACCACATTACAGTGCAGCCAAAGCAGGCGTGCTGGGGTTGGCCAAAGCGATGGCGCGCGAGTTTGGTGCAGATAATATTCGCGTTAACTCACTTACGCCCGGACTCATCCAAACCGATATCACGGGTGGACTCATGAATGATGATCGTCGCCATGATATTTTGGCCGGAATTCCACTAGGCCGTTTAGGTAAAGCGCAAGATGTGGCCAATGCTGCGCTATTTTTAGCCAGCGATTTGTCGGCCTATCTCACGGGTGTGACATTAGATGTCAATGGCGGGATGCTCATTCACTAATGGTTTAAACCAAAAATTAAAATAGAGTAACGGCCACACGAGGATAGCGTGGCCACATATACAGGGACTCAAGTAATGGATACGGTTTATTTTCAAGAATCGGATGCAGTGCGTAAATCTGCGTATCGAAAAATTGCGTTTCGGCTGATGCCATTTTTAATGTTGTGTTATTTCTGTGCTTACCTTGATCGCGTTAATGTCGGTTTTGCCAAGCTGCAAATGATGAACGATTTGCAATTTAGTGAAGCAGTATACGGTTTAGGTGCAGGAATCTTTTTTCTCGGTTATTTTTTATGTGAAGTGCCCAGCAATATTGTTTTACATAAAGTCGGTGCACGCCGCTGGATTGCCCGCATCATGATTACATGGGGTATTTTGTCGGGTTGTTTCGCCTTTGTACAAACAGAATGGCAGTTTTATACCTTGCGCTTTCTACTGGGCGTAGCAGAAGCCGGACTGGCACCGGGATTACTCCTTTATCTCACGTACTGGTTTCCATCGTACCGACGTGCCCGCATGACCGTGCTTTGGTTTATTGCCATTCCGATCTCGGGCATGATTGGCGGTCCGATCTCGGGCTTGATTATGGACCAGATGAACAATGTGCGCGGTTGGCACGGCTGGCAGTGGATGTTTGTACTCGAAGCCATTCCCACGGTTGTGGTTGGGCTTCTGGTTTTAGCAATACTTAAAGACTCGGTCAATGATGCCAACTGGTTAACAGACGACGAAAAAAGTCTGGTTAAAAAAGAAATTGCCGAAGATAACCAGCACAAACAAGGCCATGGCAGCATTAAAGATTTTGTTCGTGACCGTCGATTATGGTTACTGGCGGGTATTTATTTCTGTGTGGTGATGGGACAGTACGCCATTACCTTCTGGCTACCCACACTCATTCGTAACTCCGGAATCAGCGATAACTGGCATATCGGATTACTCACCAGCTTACCGTATATGTGTGCCATTTTTGTAATGCTCATGGCGGGCCGCAGTGGTGACCATTTTAGAGAACGCCGTTGGCATTTGATCATACCGATGTGTGCAGGTGCAGCAGCACTGACACTGGCCACTCTGTTTGTCTCTAACCTGACCGTTTCATTGATTTTCCTCTGTATCGCGGCTTCAGGTGTACTGACTGCATCATCATTGTTCTGGATGTTGCCTACCAACTTTTTAGGTGGCGTATCTGCCGCAGCTGGCATTGCAGCAGTCAACAGTTTTGCCAATCTTGCCGGATTTTGCTCACCGTATTTGATCGGTTGGGTAACGACTAATACGGGATCCAATGCCATCGGCATGTTCATTATAACCGCGGTTCTGTTGTTCGGTGCGACCTTGGTGTCTCGTGTTCCAGCAAAACTGGTCAATCGTTAAAAAGGAAAGAAAATGACAATGTTAAATATCGATCGCGCTGGGCAAATTGCCGAACTTCATCAACGCGCCTATAACATTCGCCAGCACGCATTGCGTATGGGGCAGGTACAAGGGCAAGGATACGTAGGGCAGGCACTGGGTGCAGCCGATTTACTTGCTGTGGCATATTTTCATGCCATGAAGTATCAACCTGAAAATCCGGAATGGGAAGGTCGTGACCGTTTTTATCTTTCGATCGGTCACTATGCAATTGCACTTTATGCCGCGCTGATCGAGGCCAAAATTGTGCCTCTCGACGAGCTGGAAAGCTATGGAGCTGATGACAGCCGTTTACCAATGTCAGGCATGGCCTCTTACACGCCCGGTATGGAAATTACCGGTGGCTCGCTCGGACACGGTTTGGGCATTGCAGTGGGGGCTTGCTTGGCACTCAAGCAAAAAAAATCCGATGCTTTTGTGTATAACCTGCTTTCCGATGGTGAATTAAACGAAGGCTCAACTTGGGAAGCGGTGATGTCGGCTTCACACTGGAAACTCGACAACCTAATTGCAATTATTGATGTCAATAATCAGCAAGCTGACGGCCACTCAAGTGAAATTCTGGCATTCGAGCCGATTGTAGATCGATGGGAAGCCTTTGGCTGGTTTACCCAGCGTGTTGATGGCAATGATGTACCTGCCTTGCTCAATGCGTTTGATCAAGCCAAACAGCATACCGGACAGCGCCCACGAGTAATTATTTGTGACACCAAAATGGGCAAAGGCGTATCGTTTCTGGAAAGCCGTGAAAAAACTCACTTTATTCGTGTCGATGAACACGAGTGGGATCAAGCATTAAATATTTTGACGCATTATGGTCAATAAGGAGCATTTCTGATGAGCCAGTTAACACATCCGCCAAAGAAAAAACTTACTACCTCAGCCATGATTGCTTCAATTGCTGCGGAAGGACAACCTACCAAGCCAGCGCCATTTGGTCATGCCCTTAATGCACTCGCAAAAGAGCGCGACGATATTGTCGGATTATCGGCCGATTTGTCGAAATACACCGATCTGCACATTTTTGCCAAAGAAAATCCGGATAAATTTTTTCAGATGGGTATGGCTGAACAACTCTTGATGAGTGCAGCCGCAGGTATGGCACGTGAAGGCTTTGTGCCTTTTGCAACCACCTATGCGGTGTTTGCATCGCGCCGTGCTTACGACTTTATCTGTATGGCGATTGCAGAAGATAATTTAAACGTCAAGATTGTCGCGGCTCTACCTGGCCTGACCACAGGTTACGGACCTAGCCATCAGGCTACCGACGATATCGCGATTTTTCGCGCAATGCCGAACTTGATGGTGATCGATCCATGCGATGCGCTGGAAATCGAGCAGGCCATTCCTCAGATTGCAGCGCATAAAGGGCCGGTTTATATGCGGTTATTGCGTGGTCAAGTACCTTTAGTACTCGATAAATACAACTATGAGTTTAAGCTCGGCAAGGCGCAAGTGATTAAGCCCGGCAAAGATTTGTTAATCATCTCTACAGGCTTACTGACCATGCGTGCACTTGAAGCCGCCGAAGCTTTGGCGCAAGAAGGGATAGACGTGGCAGTGCTGCACGTACCAACCATCAAGCCACTCGATGAAGACACCATTTTGCAGGAAGTGGCTCAAGGTGGACGTCCGGTACTAACCGCAGAAAATCATTCGCTGGTGGGTGGGCTTGGAGAAGCAGTAGCTGCTTTGCTGCTTAAACATGGTCAGCATCCGCGGTTTGATATGATTGGGCTGCCAGATGCCTTTTTAGATGCAGGCGCGCTACCCACCTTGCATGACCGCTATGGTATTTCGACCAAAGCAGTGAAAGACAAAATCAAGGCACATTTGGCGAAGTAATGACTCTATAAGTGTTTAAGCACGCCCCAAAGCCACGCTCAATTGAGATTAATTATCGAAAAACACGACAGCATTTATTTCAAAACAAGTTAAAAAAGTACAGCACCACCTATAAGAATTCTTTTAGGTGGTGCTGTTTTTTAAGATGCCACTAAGTAAGCTCATGGCATATACACCTCTACATGTATAGGCTTAGAAAAGTAATCAAATCAGCCAAACTGTTTACACTTTGCGAACTTCGACTTAAGTCTAAAAGATAATTCGATATTCAGTTTATTTGAATAAATTAATTATTTTCAATGAATTAATAGTTTTAATGCTAAAAAAGTAAACGTGTGAGTTTTTTATATTGTCGACAATGTGATTGCAATTTGCGTTATCTGTGCGTATTTTAACAACAGCATCGTCGTAATTGTTGACATCATCATGACCGAACTTCTTGAGCCAGCCGCGCGCGCAAGTACACAAGAAACCCTGACCGATCAGATTTTTAAAAAAATTCAATCGGCGATTGTCAGTGGTGAAATCGCAGCGGGCAGTAAAATTTCGGAGCCAGAATTGGCACGTGTTTATGGCATCAGCCGCGGGCCGTTGCGAGAAGCCATTCATCGGCTAGAAGGACAAAAACTGGTCGAGCGCACCGCACATGTGGGCGCGCGGGTGGTATCGCTGTCACATCAGCAATTGCGAGAGCTATATCAGATTCGTGAAAACCTAGAAGGTCTGGCTTGCCGACTAGCCGCGCAAAGCATCGACAAACAGCAAATCTTAAATTTGCGTGACGTATTGCATCTGCACGCGCAAGATCCCGATTTCAAAGAAGGTAAGGGTTACTATTTACAAGAAGGCCAAGACGATTTTCATTACTGCATTATTAAAAATTGTGGCAACAAAACCTTGGAAAAAATGCTCTGCGATGAACTCTATCATTTAATTCGAATGTATCGGGTGCAGTATTCCAAAACCCCGAATCGTCCGCACAGAGCACTGTCTGAACATTTACATATTTTAAACGCGATTGCCGAAGGAGATGCTGAACTGGCAGAACTTCTGATGCGCAGGCATATCGCAGCATCGTATCGCAATATCGAACAACATTTTATTTAATTGACAGGGAGAGAGACCAGCACATGTCTACAGTATCAGCAGGACAGAAATTTAGAGATGCAGTCGCCAGTGAACGTCCATTACAGGTGGTGGGTGCAATCAATGCCAACCATGCCTTATTGGCCAAACGTGCAGGCTATAAAGCCATTTATTTGTCGGGTGGTGGGGTTGCGGCGGGTTCGCTTGGTTTACCCGATTTAGGTATTAGTAATTTAGATGATGTACTGATCGATGTGCGCCGTATTACGGATGTATGCGATTTGCCTCTGCTGGTCGATGCCGACACAGGCTTTGGCGCTTCAGCATTTAATATTGCCCGTACCACCAAATCGCTAATTAAATTTGGTGCTGCCGCCATGCACATTGAAGATCAGGTCGGTGCCAAGCGTTGTGGTCATCGTCCAAATAAAGCTATTGTGAGCCAAGAAGAAATGGTTGACCGGATTAAAGCGGCGGTTGATGCACGTACCGATGAAAATTTTGTGATTATGGCACGTACCGATGCACTGGCTGTCGATGGTTTACAAGCTGCGATTGATCGTGCAGGCGCATATATCGAAGCCGGTGCAGACATGCTATTTCCAGAAGCCATTACCGAGCTTGCAATGTATAAGCAATTTGCACAGGCGACTGGCGCACCCATTTTGGCCAATATTACCGAGTTTGGTTCTACGCCACTATTTACCACCGATGAACTGGCCTCTGCCGATGTCAGCCTTGCGTTATATCCACTCTCGGCATTTCGTGCCATGAACAAGGCAGCCGAAACGGTTTATGAAACCTTGCGTAAAGAAGGCACACAAAAGAATGTGGTCGACATCATGCAAACGCGTAAAGAGCTGTATGAACGCATTAACTACTATGCATTTGAAGACTATTTAGACAACGCATTTGCGAAAAAGAAATAAATAAGCCCTCTTTGAAAAGAAGTGGAAACGATGGTCTTGGCTATCGTGAGGGCGGCATGGATGCAGCTACATTGGACGGCCTTGCACTGCTTTTAAAGCGATTAAAGCTCTGATGAGGCGCAAGGCGAAGTGGTTAATTTCGAAATAAGAAGTGAAAATGGTACGACTCCATCGTGCCTAATAAATAAATTCAGATCGATAGGAAAGGACAATCTTATGAGCTCAAATGAAACAACAACAGGCTTTAAACCAAAAAAATCAGTTGCCTTAAGTGGACAAGTGGCAGGCAACACCGCGCTCTGTACCGTCGGTCGTAGCGGTAACGACTTGCATTATCGTGGCTATGACATTTTAGATCTCGCCGTAGGCAGCCAGTTTGAAGAAGTGGCACACTTGCTGGTACATGGCAAATTACCAAATCAAGCTGAGCTTAAAGCGTATAAAGCCAAATTAAAGGCACTTCGTGGCTTACCGGCAGCACTCAAAACCGCACTTGAACAGCTTCCGCCGTCTGCTCACCCCATGGATGTGATGCGTACGGGCGTGTCGGTATTAGGCTGTTTAACCCCAGAACATGAAGACCATAACGAAGCCGGCGCAAAAGACATTGCCGATAAACTTATGGCCAGCCTGGGTTCGATGCTGCTGTACTGGTATCACTTTAGCAACAATGGGCGCCGTATTGAGGTCGAAACCGACGACGACTCAATCGCTGCGCATTTCCTGCACTTGTTGCATGGCGAAAAACCATCTGAAGAATGGATTCAGGCCATGCACACCTCACTCATTTTGTATGCAGAGCACGAGTTTAATGCATCTACCTTTACCTCACGCGTAGTCGCCGGTACGGGTTCAGATATGTACTCGGCCATTACCGGTGGAATTGGCGCGCTACGTGGCCCTAAACACGGCGGTGCCAATGAAGTGGCCTTTGTGATTCAGCAACGTTATGACAATGCAGACGAAGCTGAGGCAGACATTCGAAGCCGTGTAGAGAAGAAAGAAGTGGTGATCGGATTTGGTCATCCGGTTTATACCGTATCTGATCCGCGTAATGAAGTGATTAAAAAAGTGGCCTACGATTTGGCGCAGTCCCAGCAAAACACCAAGATGTATTTGATCGCGGAGCGTTTGGAAGCCGTGATGAAAGAAGTAAAAAACATGTTTCCAAATCTCGACTGGTTTAGTGCGGTAAGTTATCACCTGATGGGTGTACCAACAGCCATGTTTACACCATTATTTGTGATTGCACGTACCGCAGGATGGTCGGCGCACGTGATCGAGCAGCGTCAAGACGGCAAGATTATTCGTCCAAGTGCAAACTATACTGGCCCAGAAAATCTCGAATTTAAACCGTTGGCGGAGCGTGACTAATGTCAAATCCATATCGTAAACCGTTGCCCAATGCTGCACTTGGCGATACCCCGCTGGACTATTACGACGTGCGTCAGGCCGTTGAAGATATTCAGCCAGGCGCTTACCAGACATTGCCTTATACCTCAAAAGTGCTGGCCGAGCAGTTGGTTCGTAAAGCAGATCCTGCGCATCTAACCGATTATTTAAAGCAGTTGATCGAACGTCGTCAGGATCTAGATTTTCCTTGGTATCCGGCGCGTGTGGTCTGTCATGATATTTTAGGCCAAACCGCACTGGTTGACCTTGCGGGCCTGCGGGATGCTATTGCAGATAAAGGCGGTGATCCGTCTAAAGTGAACCCAGTAGTGCCGACACAACTGATTGTCGACCATTCGCTTGCGGTCGAATATGGCGGATTTGATCCCGATGCCTTTGAGAAAAACCGCGCGATTGAAGACCGTCGTAACGAAGACCGTTTTCATTTTATCGAATGGACCAAAACGGCATTTAAAAATGTCGATGTCATTCCTGCCGGAAACGGCATCATGCACCAGATCAATCTGGAAAAAATGTCGCCGGTGGTTCAGGCACGTGATGGTGTTGCTTATCCAGATACTTGTGTCGGCACCGATTCACATACTCCACATACCGATGCATTGGGTGTTATTTCGATAGGTGTCGGTGGCTTGGAAGCAGAGAACGTGATGCTGGGTCGTGCTTCTTGGATGCGTTTGCCAGATATCATTGGCGTCGAGCTGGTCGGGCAGCGTCAGGCCGGCATTACCGCGACCGATATCGTACTGGCACTCACTGAGTTTTTACGAAAAGAACGCGTGGTCGGGGCATATCTGGAGTTTTTTGGCGAGGGAGCCGACAGCATGTCGGTGGGTGACCGTGCCACCATTTCAAACATGACACCAGAATATGGCGCCACCGCAGCCATGTTTTATATCGACCAGAACACCATTGACTATTTGCGCCTGACAGGCCGTGAAGATGCTCAAGTGGCATTGGTTGAGCAATATGCTAAAGAAATCGGTCTTTGGGCATCTGAAATGACTCAAGCCGAGTACCCGCGCGTACTTCGTTTTGATTTATCTACTGTTACACGCAACATTGCAGGCCCATCTAATCCGCATGCCCGTGTTTCAACCGCCGACTTGGCAGCAAAAGGCATTGCAGGCAACTTAGATGCAGCCAAAGCACAAGAAGCAGAAGGCTTGATGCCAGATGGCGCCGTCATCATTGCGGCGATTACCTCTTGTACCAATACCTCAAACCCACGTAATACCGTGGCCGCAGGGCTACTCGCACGAAAGGCCAACGAGTTAGGTTTGGTTCGTAAGCCTTGGGTAAAATCTTCTTTTGCACCGGGGTCAAAAGCGGCAGCGCTTTACCTAGAAGAAGCGGGCGTACTCAAAGACTTAGAACAACTCGGTTTTGGTATTGTGGCCTATGCCTGTACCACGTGTAACGGGATGTCGGGTGCGTTAGATCCAGTTATTCAGCAAGAAATTATCGACCGTGATTTGTATGCAACGGCTGTACTTTCGGGCAACCGTAACTTCGACGGGCGTATTCATCCATATGCAAAACAGGCCTTTTTGGCATCTCCACCGCTCGTGGTGGCGTATGCGATTGCCGGCACCATTCGTTTTGACATCGAAAAAGATGCACTCGGCACCGACCAAAACGGCAACGCCATTTACCTTAAAGACATCTGGCCATCCGATGCCGAAATAGATGCACTGGTTAAAGAAGCGGTGAAGCCTGAACAGTTCCGTAAAGTGTATATTCCCATGTTTGATCTGGGTGAGGTTGAACAGGCCGAAAGCCCGCTGTACAACTGGCGCCCACAAAGTACCTATATTCGCCGTCCGCCATATTGGGAAGGCGCTCTGGCTGCACCACGCACTTTGACCAATATGCGTCCGCTGGCAATCTTGGGTGATAACATCACCACCGACCATTTATCGCCTTCAAATGCGATTATGATGGATTCGGCAGCAGGTGAATACTTGCATAAAATGGGCGTACCAGAAGAAGACTTTAACTCATACGCAACCCACCGTGGCGACCACTTGACTGCACAACGTGCTACTTTTGCTAACCCGAAATTGTTTAATGAAATGGTGGTTCGTTCCGACGGTACCATTAAGCAAGGTTCAAAAGCGCGTGTTGAGCCAGAAGGCGAAGTGATGCGGATGTGGGAAGCCATTGAAACCTACATGAACCGTAAGCAACCGTTAATCATTGTTGCTGGTGCAGATTATGGCCAAGGTTCAAGCCGTGACTGGGCTGCAAAAGGTGTACGCCTTGCAGGTGTAGAAGCGATTGTAGCCGAAGGCTTTGAGCGTATTCACCGCACTAACCTTGTAGGTATGGGCGTGTTACCGCTTGAGTTTAAAGCAGGTGTAAACCGTAAAACCTTAAAACTCGATGGTACAGAGCTATATAGCGTGATTGGGAATATTGCACCGCGTTCGACGTTAACTTTGGTGATTGAACGTGCTACAGCGGATGGTAAGGAAGAGATTCTGGAAGTGCCTGTAACGTGCCGTTTAGATACAGAAGAAGAAGTATCTGTATATGAAGCGGGTGGGGTATTACAGCGTTTTGCGCAGGACTTTTTAGAGGGACAGGTAGCTTGATATTTAGTCTATAGTTGATTGAAAATTATTCAAAAGAGCCCTATCTTGATGATGGGGTTTTTTATTGTATATGGATAAACAATGATTCGATTAATAAATCTTAAAAATGTTGCAAGCTATAAAAGTAATGCTACTTTAGAAACTGATAAAAAGATAAATCTTATTTATGGTTTAAATGGTGCAGGCAAAAGTACTTTTTCAAATTTTTTTCATCAAATGGTAGATCCGAAATATAAAGATTGTTCCATAGATGGTTTGGAAGATGATCATGAAGTTCTTGTATATAATCAAAAGTTTATTCAAGAAAACTTTTTTGAAGTTGAAAATTTAAAGGGGATTTTTACTCTTTCAAAAGAGAATAAAGAGGCTGAAACTAAGATTTCTAATGCTTTGAAAGAAATTGAAAAACTTAAAGATGAAGTAGAAAAACAAAAAAGTGAACTTGAGGATGAGAAAAGAATAATAGTTCGAGAACAAAATGCTGCAAAGGAAACAGTTTGGAAAATAAAAAATGATTATAGTGGTGGCGACAGGGTTCTTGAATTTTGTTTAGACGGCTACAAAGCTTCAAAAGATAGTTTATTTAATTATCTTTTAGATTTAAGTAAACCAACTATAAAACCTAAAAAAAGTATTGATGATTTAAAAAGTGACTTTCAATCTATTTCAGGTGATAACCCACAAAAGTATCTAAGCTTACCTAAAATTAATTTTTCATCTCAAAATGTAGAGATTGAATCTTTGTTAAGTAAACATATCGTAGGTAATGAAAATAGTACCGTTTCACAACTCATCAAGATGCTTGGTAACTCTGACTGGGTGAAGTTAGGATTAAAATATATACCTCAAAACAACTTAAATGAAAATTTGAATTGTCCATTTTGTCAAGAAAAGACGATCTCAAATATATTAATAGAAAATATAAAAAGTTATTTTGATGCTTCTTATGAAGCGGATATAGTAGCTTTGAATTATTTATTTAAAAATTATTCAAAAGAAATTCAATCTATCCCTAGTAAATCTACTTTTGAATCACATCCAAAGTTTGAAGTGTATAGTAAAGATTTCGAGATTAGATATCATGAATTTATAAAAATTATTGAAAATAATCATAAAATTATTGAAGATAAAATCAAGAACCCAAGTGCTTCATTTTATTTGAAAAGTTCCGTGGAAGCTCTTGAAGAATTAAATAAAGTTATTCTAGGGATTAATTCACTTGTTAATGAACACAATAAAAATATTGACCAAAAAGAAGTGGTAAGAGCAAATATAAGAAAATATTTTTGGGAAATAATGCGTTGGGAGTATGATCTAATTATTAGTTCATTTAAGACTAAAAAAATAATATTACAAACAAGAATAGATCAAATAGAAAAGAACATAACACAAAATTTAATAAAAATTGATATACAAAAAACAATTATTTATGAACAGCAAAAAAGGACAGTAAATATTGATAAAGCAATTGAAAATATAAAAGATGGTTTAATTGATTTAGGAATTAATGATTTTGAGATTAAAAAATATTCTGATAATTTCTATAAAATAATAAGGGGAAACAAAGAGGATAAAATTTTTCACTCTTTAAGTGAAGGCGAAAAAATGATTATTAGTTTTCTTTATTTTCTTGAATTATGTAGAGGGAAGAAAGAAGTAACAGAAACAAACACAAAGAAAATCATTGTTATTGATGATCCAATTTCTAGTTTATCTCATATATATATCTTCAATGTTGGAAGATTAATTAAAAATGAATTTTTTGGTACGAAAAGTACTAGAGTGAATCCTAAAACTTCTTGCAAGGAAACTACATGGAACTATAAATATGAACAAGTTTTTATTTTAACTCATAGTTTATATTTCTTCTATGAAGTTACTGAGACTAATCATGAGGTTAGGAAGGAAAATCAGAGTTTGTTCAGATTAGTAAAGAATGAAACAGGAAGTAATTTTATTCCTATGAGATATGAAGAAATCCAAAATGATTATCAAGCTTATTGGTTTGTTATAAAGGATAGCCAGCAACCGGCAGCCCTGATTGCTAATTGTATGAGAAATATAATTGAATATTTTTTTAATTTTGTTGAAAAAAGAGATTTGAATAATTTTTTCTTACAAGAGTCTTTAAAAGCTAATAGATTCCAAGCATTTTATAGATATATAAATCGAGAATCACACTCTTTAGGACAAAATATTTTTGACTTTAAAGAGTTTAATTATCAAGATTTTCGTGATGCTTTTGCAGAACTTTTTAAAGTTGCTGGGTATGAAAATCATTATAAAAAAATGATAACAATATGATTTGTTGAAAGATCATTCTAATAAAAAAAGCCCAACATCCTGTTGGGCTTTTTTCGTATTTCGTTACTAGGTATAACTCCTGTCGTACCTCACGTCCTGATGCTTAAACTTATTGTTGTAGTTTTATGTTTTGGAACGTCCTGTTCCTGTATGACTTTAGAATAGACCTAGAGCAGCAGGCTGCCAATCCGCAAAATCCTTAAAATAATGTACGTCAAAACGTACACAACTGCACTTCGCTATTAAATCATGACCGTTTGTCAGAAAGGTCAATATATAATCAAAAGTATCACGCTATAGTATATATACCATTTCTAAAATATATGGAGAACAAAAATGGTTACAGCTGGCGAAAAACCTGGAACAGGCTTCTATTTTTGTGTCCAATGCGGACATCGCGTTTACTTAGAAATTGGTACAGATCGACTACCTCCGTGTACCAAATGCCTTGGCAAGCAATTTAGCAGTAAGCTTGCCTAAGCCGCATAATACAAAACAGCTATCCGCTATTTTGAAAAATCCCTGTCAACCGACGGGATTTTTTTATTGATAATACTCAGCCATCATTCAAATAAGCAAAAAAAAGCCCAACATCCTGTTGGGCTTTTTTCGTATTTCGTTACTAGGTATAACTCCTGTCGTACCTCACGTCCTGATGCTTAAACTTATTGTTGTTGTTTTATGTTTTGGAACGTCCTGTTCCTGTATGACTTTAGAATAGACCTTTACCATTGGGCTGCCAATCCGCAAAATCCTTAAAATTTTGTACGCCAAAGCCTACAAAATTTTATTTCACCATTGGGCCTTTGGCTTAAAAGAATCGTTTAGTACGTTTGGGTTTGGTCGAGGCAATACTTTTACTAGTTTGCACAATTACTTTTATGCCGCCTTCAACAAATTCGTATTTAGACAGCTTGAAATGTAGGTTTTCATTTAAAAAAGTCCACATTGCCATGATAGAAGGAAGTTGTATGGTCATTTCAGTTTTCATGAGTGTACTGTTCTTATTTATGATGTCGCCAATTTAGCATTGCTCAAAATATTTCAATAGTACAAAGCTGTTATACAAATAATGCACTCGCGCAACAAAACGTTGATTTTTCTTTCTATTTGTAATTTTATTTTAACCTAAGATATCAGTAGCATAGTGCTAAGGTGACGTTTTTAAATAGTAATATCGGTATAAAATTTAATCTATTAACGGTACTGTTCTCCCGCACTCACCGAACATGAACAAAGACTCACGTACTGTATAAAATCTACACATTAAACCCTCACCAGAAATGATCATTCAGCTTTAGATTGATAAACCAATGCATGCTCTTTACTTAAGGAAATCACATGTCACTTTACGAAAATCAATACAATATAAGCGCTGAAAACACTGCAAATAAAACCAATAAAGCAAAATTATATGTCAAAGACTGGGGCCAAGGAGAGCCTGTGGTACTGATTCATGGTTGGCCGTTGTCTTCAGACAGTTGGGACTGGATCGCGATTAAACTGGTCGAAGCTGGCTTTCGTGTGGTGAGTTATGACCGTCGTGGTTTTGGTCGTTCAGAGCAAACATGGTCGGGTTATGACTACGATACTTTTGCCGATGATTTACGCGGTGTAATTGAAGACAAACAGCTCACCAATGTCACTTTGGTGGGGTTCTCTATGGGAGGCGGCGAAATTGCACGCTACTTGAGTCGCCATCAAGCCAAAGATATTAAACAGGTGGCTTTAATTTCTTCAGTCGTGCCGTTTTTATTAAAAACCGATAATCATCCTGAAGGTGTAGACGGCTCAGTCTTTCAAGGCATGATTGAAGGCATCTTAGATGAACGTCCAAAGTTTTTTAATCACTTCTTTAAAGATTTTTATGGTGTAGGCTTTCTAAGCCATGCGGTCAGTGATGAATTTATTAAATGGAATACCCAAGTGGCGATGCAAGCCAGTTTGAAAGCCACAGTCGATTGTGTGAGAGCCTTTGCCTATACAGATTTCAGACCCGATCTGGCCGCTTTTACCGTGCCAGTGCTGGTGATTCATGGCACAGCAGATAAAACCGTTCCGATTGGGATTACCGCACATGCGGTGCAAAAAGCGTTGCCGAATGCCAAACTCATCGAGTATGTAGATGAGCCACATGGTGTGTTGGCGACGCAACAAGAACGCGTAGCGCAAGATTTGCTCGATTTCTTGGGTGTACAGCATTCAGTCGATCGTTTTTAAGTAGGCAGTGTAAGCTTTTTTACTCATGCTATGAAACATTGAAAAAAACCTGCTCCTTAAAGCAGGTTTTTTTTATGAGGGCGATCAACTCCAGCTAAACAAACGTTATTTTAAAATTCGACTTAAAACGCTTAAACCATGCTCGAAAATTTGACCACAATCCAGTACATTACAGTGTTTTTTTGAATTGCATATGGGGCCTATGGCGATTGTCTGGATTTTATTTACGTTGATGGCGGCATTTATGCAGGCGTGGCGTAATGCATTTCAAAAGCAGCTCAGTGGCAGTGTCGATATCTATGGCACCACCTTGGCCCGATTTGTATTTTCGCCAGTATTTGCGCTGAGTTATCTTGCTTTTTTATATCATCAGCAGCCTATCACTGCGCATGTCAGCTTTTCTCCAAAATTTTGGCTGTGTATTGTGATTGCTGGAGTGAGCCAGATTTATGCCACCGCCTTAATGGTTAAATTGTTTCAGCAAAAAAATTATGCCATTGGGGTGGGGCTTGCCAAAAGTGAAGCGATTTTGGCCGCTTTGGTGGGGGTATTGTTTCTACAAGAGCATCTAACCGCATGGGGCTGGGTGGGCGTATCGATTGGTGCAGTTGCGGTATTTCTACTCAGTAAAGGTCGGCAGCAGAGTGAATTGTCGCTAAAAACTCTCATGATTGGTTTGGGAAGTGGCCTGTGTTTTGCCATTACATCACTATTGGTACGTGAAGCCAGTTTAGAGCTCGACATGCTGCCATTTTTACATCGCGCTGCGTGGGTGCTATGTAGTCTGATCAGTTTTCAATGCATCATCATGCTGTTGTATCTGGGAATCTTTAGCCGACAAACGCTTTATCATATGTGGCAACGAATTGGACTAACCTTTAAGGTCAGCGTTTGCAGTTTTTTGGCGTCTTTGGGCTGGTTTAGTGCCATGAGCATGCAAACCGTTGCCATTGTTAAAACGTTAGGGCAGGTCGAGATTTTATTTAGTCTGTTAATTTCAGCTTTCTTTTTTAAAGAAAAACTCGCTAGAACAGACCATATGGGTTTGTGGCTGGTGATTGTGGCCGCAATTATGGTGATTTGGGCTTAGCCGTAAATAAAACTTTGATCACTCCATTGCGTTTATTGCAAGGTATGCTCATTCTGATCACGTATTACAGGATGTTTATTTGAGTCCTTTTAATACCTGCTTGGCATCTGAGTCACCTGCATCGGCAGCGCGTTGTAGCCACTTTTTGGCAAGGGGCAGATTTTTTGCTGTGCCTTCTGCATTTAAATACATCATGCCTAAATTATACTGTGCATCTTTTTCACCGTTTTCGGCTGCTTGTGTGTACCAGTGCAATGCTTGTGTATCATTTTTCTGGACGCCTTTACCGTTAGAATACATTTGCCCCAAGCTGTATTGTGCAGGCGGGTAGTGCTGCTGTGCAGATTGACTCATCCAGTTAAAGGCTTCTTGTGCATTTTGTGGGGTTCCTCGCCCTTCGCGATACATATGAGCGACTACATATTGCGCTTTGGCATGGCCAGACTTGGCTGCCCGTTTAAAATAATCGAGTGCGCGTGCTTCATCCTTTTTCACTCCCTGACCGACCAAATACAACATGCCAAGACTGTACTTGGCGCCTACGCTGCCATTGTCATCGGCGCGAGTGAGCCACTTGAGTGCTTCGGCATTATTAAGCTGAACACCTTGTTCACCACTTAAATGCATCATACCGTAATGATACTGCGCGGTGGCTTTGCCAGCCTCGGCCTCTTTACGAATATCACTGACGCTCGGTTCAGACCATGCTGCTACGCTAAGCGTACAGGCGGCAATCAAAATAATAATTTTTCGGTGGACGTAATTGCGCATATCAAAACATCTTCTTGTATTTATTTTGATAAAACTTTAACCAAAATTTGAATGAATCTGCAACAGATGACTGTGAAATGGTTGGCCGTATGGTTTGTGATGCGCCAAGAAATAAAAAGAGAGATGGTTCGTCTCTCTTTAAATGTTTTATCGTTATGCTGATTAAGTGCGTGGTTAAATCTATACGCTGGTCATGATCAGTTTGATGGCCATACCCATTAGCACCACACCAATGCCGCGTTCTACCACGGTTTCACGTTTTAAAAATGCCTGACGGATGCTGGCACGTGAAAACAGTAAGCTCACCAAAATAAACCATAAGGCGGTGACCACACACATCCAGACACCATAAAAAATCTGAATATTGGTGGGGGTATTCGGACTAACCAAGGTCGTAAAAATAGCCAAAAAGAAAATGGTGGCTTTGGGGTTGAGTGCATTGGTCATAAATCCGGTACTGATGGCCTGCCATTTACTCATTTTTGTATGCGCAGATGCAGGCTGCTCCAGATCAATCACGCCGCTCGATCTACTGGTAATCAGCTTCCAGCCCAGATAGCACAGGTACAATGCACCCGCAGATTTAAACAGCAGCATGAGCCACTCATTTTTTTGGATAAAAAATCCAACCCCAACCAAGGTATAAAGTACATGCACCGAAATTCCCATGCCAATACCAATTGCGGTCAGGCAACCAATAAGGTGGCCATAGCGTAAACTTTGACGCACACTGATCGCAAAATCGGGGCCGGGTAAAATCACCGCCAGCAGGTGAACAATCGCTAAACTTAAAAATTCAGGCCAATAGTGTGTCAGCATCGGAAAGGTCCCAAAAATTTGTTAAGTCTTAGTGTAAAAAAACATGTAGATGATGATAATCTAGTAAAAATTCAAATTATTTTTGCTTCATGAGCACAAATCAAAGTATTCATTATTTGCAGGAAATGGCCATTTTTGTAAAAGTGGTGGAAACGGGAAGTTTTTCTGAAACAGCCCGTCAGATGGGCGCTACACCGTCTGCGATTAGTCGTGCAATTTCTCGTCTGGAAAAAGTATTGGGCACGCGTTTGCTTCAGCGCACAACGCGCAAGTTACGTTTAAGTGAAAGTGGCCAGCAGATTTATGTCAATTGTCTCGACATGGTCAATGCTGCGCAGGCCGTAATGGAAAGTTCAGGGCAGTTTCATAGTGAGCCGCAAGGTACAGTTCGTATGAGTGTACCCAAAGCGGTGGGGCATTTTATGCTGCATCCGCATATGCCAGAGTTTTTTCAGCGTTATCCAAAAATTGATGTCCAGATGCTGCTCGAAGATCGTTATGTCGATTTTATCGATGACGGTGTCGATCTGGCCATTCGTATCACCGATCACCCGCCGGGTGGGTTAATGGGGCGGCGCTTGATCGAAATTAATCATCTGCTTTGCGCCACGCCGCAATATTTAGCCGAGCACGGCACTCCCGAACAGCCTCAAGACTTAAAACAACACTCATGTATTTATTTGGGTGAACAGCCCAGCGATTCGAAATGGAAATTCCAGCAAGGCTCGAAAACCATCACGGTACAGGTGAGCGGACGTTACTCGGCCAATCACACGGGCATCCGTTTAGATGCTGCACTTAAACATATTGGCATTGCCAGCCTGCCGTATTTTGTGGCAAGACATGCCTTGCAAGACGGTCGGCTGATTCAGGTATTGCCAGACTGGTATTTTAAAACCTATTACAGTGGTGATGCATGGTTACTGTATCCACCCACGCGACATTTGCCGCCAAAGCTTAGTGTATTTATTCAATTTTTGGCAGAAAAACTTGCTTTAGAACCAACACTTTAAATGACTCATTGAGTATCTGGCTTTACATAGAAGAAATCTGACGTATAATTATAGACGACTGGTCTATTTTATTGTGAAGGTCATGACAACACATCAAGCGCAAAAATCTGAAGCGAAACGGCAACATATCCTCGATACCGGATTTAGTTTGGTCTTACGTAAAGGATTTGTTGGCGTGGGTTTGCAAGAAATTTTAAAAACTAGCGGTGTTCCAAAGGGTTCTTTTTACCATTACTTCGATTCGAAGGAAGTCTTTGGTTGTGCTTTACTCAAGAACTACATATCCGATTATCAAATACGTTTAAATCAGTTGTGGGCCAGCGAGCAGTCTGCACGGGACAAATTACTCACGTATTTTCAATGCTGGATTGAAGATCCTTCTACCCAAGACAGTTGGGCCGAATCTTGCCTGATTGTAAAAATGGCCGCAGAAGTTGCAGATTTATCTGAAGACATGCGACTGATTATGGATGAAGGTGTGAAGCGTTTGACCGCGCGTATGGCGGACTTGATTGTGCAAGGGCAAAAAGAGGGCTCGATTGCTTCTGTACAACCGGCACAGAGTCTTGCACAGGTCATTTATCAAATGTTTTTGGGTGCAGCATTGCTCAGCAAACTGCACAAAGAAAAGACCCCTCTTTATCAGGCGCTTGATACCAGCAAAGCCCTTTTAACGGGATGTCAGCATAACCAACAGGAAAAATAATCAATGAAAATTTTAATCATTCTTACCTCACATAGTCAGCTTGGTTCTACAGGCAAAAAAACCGGTTTTTGGCTAGAAGAATTTACCTCGCCGTATTATGTATTTAAAGATGCAGGTGCCGAGCTAGTATTGGCATCTCCTCAAGGTGGACAGCCACCGCTAGATCCAAAAAGTGACGATCCGGATGCTCAAACCGACTCAACCCGTCGTTTTAAAGAAGATCCAGATGCACAGCAACAGCTTGCCAATACCATTCCGCTGGCGCAAATCAATCCAGATGATTTCGATGCTGTATTTTACTCGGGTGGTCATGGCCCGCTATGGGATTTAACCAACGATCCGCATTCGATTCGTCTGATCGAGCAGGTCACTCAAGATCAAAAACCATTGGGTTTGGTATGCCATGCGCCGGCAGTGCTTAAAAATGTAAAAACGCCAGAAGGCGGCTCGTTTGTAAAAGGTAAGCATGTAACTGGTTTTTCAAACAGTGAAGAAGAGGGGGTACAACTGACTGATGTTGTACCGTTTTTGATTGAAGATGAATTTAAGGCCCAAGGCGCACATTATGAAAAAGGTGCAGATTGGCAGTCCTTTACCGTGAAAGAAGGCCTATTGGTGACGGGTCAAAATCCGGCCAGTTCTGAAGCTGTGGCAGAGCATTTGCTCAAACTATTGAGTCAGCGTAGCGCCTAAGTGCGCTGCCGATACGGCCACGTTTCATCCTTCTTTAATTCTTGTTTAAACTTAGGAAATTTATATGCAAAGCGTACTTCATAAAACCTTTGGTGAACCTGTCGATGTACTGGAGCTGGGAGAGGCGCCTGTGCCTGAGCCAAAAGCGGGACAGGTACGTATCAAAACAATTCTCACCCCAATTCATAACCACGATGTCTGGACAGTACGCGGGCGCTATGGTTATAAGCCTGAACTTCCTGCAATTGGAGGCAGTGAGGCGGTCGGATTGATTGATGCGTTGGGTGAGGGCGTTGAGCATCTTCAAGTTGGACAACGTGTGTCGGTGGCTTCTGTACATAACACATGGGCAGAGTACTTTCTTGCACCAGCGGCAGGTGTGGTGCCATTGCCAGACGAAATTGATGACCAAACCGCGGCACAGTTGATTGGCATGCCGATCAGTGCGCTGATGTTACTCGATTTTATTGGCATTCAGCCGGGTCAATGGATGATTCAAAACACTGCCAACGGCGCAGTAGGTAAAACAGTGGCCATGATTGCCAAATCTCGTGGTATTGGTGTGATCAATCTGGTGCGTCGTCAAAGTGCGGTCGATGAAATGACGGCGCTCGGAATTCAGCATGTGGTTGCTACCGAACAAGACGACTGGAAAGCACAGGTTAAAACCCTGCTCGGTGAGCATACGTTGGTAGCAGGTGTCGATTCGATTGGTGGACAGGCCAGTGCTGAAGTGTTGAGCTTATTAGGCGATGACAGCACCTTGGTGTCTTTTGGTAGCATGACTGGCGAACCGATGCAGCTACCTTCGGGTGATTTGATTTTTAAGCAGGCTGTGGTGAAAGGATTTTGGGCCAGTGTCGTGAGCAAGAACATGGAGCCAGCACACAAACGTGAGCTACTGAGCGAACTGATTCAACTGGCGGCAAGTAAACAATTGCAACTTCCGGTCGAGGCGATTTTAAGCTTTGATCAGGTCGATGAAGCGGCACGACTTTCAACCCAAAGTGGCCGCAAAGGCAAGGTGTTGTTTAAACCAAACTAGGCCATCACTGTGTATAAGTACAAGCACATGTCAGAAGAGTTCTGGCATGTGCTTTTTTGTGCCTTAAAAATAGAGGGAAATATAAAAGCCAAACATTCAGTAAGCTGTTATGCGACATCGTTTATGTTTTTTGTTCGAATGGTGTGCCAAGTCTTTGATCATCGGTTAAGATGGACTAGAAAAAGAAATATAAGTTTGTACAGGACGTCAGTCATCTACATATCAAAGCGACAACTTTTATTTCATAGCGCCTTTAATTTTATACTGGGTCACGTGCTCCATGAGTCGAGATGTTTCAGAGCAGTCATCAGCCTTACCATCAAGCCCGACAATTTTTATAGAGGGACAATCCTTTACGCCTTCAGAATTGGCAGGGTGTGAAGAATGCGATGCTATTTACCGCAAGGTCACGTTGGCTGCGGGTGAACGTGCTTACTGCAACTGTTGTGGTGCCGAATTATATCGACGAAGCAAGTCGCTCAGTACTTTGCTAGCGCTGGTGCTCACAGCGCTGATTGTATTTGCGATTGCCAATAGTTTTCCGATTGTAAAGGTCGAATTGCAGGGGAATTCCTCTCAGACTACGCTCATTGGTGCCGCGATGGCGATGTTTCATATTGATCGGGCATTTGTGGGGGTGCTCATTCTGATCACGACCTTTATTGTTCCTTTATTAGATTTATTGTTACTCACTTACGTTCTGGCTTCGGTGAGTGTATTTAAAACGCGTCCTTCTTATTTGTTGGTGGCACTCAGAGCCCTGTTTCTTTTTCGAGAATGGGGCATGATTGAGGTATTCCTGATTGGAGTACTGGTGACACTGGTCAAGCTGATCGCAATGGTGGTGGTCATTCCGGGTATTGCACTTTGGGCATTTGCACTGTTGAGTGTGTTACTGGTTTATATTGCATCGTTTAAGATCAATGATCTGTGGGATGAAATTGACAGGAGGGTGCCATGAGTACTCAACATGAGTCACAGCAACAGCATGTGGTCAGTCCTGTTTCCGATGTGCATCCACCTCGAGCGCATGAACTTTCGCTCGTGCGTTGTCATTGTTGCGGGCTGCTCAATCATGTCGACATCTCGCATACCGATGAGAGCACACCTAAGTGCGTCCGATGCCACAGTGCATTGCATGCGCGAAAACCAAGTAGTTTAAACCGGACCTTTGCACTGGCCGTGGCAGCAAGTATTTTGTACATACCCGCCAACGTATTGCCCATGACCATTACCAATTCATTATTGGGCAGTCAGCAAGACACCATCATGAGTGGGGTGATTTACTTCTGGAAAAGTGGTGATTATCTGGTGGCGACGGTCATTTTTATGGCCAGTATTTTTATTCCGCTGCTTAAACTATTTATTCTATTTTTCCTGCTGATTGCAGTCCGCATGCAATCTTCATTACGCTGGCGTTTTTCGCCTGAGCATTGTTCGATTTTATACCGCATTGTTGAGTTTATTGGCCGTTGGTCCATGATTGATGTTTTTGTGGTGGCCTTACTCACCGCGCTGATTCAGATTCAATCACTGGCCACGATCTTGGCTGGGCCGGGTGCTGTTGCATTTGGCGCCGTGGTAGTCCTGACCATGTTTGCATCCTTGAGTTTCGACCCCCGAATGATTTGGGATAACTATTATTCCGGACAGTCCAAACAGCAGTCCCAGACAGCTCAAGGCACAGCGACCACGATGATGGAGCAGCACCATTGAATTACATTTTCCCTTTAATGACCTTTAAAAAGAACGATAAGCATGTCTGAGCATACTCCAAACAGTGAACATCCCGTTCCAGATCCGAATCATACTTCGCGTGGCTTGCCTGAACCACAAAAGAGAAAAGGCAAGTGGCGGCCGGCACTGATCTGGCTCATTCCGCTTGTGGCGTTATTGATTGCGCTCTCGCTGGCGGTTAAGGCTATTTTAAACACCGGGCCCACAATCGATGTGTCGTTCCGTACGGCTGAAGGCTTGGTGGCAGGCAAAACCACTGTGCGTTATAAACAGGTCGATATCGGACTAGTGCGTCAAATTGATTTAGCTGACGACGGCTCTCATGTCATTGCAAAAATCGAGCTACGCAAAGACGCCAGCCAGTTTGCCTCAAAAGATTCGCGTTTCTGGGTGGTGCGTCCACGAATTGGAACCAGTGGTGTATCGGGCATTGATACCTTATTGTCGGGTGCATACATCGAGGTCGATGGCGGCAAGTCCAAAGAAAAGCAAGAAGAATTTACTGGGCTTGAAGTGCCGCCTGTGGTGGCGTCGGATGTACCCGGCAAAGTCTATTTTCTTAAAGCGCGTGATTTGGGTTCGCTGGATATTGGCTCACCGATTTATTATCGACGCATCAATGTCGGACAGATTACAGCGTATAAACTCTCGCAAGATGGCAAGAGCGTCGAGTTACAAACCTTTGTTCGTTCACCTTACGATAAATTTGTCACCACCGATGCGCGCTTTTGGCAAGCCAGCGGCGTTGATGTCACGCTCAATGCATCAGGCTTTAATTTAGACACCCAGTCGCTGGCCAGTATTGTGGCGGGCGGGATTGCCTTTGGTTATCCGGAATCATCTAATGCGGGGGTTGCGGCCAATCACAGTCGTTTTATTCTGGCAGATTCACGCACAGAAGCGCTTAAAGAACCAGACGGCCGACCAAAACAGATCATTATGTACTTTAATCATTCTATTCGTGGTCTAACTGCAGGCGCACCGATTGACTTTATGGGCTTAGAAATTGGGAATGTGAAATCGATTAATGTTGAATTCAACGCCAATTATACGCAGCTTCGTATGCGGGTTGAGGCGCTGATTTATCCGTCGCGTCTGGCCAACGGTAAAGAGCTCGATCCAGATGGTGATATTTTCAGATCATTTATCCAGCAAGGCTGGCGTGCTCAAATGCGCACAGGTAATTTGCTAACGGGCCAAAACTATATTGCCTTTGATAAGTTCCCGAAAGCCAAACCAGCAAATCTGATCATTCGACCAAATGGTGTCGTAGAAGTTCCGACCACGCCAACAGAACTCAGCGGCTTACAGGCTCAGGTTTCACAAATTGCCGACAAGCTCACCAAATTCCCACTGGTTGAAATTGGTCAAGATGTCCGCAAAACGCTGAAAAACATGAATACCGCTATTGAATCGACCGACAAGCTGGTTAAACAGTTAGATGGAAAAGTTGCACCAGATTTGCAAGCCACACTCACTGAAGTGCGTAAAACTGTGAAATCAAGCGAATCAATTTTGTCGAGTGATGCACCAATGCAGCAAGATGTTCGCCGTGCGTTACAGCAAATGACGCGCGCCGCAGCATCGTTGCAATTGATGGCGGATTATATTGAACAACATCCAGAATCTTTGATTCGTGGCAAATTACCAGAGGATGATGATGATAAATAAGATTACACACCCAGTGTCACTGGGTCGTCGACTACTGGGATGTGTCACATTTGTGGCTTTACCGTGGCTTCTCAGTGCCTGTAGCAGTTCGCCAACACCGAACTATTACACGCTTTCACCTCAGGTAACGCCTTTGACCAGCTCGAATGTTCGAGTCATTGAGGTGCTTCCTGTAGCGTTGCCCGACCGCCTCAACCGTATTCCGTTGGTCTTGCAGCAACCTTCGGGCAAATCCAAGGTACTCGATAATGATCGCTGGACCTCTACCTTTAGCTCTGAACTGCGTGATAGTCTGTCGGCTGGATTACAACGTAAGCTGGGCGCCGTCGATCGCTACAGCAGCGGTATGACTGGCGGGCAGGTCTCGTATCGTATTGCAACGGACTTTTCTCATTTCGATATCATCAGTGCGGGTAATGGTGAAAAGATGAAATCGAATACTCGTATGATTGATGTGGCGGTGGCCTGGATTATCAAACGACAAGAACCGATCAATGTACCTGTGAAAACCGCAGCGGCGGGAAGTGCGGAAATTGCCGATCGTCAAATGAGTTGTCGTGTGACCTTTCAGCAACCAGTGGCATCTGGTGCAGGTGATATTCAGGCAACTGTGCGTGCTTCTAGTGTGGCAATGGAACGTGTGATTGATGCTGTGGCGCAGTCCGTAGTCGCCACCGAAGCCAAAACACGCCCTACCATTCAGGGCGTACGTTGTTCGTAAAACTTCAGCATCATTAAAAAAGCCTCACGCGTTGAGGCTTTTTTTATCGAGATGATCAAATCGCCTTAAAAAACTCGCTAGTCAAGAATTCTAGGGTTTTATAGATTGACTCTGTTGTGATACCGCTGTACGTTTTGTTTAGTTCTTTTTTGGAACTTAAAATTAGGTTTTATATTGATACGGCTGAAAAAATAAATAGATTCGGTTAACTACATGATGAAAGAATTTGCGAGGAAAATAACATGAACCCACATCAAATGACGGGGCTTGAAATGATGCAAGCATTTCAAAAAGGCTTGGTTCCAGCTCCTGGAATTTCAAAAACCATGGGAATGGGTGAGTTGGTCGAAGCCGAGTTTGGCCGAATTGTCATGCGTGCATTAGCTGATGAGCGTCATACCAATCCTTTAGGTGGCGTACATGGCGGATTTGCCGCAACTGTTTTGGATTCTGTCACTGGATGTTCAGCGCATTCGGTTCTGGCTGCTGGAGAAGGCTATGGGACCACCGATCTGGCCATAAAAATGTGCCGTCCAGTACCGTTTAATACGCCGCTCATAGCAGAAGGGAAAGTAATTAATATCGGGAAAAACCTGATTATTTCTGAAGGCTATTTGCGTGATGAAGAAGGAAAACTCTATGCGCATGCCACCGCAACCAATATGATTTTGCGTGCCAAATCAGCCTGAAAACAGCATTAAAATAATATTTAGATGCGTGACATCAATTTATTTTTTAAAAATGAAATAGAAAATTAGACTTTATCTCATCATCCGGTTCGCAAGTGTCGAACAGCAGAACCGGATTATTTGAGCATTTAAAGCTTGAACATTAACAGGCATGGCTAAAATGTGGTGCCAATAACTGTAGTCCACGGGTAATGTCGTGCAAAGACGAGCCATTCATCCAGAAGGATTTCTTTAATATCAAGGTTGTCATAATACTGTCGGCCTGATCTTCATCATTTAGGTTACATACAAGGCCGTAGCGATTTTCTAAAATCTTATTATTTTCAATAAACTGAATATAGTAAGCATGTAAATCCTGTGCATAGCCGAATACTGCATCACGTTGTTTTTTCATTGTTACGCTCCACCAGATATTGTTGATAATTTGATCTGCTCATGGCTATTGTTATGCAAAAGTAAAACGTCGTCAACTTGAATTTGTAACGAATTCAAGATAGATTAATAAAATACGATGAATGGTCAAGCGAGGAGGAGAATGATGGCTGAACAACATAAAAATGAGCACGGCGGTGCACGGGCCAATGCGGGTCGAAAGGCAAAATTTCAGGAACCCACTAAGGTGATTCGTGTGCCTGAGTCGCAAGTGGCATTTATCAAACAATGGCTGCTCGATAATTTAAAAACCAATAACCTGGTCGATTTTAAAACTTCGATCAAGGCACAGGCGATTCAGCCCAATACCGCCAAAATCTATCAGATTCCACTTGCCACTGAGCGTGTTGCGGCAGGTTTTCCGTCGCCGGCACAAGATCACGTCGAACAGGGACTCGATTTAAACGAATATCTGATTCGTAACGAAAGTGCGACGTTTATTGTGAAGGCCAATTCGCTTTCCATGCTCGATGCAGGTATTGATATCGACGATCCACTGATTGTTGACCGTAGCCTTCCTGCAAAATCGGGTGATATTGTGATCGCCATGGTCGACAATGAATTTACGGTCAAACGCTTGATGATCGATCATCATTTTCAGCCTCCAAAAATCTGGCTAAAAGCCGAAAATCCTGACTTTCAAGATATTTATATCGATGAAGGCCAAGAATTGGTGATTTGGGGTGTAGTGACTTACAACCTTAAACGAATGCGATAAGTCCATGAAACAGCGTGTTTTTGCGCTCGTCGACGTCAATAATTGTTACGTCAGTTGTGAGCGAGTATTCGACCCCAAATTACATCAACGCCCAGTGGTTGTTTTGTCTAATAACGATGGCTGTGTCGTGTCACGCTCTAAAGAAGCCAAGGCATTGGGCATTAAAATGGCAGTTCCGCTTTTTCAGATTCAGCATTTAATTCGTCGGCATCACGTGGCTGTGCTCTCGAGCAACTACGCACTGTATGCCGAAATGTCCAGACGCTTTATGAATATTCTGGCTAACTTTGTCGGGCCGAACGATCAGGAAATCTATTCCATTGATGAATGTTTTTTGGAGCTGACCGACCATCAGCACAGAGAAAACCTCAGTCAATATGCACGCCAGATTTTAAAAACCGTACAGACATGGTT
This sequence comes from Acinetobacter sp. V89_7, assembly GCF_029967895.1. Classification (NCBI taxonomy): domain Bacteria; kingdom Pseudomonadati; phylum Pseudomonadota; class Gammaproteobacteria; order Moraxellales; family Moraxellaceae; genus Acinetobacter; species Acinetobacter sp. V89_7. Next base: position 114,652 of record NZ_JASCAJ010000017.1, read on the forward strand.
AGGACTACCGTGCTGTATTGGTATTGGTTACTCAAAAACTCAAGCCAAAATGGCCAATCACCTCGCCAAAACCCATGCTGCATTTGATGGTGTCTGTAACATGGTCAATGAAGACCCCTGTGTGATTGAAGATTTGCTGGCACACACCGATGTAGGGGAGGTGTGGGGCGTCGGACGCAAGCTACAAAAGCGTCTTGAACAAATGCAGATTTGCAGTGTGATGGATTTGGTTGAAGCTGATGATAAGCGACTCGGTCAACATTTTTCAGTGATACTTGAAAATACAGTCCGTGAGCTTCGAGGGATATCTTGTATTGAACTTGAACATCAAGTGCCCGATAAGCAGCATATTATTAGTAGCCGTAGCTTTGGACAACCTGTTAAGGATTTGCAAAATCTGAGTGAAGCCTTAACGCAGTTTACCCAGCGGGCTGTAGAGCGGCTTTATGCACAGCGCCTGTTATGTAAATCGATCGGTGTTAGTATCCGTACCAACCGCTTTCAAGACGCTGAGTATTTTCATCCCTATACGATTGTCCATTTGAGAGATTACACCGACAATCTGCTGGAAATTAATAAAGCGGTTCAATATGGATTAAAGTGTATCTTTAAAGTAGGGCACAGCTACAAAAAAGCCGGTATTACGCTACTAGATGTAATTCCTCGGCAGCAATATGTACCAGATCTGTTTTTCGATGCACAGAGCACCATTAAAAATCAAAAATTACTGGATATATTGATACAAATAAACAAAGAGCATGGCAAAGATCGAATTGTTTTGGCTCCTTTGACGAATAAGCAGCCTCGACCTTGGAAAATGAATCAGGCACATAAATCGCCCAGTTATCTTACTCAGTGGGCGGATGTGCTGAGGGTGCAATGATTAAATTTTAAGTATTGGTTTTGGTAAAAATAACCTTGTTTTTTGATTATAATGAAAGAATAAAAGTATATTTTTTCTTTAAATTGAAAAAATTGTCACTAATTTGGCTTTAAATGAAAAAAAATTTAAAAAATGAAATAAAAAAGTGATTTTAAGGGAAACAATCCCACCCTGATTTTCCTACACTATATCTCAAGGGTGTGATAGGGATCGAAAAGAGTAGCATGCACCAAAACGTATAACGTTAGTGTGTACTCACCCAAAAGGTCTCGATTCGGCTTAGGACGCTATAGATCAAGAGTTTATAGGCAAAAGGTTACAGCTTACAAAGCTTTAATTGTTGAAGTTAAACATATTGTTTTCCCTAAACACCCTCAAGATTTTAAAAGAATATAAAACATTATAAAAATCTAACATTCAGCATTTATATACTCTCTTCATCTTCATCTTCATCTTCATCTTCATCTTCATCTTCATCTTCATCTTCATCTTCATCTTCATCTTCATCTTCATCTTGACGCAAAATAGAACAGATCAGCTCAAATTGATTTTGAACTTTAGTCGCGCAGATCTGATCAGTCACAACCACTGCCAGAAAAATCATTTAAACTTTAAGCATCGAATAAAAATGCGAAATGGATAAAGCAACATCATGAAATTTCCTCCTCAACAAAAAATTGCAGCAACCTATATGCGTGGTGGTACCAGTAAAGGTGTATTTTTTAATTTAAATGATTTGCCCGTTGAGGCTCAGGTTGCAGGAGCCGCTCGCGACCAACTTTTGCTGCGTGTGATTGGAAGTCCCGATCCCTATGGCAAGCAAATTGACGGCATGGGCGGTGCAACATCAAGTACCAGTAAAACGGTCATTCTCGCCAAAAGTCAACAACCCGAGCATGATGTTGATTATTTGTTTGGACAGGTTTCGATTGACCAACCGTTTATCGACTGGAGCGGTAATTGCGGCAATTTAACCGCAGCAGTGGGTGCCTTTGCGATTCGTCAGGGATTGATTGACCCAGAGCGAGTTCCAGACAACGGACACTGCACAGTACGCATCTGGCAAAAAAATATTCAAAAAACCATTATTGCCCACGTGCCGATCACACACGGTGTGGTACAAGAAACTGGCGATTTTGAACTCGACGGAGTTACTTTTCCCGCCGCAGAAGTTCAGATCGAATTTTTAGATCCTGCCGAAGACGGTGAGGATGGCGGGGCAATGTTTCCAACGGGTCAAGTTGTCGATGATCTAGAAGTGCCTGGAGTTGGAACGTTTAAAGCCACATTCATCAATGCAGGCATTCCGACCATCTTTTTAAATGCAGCAGAACTGGGCTATACAGGTACCGAATTACAAAATCAGATTAATAATGATGTTGCTGCGCTGGCGCGTTTTGAAACCATTCGTGCCCATGGAGCAGTCAAAATGGGACTTATCAAAGACATTTCAGAAGCAGCATCACGCCAGCACACACCGAAAATTGCGTTTGTTGCGCCGCCGCAGTCCTATCAGGCATCGAGCGGAAAAACGGTTGAGCTATCCGATATCGATTTACTGGTGCGCGCATTATCGATGGGTAAATTGCACCATGCCATGATGGGAACCGCCGCAGTCGCCATTGGTACTGCCGCTGCCGTACCGGGAACGTTGGTACACACAGCTGCTGGTGCCATACCACGTGAAGCGGTTCGATTTGGTCATCCATCGGGTACCTTACGTGTTGGTGCAGAAGCAGTACAAGACACCAGCGGACAATGGCAAGTGAAAAAAGCAATTATGAGTCGTAGTGCCCGTGTTCTGATGGAGGGTTTTGTTTATGTGCCTCAGTAATATGTATCAGGCTTAAACTAACTGTTGCTGTCTGACGCACTGAGTTGGCCTTCAGCAATGAGCTGTTCGGCCATCTCTTTCGTTTTTTTCAAGCCGGGCATTCGATATTCGGTATGCCCGTAATCTTGAATCGATTTCCAGCGGCCTCCCCACGTTAAGCCTACCGACTCTGCAACTTCACCATAAAGCTGATAGCCACGCATGGCCCACGGATCACGCTCCGAAATTACGACTTTGCCGTTACGTTTAAATGCCACATCGGCGGCTAGGCCAAATTGATGATAGCTTTGATAGCCCCGGGCACGCGTGGTATTGGGGTTGCCAGACAAGAAGTTCTGTCGCTCAGGGCTACGGTATCCTTCGAGTAATACCAATTCATAGCCATGGCGCTCTTTCATGATTTTAAACACCATCAACAAACGTTGTTTGTAACGTGGATTCATCTTGTCCCATTTACGATCAACAAACTGGGTATCCATAATCAGACTATGGTGCCCAATGCCTTCGGCCTCCGCTGTGATACTCGGTTCTGCAGGCCGACTACTGGCATATTGCTGTTCGAGCTGATTGGCCTCAACAATTGCAGCTTCAATCAAGGATTGATCGACTTCAGGTGGAGGCGTGAGCATTTCACCATTTAAGAGCGTATAGATTTGTGGATCGACTTCTTTTAGATATTCGGCTTCAATTTTGCTTGAGCTGACTGGTCGTGTAAAAGCAAACACCAGCACACTACTAAACAATAGTAATCCTGCAATTAAAATCCACCATTGCTGCAAATGCCATTGCGACTGTAATTGCTGCGATGACGATGCTGCATGCATGCGCTGTACCATCGTTTTAGCATGCTGGATTTTATGTTTACTTTGGGGGAGAAGTGTCTGAAGCCATTGTTTCGCTTTAAAGCGCAGCTCATACGACATAAACAGTGTTAATGTCACTGCCACTGCAATAAAACCCAAAATAATCAGAATGATCATAGATGAGACTTAACTTGCCTCTGCAGGTTTTGCTGGTGCAGCAGTTGAAGGCTCGGCTGTAGAATCTGTTGTCGGCTTCGTAACTGGCGCGGCAACATCATGATTCGTTTTAGGCTCTGCTGTATTGGCTTTTTTGGGTGCCGCTTGGGCCGCAGGTTTAGGGGATGTTGCTGTTTTCGGTGTCGCATGTAGCGATTGATCAAATGGCGAAACACGTTGAACCGGCGCGGCTGCGGGGGTATGCGAAAAAAGTTTGCTGAGCTCACTGTCTTTCGGCTGTGCGATTTCAGTATCGGCTTCATCGCCCGTTGTCGCGGTTACATGCGCGGTTTCTGAACGTGCAGGTGTTTCCACATCCTGACGTAAGCTGGGTGGATTCGGCGTAATTGGAACCACAACCTCCTCGGCTTGTGAGTGTGCCGAAGATGAACCCATAGACGGTTGTAAAACCAGAAAAAATCCCATTAAAGTGACGCCAACGCCAGTCATGAACCCCACAAGACCAAACATAAAAGGTGAAGCTGATTTTTTTTTAGATGTTTGTAATATACGTAATGAAGTCGGTTTTTCTTGTGCCATATCCGTGCCTTTTAAGGTAAGTAAATGGTGATATGTGCTTCTTCAGCAGGCGCGGAAACCACATTCTGATAAGGTGCAAGTGAGCTATTGGCCTGATGCCCCAACATATATTTGAGTCCGCCGAAACTCAAAAGTGCAAAAATCAGTAAAATAATTAAAATCCAAAAAAATGGCAGCTCACCATGAATCATATTTCGAATTTGATCGGGAATAGCCGCAAAAGGTGAGAAGGCCGCCTTTTTACCCTTTAAGTAGTCAATTTCATCTCCAACCCGTGCCACTAAATGATTCAGACTTTCAATCGATTCAATCCGATATTTGCCCTGAAATCCGAGCAATAAACAATAATGAAAGACTTCTAAAGACGCGAGACGCGCTTTCCCTTTACTGCGCAGTTGTTCCAGTATTTCAAAAAATTGATAGCCAGCAAGCTGTGAACCAAAGAGGCTTAATTGTAATGGACTGATCAGCCATGCATTTTGCAAGTGAAAGAAACTTGGATCTTGCTGAGTCACAATCGTTTCATCTATCAGCGCACAAAAAGCATATTTAGCATCGTGGATATCATCGGCTGAAAAATGCAGCTTTTTAGCTTGCTGTTCAAAGCGATTGAGTAAGTCGACAATTTTCTGGCGGAATTCTTGTACATCCGACGGGATATACTGATTTCGAATGAGGAAAACAATATAAAACCCATCATGTAACAAATCGACCAGATTGACACTTTGCTGCTGACTGTATTGATTGGGTGCTGAAAAATCACCGCCGATTTTGCCATCGTCAAATAGTGAAGGGGCACCAGTAGGTTGGCTCATCCAGATTCTCCTTAGGCGTTCATCACAGCAATCAATTCAATGCTAATATCTTGAAAACCCGATGGAACGTATAAACAGATCGATTCGGATTCCAGCATGCGTTGATACAGATCGTGATGTGGTTCAATTTCGAAATAACTTACCCCAGAGCGCACGGGAATAGCGGTCGGCACCTGCATCAGATGATGCAATGGTATGGCAGGTAGGGCTGCCACCACGCGTTGCTCGACATCTACTGTACTGCCCACTTTAAAGCGTAACGGCACGATCTGAACCAGTTCGTGGGTTTGCATCATGCTGCTCGACACTGCAATATACAGCCGTGTATCTCGGGTGATTTTGTCTGATTCAAGACTACCCAACCAGTAAGAAGGACGAATTTCCTTAAGCGCAATACTGATATATCGACTCGAAATAATCGTATCTAGCAAATCGCGTAAAATGACATCCAGCTCTTGAAAACTATGCTGTAATTGATGATGGCGATATGAAGGCAACTGATCGACTTCGTACGCGGTTGAAAACGTCAGTAAAGACCCTGTTAGGCGTAACAACTCAAAGAAAAGCCGCTCTGGATGAATTTGAGGATACTGCAAAAAATGGCTTAATGTGGCATGTGCTGTATTCAGTGCATTGACCAACCAGAACGAGACAATATCGCCAGAGCGAAATTCGATGAGTTTCTGTTCGTTTTCGCGATTGTTGGTCTGAATCGTTTTAATTTTGGCGCGAATGACATTCAGCGTACGTTTTAAATTAGAGGTTAAGGCCTCTGAAGCTTCGATATGGAGTAGCGGTGCAATAAACTTCTGATCCAGTTCGAAAGCGCCAGAGCTATGACGTTTGATGCGTCCAATCGGGAGGTATAAAAAACCCTCTAACTGGCTAATTGGATCTGCGACTGGATCGAGTAAGCGTAATACGGCACGACGTCGGAGTAAGGTGATGTCGGCAGGTTGAGCATCGGTAAACAAGTCATGGGTATGTGCAAGATGCGATGCATAGCGCCCCGAATGCTGCTGTTCTTGATCATGACTCATGTTCTTTTTATTGGGCTGAACCACAGGTAGCGTCAGATAAATCGTCATCTCACCACGGAAATTCAGATCATCAAGTAATAAAGGTTCCGGCAATAAATCTGTACTCGGTGCGTGATAAATCTCGCCGTCTTGCCAAATCATTTCAATGTTTTCGAGTGCCAGCACGTGCGTACCGAGTTGTAACTCGTCAAAACGCAGTTGCCGAATACCATATGCAAATGGAATGGTTGACCGAATGGTTTGATTCAGGCGCTGCTCATGATAGCTGTCCTGAATTTGAAAATGCTGTGGACGTAAAAACAATCCTTCGCCCCAGAGGATTTTTTCTGCTTTAAACATATGTTTTTACCCACATTTATTCATATTCATTTTGGGTTTGAACACCCAATGCATCATGTATTTGTTGAAGCGGATGTTCATCCTTAATCACTTGGGCCAGCCATTCGTGTAGCGGCATCTGACTCCATTTAATGGTTTTTTGCAGCATATAACTGACAGGGCTGTGCGGTTCATTGGTTTGAAAATAGTCCGAAATTTGCTGTAGTACGCGAATGGCCTGTTCGCGGTTTTCAATATGGCTTTGAGCAACTGGCTGAAACTGTGAGGATACAGGCTGTGCTACAGGATGGTTACTTTGGTCTAAAGCGACAACATCATTGTGGTTTTGATCAGATATGGAGGAGGTTTGGCTTGGCGCAGTATCAAACGTATCAGCCTTATAAATTTTACGCAGGGTCACATCAATTCCCTCCAGACTCGAATCAATCGCAGCATAGCTTGGCGCATCAAGCCCCATATGTGTATCAAGTACCTGTTTTAAGGTATGCCATTGCTCAAGAATTTCTTTAAATGACTGATAGTTTTGATATTGAAAACTTTTTGAAGTGTTAAACAGGGCTTGCTCAAATACTTCAAGTTCATTTGGTGCATCTGAATCGGAGTATTCATCGCTTTGCTTTCTACGAATATTCTGATGGTAAAGAAAACTTTCGTATTGCAGCAATGCATAATGAGGTGCTGTATTGATCAGAGGTACTTTTTTTACAAGCATTGGAAGCTGATTAATTAATCCCTGTAATAGCCCCAAACGCTGGTCTAAATCCTGATCTTCAATCACCGGATGAATCGAATCCCAGTAACGATCGAGGAGCAGATGACTCAGCTCTACGCCTTTGGCAATACCTTCAAATCCAGCCAGATTTGCCCAGCCTTCAACGAGCCAAGTGAGTAAACGAATATCTTTGGTGTGCTGTTGTAATAAATCTGTCGATGTCTCAATCACCAATTCCCAGTTGGCCTGTTTGGGTGCGGTAACCCAATCTCCCTGATCAAGCAGCAGATCATCTTGTGTTCTGGCCTGCTTGATCCGATGAAATTCATTAGAGAATGAATAATCCTCTCCACATGGCGAGTGTTCAGTAATTGGATTTAGCAATTCTGACAAATTTAGTTGCATAGCATTACTCTATAGACTCACGCTTCAGACACTTTAGTCGTTTTGACGACACGTTTTTTGCTCGATTTTTTTTCAACAGGATCAAGCTGGTAGACGATTTCATCGTCTTGGGTATCTATTACAATTCGTTTTGGTAGGTTTTGATCGGCCAACGCCATCAAAATGTGGGTGGCAAGTGCTGGTAATACACTTGCATTTAAAATGTGATCAACATTACGCGCACCACTATCGACTTCGGTACAACGCATCAAAATGAGTTCAACCACATCATCTGAATACTCCACCTCTGTACTGTACTGAGCCGTCAAACGGTGAACAATTTTATCGAGTTTATGGCGGATAATCTGAATCAGTAACTCATCGTGCAATGGAAAATAGGGCACAATTCGCATACGTCCTAAAAATGCCGGTTTAAAGTGCTGATACAAACTTGGTTTAAGTTGTTCAATCAATTCAATCGCGCTTGGCCATTCCTCGACTGGGCGGTTAATACACGTTTTCATGATGCTGCTTGAACCCGCATTTGAGGTCAGAATGAGGGTGGTATTTTTAAAATCGATTAATCGGCCTTCACCATCCTCAAGCATGCCTTTATCAAACACCTGATAAAACAGCTCTTGAACATCGCTATGGGCTTTTTCAATTTCATCGAGTAATACCACGCTGTACGGATGACGACGCACAGCTTCGGTTAACACGCCACCTTGACCGTAACCGACATAGCCTGGAGGCGCACCTTTTAGGGATGAAACGGTATGTGCTTCTTGGTATTCAGACATATTGATGGTAATCAGGTGTTGTTCACCACCATAAAGCTCATTTGCAAGTGCAAGTGCAGTTTCTGTTTTACCGACACCACTTGGCCCTACCAGTAAAAATACGCCTTGTGGCTTATTGGGATCTTCCAAACGAGCTTTAGAGGTTTTAATTCCCTGCACGAGCTGTTCAAGCGCATAGTCTTGTCCCATTACGCGCTGTTCTAATTTATCTTTGAGCGTCAGGATCTGTTGAATTTCGTCATGCACCATATTACCTACTGGAATACCGGTCCAGTCGGAAATAATCTGGTTAATCATCTGTGCAGTCACACGTTCAAACACCAATGGCTCATTGCCCTGAAGCTGTTGTAAGCTACTACGCAATGGCAAAAGCTGAGCTGAATAATCCTCTAAATTTTCATTATTTTTTTGAATATCCTGAATTTTTTTAACCAGTTCAAGCTCTTGCTGCCAGCGTGCATGTACGGCTTGGATCTGATGATTTACAGCTTGAATATCCTGATTCAAGCTGTTTAAACGCTGCTCATGTGCCGCAGAGTGGCGATGCTCATGCGTTAATAAATCGTGTTCAAGTTGAAGATTATGCAGCTCGGCCTGTAGCTGATCGAGCATCACCGGCTGTGCATTTTGTGTCAGTGCGACACGCGCTGCGGCGGTATCGAGCACACTGATGGCTTTGTCTGGGAGCTGACGACCGCTGATGTAGCGATGCGAGGCCTGTACGGCTGTCACAATCGCCTCATCGTCGATATGTAAATTAAAATGCTGCTGCATGACTGGAATCATGGCGCGCAGCATGTCAACCGCAACTTCTTCAGACGGTTCTTCAACTTTAATGACCTGAAAGCGGCGGCTGAGTGCAGCATCTTTTTCAAAATATTGTTTGTATTCTGCCCACGTGGTTGCTGCGATTGTTCGAAGCTCACCCCGCGCAAGGGCAGGCTTCAAAAGGTTGGCAGCATCATTTTGCCCGGCTTGTCCACCTGCACCAATCAGGGTATGTGCCTCGTCAATGAACAAAATAATAGGATGCGTCGAAGATTGAACTTCTTGAATCACTTGTTTTAAACGATTTTCAAATTCACCTTTTACACTTGCGCCTGCTTGTAGCAGCCCCATATCCAAGGTATGCAAGTGTACATTGAGTAGGGCACTCGGTACCTGACCTTGTGCAATCTTGAGTGCAAGCCCTTCAACCACCGCGGTTTTTCCCACGCCAGGTTCACCAGTTAAAATCGGATTGTTCTGACGTCTACGCATCAAAATATCCAGCATTAAGCGAATTTCATTTTCACGGCCAATTACAGGATCAATTGCACCATTTTTAGCTTTATCGGTTAGATTGATGGTGTATAAATCGAGTGCTGGCGTTTTTTGTTTGGTATCTGACGCTTTTGCAGGTGCAGGATTAACGTCTTCGTGATGAATATTTTCTGGGCTGTGTTCACACTCTTCGAGAAACTTATGTTTGAGTAATTCAACTGGAATATCCTCAAAACGTTCCGATGCACGAATCGCAATTTGATAAAGATCGGCTGCTGTTAATAGCGCGACCAATAAGTGGCCACTTCGAATAATCGGAGTTTGATCTGCTGATGCAACTAACCAAGCCTGTTCCAATAATCGAACAATTGATTTTGAGAAAATTGGCGTGCGATTATTTCCCTTAGGCAGGGTGTTAAGTGATTGATTTAAATCACTTGAAAGTTCATCTAAATTAATTTTGTATTTATTTAGTAAAATTTTTAAATCGTTATTGCTGTTTTGATTTAAAAGCTCTAAAAAAAGGTGTTCGATTTCAATTTCAAAGTTTTGTAACAAAATACATGAGTTTGCTGATTTTTCTAATGCTGTCCGAGAGTTACTCGATAATTTGGTAATTAGAATTTTTAAATTGCTCATCATAAATCTCAGGTCGTTTTATTAATATTTACTAGAATCTTGAATAAGAAAATTCACATCTTCTAAAAAATAAAACACCATTTTTTATGTATAATTTATTGATTTTAAATAAATTATACTTTTTTAGGTGCGTTTTGCTTTTTTATTCTACCGAAAAAAAACATTAATGGGTAGATGAAGTTGATTGTATTAAACTCTCTTGTATTGATTATTGATTGCGTGTTAAATAAAGTTTTAAAATAAATAGACAGATTAGTCTTGACGAGCTTGGTGTGTTTTTTGATAGAATCCGCACGTTCGAATTTTATAAAAATTGATGAGCAGATTTGTGATTGACAAAAAATTGTAATGTCTTTCCCTAAAAAATTTAAATGATTAAGAGGCATATTTTGAGAAAAAGTATTGTATTTTCAGTGATTTTAGTTGGCTTAACATTTTTAAATTCTGCTCATGCAAACGATGAAAATATTAAGCTGAAAAAGAGCTGTATACGTGATTATCCGCAGGCTGCAGGGCAAACAGATCAAGCCCTACTTTCACTTTATGCACAAGTGTGTGATAAAAAAAATGCCGATCGTAAAAATGATTTATTGGCTCAGGCTGCGATGCGTTTTCATCAGATCGGACAAAATATGAATGCGCTGTATTTGGTTAATCAACTCAAGCAGCAGAATGTTCGCGGAAATCTCCTCACAGACGTCACTTTCTTATCGAGCGTTGCGATTGCGAATACAAGCTTAAAAGAGATGCGTAACACTGAAATGCGTTTTCTCACTGAAGATACGACTTATCCACCCGCGAAAGAACTTGCCGACGCGATTAAAAGTGCTGTTCCTGCGCCAGATACCTCAAACCTCAAACCCATCACCGATGAATCACTCAGAAATAAAGCACGTGCCCAACGTGTAGCTGCAACGTCCAGCACGAAGCGTTCTACAAAAAGTACGCCTAAACCAAAAGCGTCAAGCCCGGCTCCAGCCAAAGCCGCCGCTCCCGCATCGAAATCAAGTGCAAGTCCATTTGATTCTTTAAAGTAATTTGACACAGGAAAATTGACCATGGCGAAAAGAGAAAGCGTACAAAAGAAGCTTCAACGAATTCGACCACCACGTGTACAACTCACCTATGACGTTGAGATTGGTGATGGCAAAGAAGCAAAAGAGTTGCCATTTGTGGTAGGCGTAATGGGAGATTTTTCTGCGGCGTCAGAAGTTGAAAAAACCAAATTAAAAGATAAAAAATTTATTAACGTTGATTTAGACAATATTGACGATGTGATGCAATCCATGGCACCTCGTGCCGCGTTTGATGTAGGGAATACCTTAACTGAACAAGGTGGACGAATGCATGTGGATTTAACCTTTAATTCGATGGATGACTTTCGACCAGAACACGTGGCCCAACAAGTTGAGCCATTACGTAAGCTGGTCGAAGCACGTGAGCGTCTGACCGATTTGCGTAATAAAATTTCGAATAATGAGCGACTTGAAGATTTACTTGATGAAGTGCTGAAAAATACTGATCAAGTGCGTAAATTAAGCAATGAGGTGGATCATGAGTAATTCACAACTGGCCAATACAGCGGCAGCAGTCGAGACTCAAAGTACACCTTTGCTCGATTCAATTGTCGAGCAAAGCCGCATTGCGCGTAATGATGAAGAGCATACACGTGCCAAAAGCCTCATTGGTGAATTGGCCAAAGAGGTGATGGCAGGTACCATTACCGTCTCTGAAAACATGACCTTGTCAATTGACAAACGAATTGCAGAGATTGATGCCTTGATTTCCCAGCAGCTCAGCGAAATTATGCATCATGAAAAGTTTCAAAAAATTGAATCGACTTGGCGTGGACTCTACTATTTCTGCCAAGAAACACCGTCAAATCCATTAATCAAAATCCGCATGCTCAATACCACAAAAAAAGAGCTGATCAAGGATTTTCAGGGTGCAACCGATTTCGATCAAAGTACCTTGTTTAAAAAGATTTATGAAGAAGAATACGGCTCTTTTGGGGGTGCACCTTATTCGGCGTTGATTGGTGATTTCGAGTTTGACCGCACGCCATCGGACATGTATCTGCTTGAGCAAATTTCACATGTAGCTGCTGCGGCTCATGCGCCGTTTATCTCGGCTGCCAATCCAAATATGTTTGGATTAGAGTCTTATACAGATATTGATCGCCCTCGTGATGTATCGAAAATTTTTGAAACGGCCGAATACGTACAATGGCGTTCGTTTCGAGACAGTGAAGACGCGCGCTATGTAGCGTTGACGATGCCACGTGTTTTGGGTCGTCTGCCGTATCATCCGAAAGAAGGTACCGCCACTGAAGGCTTTAACTTCGCAGAGGATGTGACAGGTCAAGATCACCACGATTATTTGTGGATGAATGCGGCTTATGCCTTTGGTACTCGACTCACCAATGCGTTTGATTTACACGGCTGGTGTGCCGCGATTCGTGGTGTTGAAGGCGGCGGACTGGTCGAAGGCCTGCCTGTACATACCTTTAAAACGCATGACGGTGAGGTGGCATTTAAATGCCCAACTGAAATTGCAATTACAGACCGTCGTGAAAAAGAGCTGAGCGATTTAGGCTTTATTCCGTTAGTACACTGTAAAAATACCGATTACGCTGCATTTTTTGGTGCGCAATCGACGCAAAAACCGAAAAAGTACGACAGTGATACTGCAAATGCCAATTCCGCATTGTCGAGTCAAATTCAATACATCATGGCCGTATCGCGTATTGCACATTACTTAAAAGCAATGATGCGCGATAAAGTCGGAAGTTTTGCTTCAGCAGGGAACGTAGAAGCCTTCTTGAATGAATGGCTGTCTCAGTATGTATTGCTTGATGATGGAGCTTCACAAGAAGCAAAAGCGCAATACCCACTTCGTGAGGCATCTGTAAAGGTTGTAGAAGATCCGGCACAACCGGGACACTACAAATCGGTGGTCTTTTTAAGACCCCACTTCCAGCTGGATGAGTTGTCAGTTTCTTTAAGACTAGTCACGGAACTTCCGCAGTCCTCAAATTAGAGAACAGCTCATAATAACTTTAAATTACAATAGGATAATTTTGAAATGAAAGATATATACGTTCAATTTCGTGGTAAATACAAGGTGGACGGCGAGTCACGTGATGCTGAGCACAAAGACTGGCTAGAAGTCAATTCATGGGCTCATAACATTCGTCAGCCAAAATCAGCAACTTCAAGTAGCGTCGGTGGTCATACAGCAGAACGTGTTGAACACTCAGACATGCTCTTTGTAAAAGATTTGGATGCAACAAGTCCAAAACTTTGGGAAGCATGTTCAGCGGGTTACACTTTCGACGAAGTACAGATCGACTTTTACCGTGCCAATGGCGACAAACGAATCAAGTACTTGCAGATTAAATTGAAGCATGTCTTGGTATCAAGCGTGACACCAACTGTAAATGAAGAAGGTGTACCGACTGAAACGTTTGGTCTTAAGTACGCAGCAGTAGAGTGGACTTACAACCAGCAAGACATCAATGGTACAGCGAAGGGTGCCGTTACCAAGAAATGGTCGTTGTCTAACAACACCGCGTCTTACGCAGCATAATGCATTAACTTCGAGCTGGATAGAGAACAATTTCGATTGTTCTCTATCTGGTTTTTCATGTTTGAGAAAATGAATCTAGATCACTTATATCCATTTGGATTTCGTTCGACACTGTTTGATCGACTTGCCCCTGAACAAGAAGATTTAAGCGGTTTGTCCGTACAACAATTGCGCGAATCTGTGGCACGTGATTTAGAAGATTTGCTCAACAGCCGCATTGCAAAAATGGACCATGTCATGGATCACTATCCATTGGCTCAAAAATCTATTTTACAGTTTGGCATTATCGACTTTGTCGGTTTATCGACAGCCAATCCAATGGATCGGGAAAAAATCTGTCAATCAATCGAACAATCGATTGCCGCACATGAGCCTCGCTTAAAGCAGGTCAAGGTCGAGATGTTGCTTGATGGTCATAATATGGGCGCATTGTGTTTGAGTATTCAGGCCTATCTGAATATCCACCCATTATATGAACCAGTAGTATTTGATGCCTTGCTGAAACCAACCACACAACAATATGTAATTTCTGCTCAAAGCTAAGTGGAGCTGCTGTGATAGAAGAACTTTTACCCTACTATGAAAAACAGCTTCAAGAGTTTGGTCAGCAATCGCGTGAGTTTGCGCAGAAATATCCTAAAATTGCACAGCGTCTCGCGCTCAATCAAGAACAGATTGATGATCCGCATATCGAGCGCTTGATTCAGGCCTTTTCTTTAATTGCGGCGCGTATTGATAAAAAAATTACAGACAGCCACGACATTTTTACCCGCTCATTATTTGAGGTGATGTTTCCGCAATATTTGCGACACTTTCCAGCCTGTAGTGTGGTGAGTTTTGATGATCCTCAGAAACTCAAACAATTGACCGAGCCACATCTTATTCCGGCACAAACACGTTTGAAATCGCGCAGCTTTCGAGGCGTGCAGTGCGAATTTAACACCGCCTACGATGTACGCTTATTGCCCATTCAACTGGCACGGGTTGAATTTAAAACATTAGACAGTGCTCGTGCACACTTGAGCCAAAATGCCAGTTTTAACTTTCATTTTGATCTTTTGAATCCGGCGCAGACATGGCTGCTTGATGAACAATTACCGATTTATCTGGACAGTATTTCTAATTTTCCGCTTCAAGTACTCGATCAGTTATTTAAAACAGAGACCCAGTTTTCGATTACTGTAAACCGCCAGACGCATAGTATTCCGAATCCATTTCAGATCATGGGCTTTGAAGAAGAGCAGGCCTTACTGCCGATTGATCAGCATACCCATCATGCTTATCGGTTGTTGATGGAATATTTTTGCTTTCCAGAAAAATTCAATTATTTAAAGCTTAATCTTTCTATACTCAAGTCGTTCTTGTCGGGCCAGTCTAATTTTGAGCTATCAGTTCATCTTAAACTCAACTTGAATGATACAGCGAGCGTTCGTAATTACTCTGAACTTGTCACTGAAAACTTCAAACTCTTTACCACACCGATTATCAATCTTTTTGAAAAACAGGCTGAACCACAAAAGATCAATCATCAGCAACTTGAATATTCATTATTGACCGATGCTCATTATCCTGATGCCTATCAGGTGTATGCTATTCAAAATATGCAGATGATTCGCGAGAAAAGTAATCAGGAACAGATCACCACACCTGTTTTACCTTTTTTCGCCATGAGTCATTATCACCCTCAGACGGTTAAGTTTTTTTATGCATTGAATCAGCAAAAAATAAGCAGTTCGAGCCGGATGCAGACCCGATTTACAATTGTTTCAAAACAGCTGGAACCATTTAATACGTCTTCAGACTACGTGAGTACGCAATTGTTGTGTTCAAACTGGGACCTTCCACACGAGGTCTTGGGACAAACACACACCACGCTCAATCTAAACAACAGTACGCTGGCACGCCGTGCAACGGTTTTAAAACGACCTACCATGCCGTATCAGTTTGAACAAAATAAAAATGAGCAGTGGCGAATTATTTCGCATTTATCACTCAATACGCTGGCACTCATGAAAGGCGATAGCCTGTCGCATCTAAAGGAACTTTTAGCGCTCTATAATTTGCCACATTCTAAAGAAAATACATTACTGATTCATGCCATCAAACAAATCCAGTTTGAATTAACGCACAAGCTAGTCGAGGCCAAACCTTTTCCTATGTTTGTGCGAGGGATCAAAGCCAACGTTTATGTTGATCCTACAGTTTTTCGTGGGCACAGCGTATATATTTTCAGTCAGTTGCTCAGTCATATCTTCAATTTAAAAGTTCAAATGAACAGTTTTGTCGATGTGGTGATTTGGGACAGTCAACGTCAACAGGAGTTATACCAATGCGTTCAGAACGTTGGTGGCAAAGCACTTCTGTAACAGAAAACCTGTTTCAGACACCTAAAAAATTCGAATTTATTCAGGCCATCCGTTTACTGCGACATGTACCATTTCGCCTCAATCAGCGTCGCTGGGCATCGCATTTTTATTTTGGTACATCGTTAGAATTGGGTTTTCCTGCCACTGAAATTGAGCATCTGGCACAAGAAAATGATCGTATCGAACTGGTCAACCTAATTGTCGGTTTAACTGGAACGCAAGGCGCATTGCCTTATACCTATACCAACAAAGTCAAGCGCAGTGCACGGCCTCAACGTAAAGAAACCCAAGCCTTTTTAGGTCTGTTTAACCACACTTTGTCTGCCCAGTATGTAGATGCCAGTCTGGTACATCATTTACCGCTTCGCTATGAAATTGAAGAAGAAAATCATTATTTAAAGATTTTGCATGCACTGAATGGCTATATTGCCGAGCAGCATCAGCAGCCAGAGTTAGACGAATACTTCGCAGAATTTGCAGGCTTAATGCAGGGGCAAAACCATACGGCTTATGCACTCAGTACCATGCTGCGTTGTATTTTTAAACAGCAAGTAAAAGTTCAAGAGTTTATTCGGGAAAAGTTTGCCTTAAATGATGCACAGAAAACTTCTTTAGGCGGACAAAACCCGAGCTTATTGGGCGTGAATACCTTCTGTGGTGATCAAGTAGAGCAGATGGATGGCAAAATTGAGATCCAGATTGGCCCACTGCAACGTCAGGATTACTTGCGTTTTTTGCCATCTGGTGTGCATAGCCAGCGATTAAAACAAATTTTACAAACATGGAGTAACCCGACGCTATTGGTCGATGTACGTCTGATTTTAAAACATGAAGATGTACAACCATTTCAATTGAGTTCAGTGCATGAGCAGGGGCTAGGACAAGGTGCATTTTTGATGTCGGCAGCATCTGGGCAAGATCGTGATGATACCTGCTATGCCTTGATCGGGGTGGTTGCATGATAAAAAAAATAATATGGGTGTTGCTGGGTGTTTTACTACTGGTTATCAGTGTAGTAATTCTTTACTGGAAGGACAGTCAGTTTGATCCAAGCAGTACCGATTTATGGCTGTATCTGTTTGTACTGCCTCTTGTATTGGGGCTTTTGATCTTAAGTCCATGGCTTCTTTATCGCGCCTATCGTGCATATCAAAATCGTCAGCAACAAGCTTCAATGCAGCCGCAACATGCTCAGGAAATACCTGCTCAAGCCGTGCAGGCAGAAGTGCCCGAGTGGCTTAAGCTGAATGTTTTTGCCGCATCTGCCTATGCCGCAAGTGGTGAAAACACAGATATTCTTGAGGCGATTGTGGCTTATCAAAGTCCAAGTTTAGATAGTGAGCTGACCAATTCTTATGGTTTGCCTATTTTGTCATATCGCATTGCAGATTTAGTTTTGGCTGACGATGAATCGGAGCTTGCGCTTCGTCAGCAGCGAATTTATAGCTTGATTCAGCATCAACTCGAACAGCATCAATCGGTGTTTGAGTCGATTGCCGCGCATTTAAATCGTTCTGCATTATTTTATGACACACAGGAAAGTTATGACTATCGTGTTCATCCAGGTTGGAAAAATGAGCAAGCCGATACACCTGAGCTTGAATCCGCAATGTTCACGCCACCTGTACAGCAGCTCGATCGTTTAACGCTACAACTATTTTTGCCTGAAGACTTGTTACACATTTGGCAGGATGAGCATGCCAATTCGCTGATCTATGCACAGCTTACGCAGTACGGTTTAAATCCAGAGCAGCTCATGATTGAGTATCAATTTGTGAGTTCAGTTTCGGCTTATTCTAAATGGAACAGTTTACTTCGAGAAATTACAAGTAAACCAAATGAAGTGTATTGGGTGGCAGCAGTCGATTCGGAAATTGATCAGGATGTAATAGACGAGCGCTTCTGGCAAAAAGAAAATCACGTACCGGCCGAGTTTATCAGTAGCTGTTGTATAGCAGTAGAGACCGTGGTGATTGAAGGCTTAGAATCTATCAAGCATCTGAATGTCTGTAAAGCTGCTGCGCACGCTCACGCTGCACTTTGTGATTTAAATCTGGAAACACATGCGCAGTATGAAGCGGAAGATCCTTTTGTGTATGTGCTTGAGCCAGCAACACAATTCAATTTGAGCAAAAAACTCGATCATTTTTTTCAACAAACTTCAATCGAGGCGCATCACTATCTCTATCCGTGCGCGCTCAGTGCCGATACTCAGCAGGTGGCAAAAATCTATGCCACGATGCTGGCGATGCAAGCAACTCTCCCGCCGCTTAATGTGGTGGTGAGTACAACAGATCACACATTAACGGTCATTCAAAATCCAGTGGCTGAGGTTGAAACCAAGGATGAGGCTGCTGCATGACCTTAACTTTTTTAATTTTAAATTTGAAATGAGAACACGATGTATACAATTTTAGGCTACTTGTGGCAGTACATCACTAATCCAAAAGCGATCATCGCACTGTCGTTGCTGGTGGCGCTAATTTCATCGTATTCATATATTCCCCAGACCATTTTCTGGATTTTGCTGGCTCTGTACGTGCTGATGTTGCTTGCATATGGCATCTACTGGTTAATTCAGCGTCGCCGACATGCCAAACAAGGAGAAGAACTGGCACAGGCGATTGAAAAAGAAATCGAAACAGAAACGCATTCACATAACAATAAAGACGAACTGCATTTGATGCAGCAACAAATGAAAGAGTCGGTTCAACTGATTCGTAAGTCTCGCCTTGGAGATAAGAAGGGCAACGCGGCATTATATGAGCTGCCGTGGTACATGGTGATCGGGAATCCTGCTGCGGGCAAAAGTTCTGCAATCTATAATTCTGGCTTAAAATTTCCTTTTGAAGAGAACCATCAGAAAATGGTCTCTGCGGGACTCAGCGGAACGAGAAACTGCGACTGGTTTTTTTCGACTGACGGTATTTTACTGGATACCGCGGGGCGCTACTCGGTGTACTCAGAAGATCACTCTGAGTGGTTGGGCTTTTTAAGCCTATTGAAAAAAAATCGCCCGAAGGCACCTGTGAATGGACTGATTGTGATTGTGAGTATTGCAGAGCTCATTAGTCAAAGTCCTGAAAGTTCGCTCAAGCTTGCGAAAAACTTACGTGCGCGTATACAAGATCTGACCGAAAAGCTTGAAGTAATTGTTCCGGTTTATCTGGTCTTTTCAAAGATGGATTTAATTGCAGGGTTCACCGAATTTTTCGATTGCTACGAGGCGCAAGAATACAATCAGGCTTGGGGCGCTACACTGCCGTATGAGCAAAACTCATCGCAAAATGCTGTGGATCTTTTTGATCATCATTACAATGTTTTGTATGAAGGGCTAAAAGGGGTCAGTACGACACATCTAAGCCGGCGTCATGCGCAAAATATTTCACCGAGCGTCATGACCTTCCCACTCGAGTTTAAAACACTTAAACCCGCATTAAGAAGCTTTGTTTCAACCCTGTTTGAAGATAATCCGTACCAGTTCCAACCCGTATTTCGCGGCTTTTATTTTACCAGTGCCTTACAAGAGGGTGTGGTCGAAAGCCCGATGACCGAGCAGATTGCTCAGGAGTTTCGCTTATCGGCCATTGAACATCCCGAACAGCCACACGCAACTCAATCGCAGATTCAAAATCACGGTTATTTCTTAAAAGGATTATTTTCCGATGTGATTTTGCGTGATAAAGAACTGGTCAAACAGCACATCAATCCAGCCAAAAAACGTCAGCGCCACGTTGCCTTTATTGGTTCGTTAGTGGGGGTTGCTTTGATTTTGGGAGTATGGGTCTGGTCATATCGCAATAATCAGCAACTGATTCAAGATGTGCAGGCCGATTTAAACAAAGTGGTGCAATTAGAAAAAACTTCCGGTCAGCAACTTTCAACCCAACTGGATGCACTGTTGATTTTACAAGAACGGTTGCAACAGCTTGATGAGTTTGATCAGCATCGCCCGCTCAAATTTAGTTTTGGTTTGTATCAAGGTAATCGCTTGCGTGAGCAACTGCGTGCCGAGTATCTCAATGGTGTTCGTCAAATTGTATTGATACCTACGCAGCAAAATATTGCGCAGTATTTGCAACGTGTAAAAGGCAATGAAGAGTCGCTTAAAGCCAATCATTCAAATGTTGAGATCAAACAAGTCGCAAAAACACAGCAGTATCTCGAGCCATCAGACAGCAATCCGCAAGATGCCTATAATGCACTCAAAGCGTATCTGATGATGAGTAATCCGCAGTACCGCGAATCGAGCCATTTAAATGATCAGGTGACACGTTTCTGGCGCTCTTGGCTAGATGCCAATAAAGGTCAGATGCCGCGCGGTGAAATGATCCAAAAAGCTGAACAAATTTTATCTTATGCACTGACACTGACCACCGATTCAAATTTTCCGGTGTTACAAGCCGATAGCCAACTGGTCGATCAAACACGTCAGGTCTTATTGGCTGTAATTCGGGGAATGCCTGCGCGTGATCGTGTGTATAACGAAATTAAAATGCGTGCTGCTGTGCGTTATCCTGCATTAACTGTCTCGCAGATTGTGGGTGAAAACAGTAAAGGAATTATCCTAGGCAGTTATGCGCTCCCGGGAATGTTCACTCATAAGGCATGGACTGACTATATCGAAACCGCTATTGATGAAGTCGCCAATAAACCTACAGACACCAAAGACTGGGTACTCAATAGCCGCCAGTCAGACGATCTGACCTTTTCGGGAAGTCCAGAGCAGATTCGCAAACAATTGGTGGCGTTATATAAACAAGACTATATCGCAGAATGGCGTAAGTTTTTAAATGGTGTGCATTACGCCAAAGCCACTCAATTTAGCCAGCAAGTGAAAAATATTGATGTTTTGGGTGAACCGCAAAATTCACCGATTCGTACCTTTCTTGATCGGGTTGCAATAGAAACCAACTGGGATAACCCGGTGGTTCAGGCCGAACTGGCTGCACCGCAAAAAGGTTTTATTGCATGGTTTAAACGCAAAGTGCTTAATCGTGATGATGATAAGCTCAAGCAACAAGCCATGAGCAAAGCCCAAGGGCAGATCTCACAGCAATATCAGATGTTTTATCAACTGGTGCGCAAACGCGATGATCAGCAAAACAAATCACTGTTAGATGAATATCTTGAAAATCTCGCGCAAGTGCGTAGTAAATTCAACGAGCTGAAAAATGCGGGTGAGATTGGCCCAAGTGCAATCACTTTGGTGAAACAAACCATCAACGATCAAACTTCGGTGTTTAATGTGACACAGAAATTGATTGATGAAAAAATCTCGGTCGGCGCAAATGAGCTGGATCAGCAGATGTTGCAACGCTTTTTAGTGACGCCGCTGACGCAGTCTTTTGACAGTCTGATTGTACCTGCACAAGACGAAATTAATAAATTATGGACCATGCAGGCCTATCAGCCATTTAGTACCAATTTAAGTCAGAAATATCCGTTTAATTCATCGGCTACCTTGCAGGCCACCAATGCTGAAATCGGGCAAATTTTTGGTGAAAGTGGCAGCATTGCGCGCTTTGTTAAAGAAAATCTGGATCCGCTGGTGATTCGACGTGGCTATACACTGACCTCAAAAACATGGAAAGACTTAGGCATTAGCTTAAATCCTCAGTTTGTGATGAATTTCCAGCGTTATGTTGCGCCGATTAATGGCATGGCAACAGGCGAATTAAATCAAACGCCTGCTGCTGCACCAGCGGCAGCTCAGTCTAACTTCCAATTTTATCCATTACCGAATAGCCAGTTCAGCTCGTATACGATTGATATCGATGGCCAACGTATGACCTACGAGAACGGTATTCAACAGTGGGTCAATTTTGTTTGGCCAAATCAAGGTGCAATACCGGGTGCTCGTATTACAGCAGTCGATTTACAAGGAAAAACCCATACCATTTTTGATGAGCCGGGTGAGTATGGCATTAATCGACTGATCGACCGTGCACAGCGCAAAGAGCAAAATGGTAGTTTTGAGATGACGTGGAAAAGTAAAACCGATCCAAATCTGATGGTCAAAGTGAATTTCAGACTCATCAGCGGTAATCACTCTGGCAATATTGGCTCAAGCCGTGGTTATACGGGCTTACAACTGGTCGATAAAGTCACCACCACCAAGGCGGTTCGTGTAGTGGCTGCTCAGCAAGCACCCACTGTAGCTTCAACCAACAATACACCAGCTGCTGGGGCACAGGCACCAGCGACGGGAGCACGCCCATAATGAGAAACAACCAGTCTGACATAGGGAGGAATGTATGCAGCACGTAAATACCACTCCCTTGTATTTTGGTAAAAGTCCAGCACGTGGCGACTTTCTAAAAAGTAAAGGGCAGCCCTCACTGCTCCAATTGATTGATCAATGGATCACGGAGGCACTGGAAAATGCAATGCAATCGCCTGAATTCAAAGCTCGCTATGCCGATTTTCCAGCGCTGGACTTTTTTATTGCCAACCCACAGGAAAAGATGTTTCTGGCTGCCAATCTGATTACCAGTCAGGACAGTTCTGGACGTGCTTTTCCAATGGTGCTGGGTCAATTGATGGATGTGGAGCAGCCTTATCAGAATATCTTGTTTGCGCCGTATCGCTACAAAATGCTGTTGGTCGATTTGTATCAAAAAAACAAGGTGATCAAAACCATACGTGAGCCGGGCATTTTGCTGGACAAACTCAATCAACTGCCAGCACAGGCACAGGTTTTTACTGCAGAGGAATATGCAGGATTTTATGAAAACCATACCATGCATTCATTTGCACAACTGATGAAAATGAATGTATATCAGCTGGCACAAAGCATGATTGGTTTGGGTTTGTTGCTGCAACCGATTTTAAAAAATGGAACCAAGCAGCTAAATAAGGTGTTGGTTCTGCCGCTCAATAATCCGATGTATTGCTATGAAATTGCCGCTTTTTGGGTCAGTTTAGTTGGGCGTTTTCTAAAGCAAGACAACACCGAAGTGTTAATTGGATTGTTGCATCGTGAGCAGCCGGTACTTTTGTTTGGGTTTCAAGGTGCTGACATACTGGCACTGAGTGATCTGTTTGTGCAAAACATGCAAAGTTCACATTGGGTTTCGCTGGTTGAAGCTCAGTGGATTGACCGCTACCTTGAACAAAATGCGGGACTGGCCACCTTGGAGCAATCGCTGTGTCAGCGGCAGTTAAGCCTGTCACAAGGCTTGAAGCTCTTTAGACAAACATTTTTAGATGAATAATCATGAAAAAAAATAACTTACGTAGCCTGAAAATTGGATTATTGCTCAGTACGCTTGTCGCAGCTTCAACTGTCTTTGCAGAGCCGATTGTGGTTGAAGGCGTGGTGCCTAACGCCACCTCAAAACAAGCCATTTTGCAAAAAATGCAGGCTGTTTACGGAGCTGATCAGGTGATCGATAAAATTCAGATTCGTCCGGTCAATGCACCAAATGGCTGGAGCGATTCAGTCACTCAAGTGATTAGTCCCGATCTGAAAAAAGTCAAGCAGGGCAAACTCACTGTGCGCGGCACTCAAGTTGAATTGACGGGTAAAATGACCAATCCAAATGACATCCAACCCACTATTCAGCAGTATCAAAATTTGGTCCAGCCACCGTATCGATTCAACTCACAATTGACGGTAAATCAGGCTGAACAAAAAATTGTCGATGATGCGTTAAAAAATCGGATTATCGAATTTGAATCAGGAAGTGCAATTTTAACGGCTTCTGGTCAGCAAATCTTAGACGAAATGGCAGCAGCACTGAAAAAAGTGGGCGGTAAAAAAGTCAAGATTATCGGGCACACCGACAGTTCAGGTGATGCCGGTAAAAATCTGGTTTTAAGTCAAGAACGAGCGGGCGCAGTAAAAAACTACCTACTTACGAAAGGCTTATCCAGTGATAATTTAAGCACTGAAGGTTTAGGTTCAAGCAAACCGGTGGCAGATAATACGACAGCCGAAGGACGACGCAAAAACCGACGCATCGAGTTTGAGGTGCAATAAGAACAACACATACAGGAGGATTTATGGCACTTCCATATATTACCATTGGCTCACCAACTACAGGCGGCGGTAAAGTGATTACCGCCAACGCAGGTTTTTTAATTGAGGGAAAGGCGGTTGCATGTGTCGGTGATAAAGCCACTTGCCCTAAACATAAAACAGTTGCGACCATTGTGGCTGGAGACAATCATATGCTGATGATGGGTAAAGCGATTGCCCAACATAATTCAGCGCTGTCTTGTGGATGTAAATGCATTGCCAATCAATCCTTAACCGTGGGAAATAACTAAAATTAAATTTTCCAGCCCTTGCTTTTTAAATTAGAAGAATCATATTAACAATGAATGGTGCTATTTTTTGTGAACTTAAAAATAGCATCGAAGTATTGGGTTACCGATTAAAAAATACAAAATAAAGGATAATGAAATTATGTCGCTTTCTTATGAAAATGAAAATAACGGTGCATGGCAAACCTATCTGGCTCAAGTAGACCGTGTGACGCCATATCTTGAAGACGCTTTGGTGCCCTATATTCATACATTGAAGCGCCCTAAACGCGCTCTGATTGTCGATGTGCCGATTGTCATGGATGATGGTTCTATTCAGCATTTTGAAGGTTATCGTGTACAACACAATTTATCGCGAGGGCCAGGCAAAGGTGGTATTCGTTATCATCCGGATGTTGAGCTCAATGAAGTCATGGCTTTGGCCGCTTGGATGACTATCAAAACCGCAGTATTGAATTTACCGTATGGTGGCGCCAAAGGCGGGATTCGGGTTGATCCTAAAAAACTGTCTAGCCGAGAGCTGGAACGCCTAACCCGACGTTTTACCAGTGAAATCAGCCCAATTATTGGGCCTCAAAATGATATTCCTGCGCCAGATGTAGGCACAAATGCCGATATCATGGGCTGGATGATGGATACCTATTCAAGCATCAAAGGACATACTGTCACAGGTGTTGTTACAGGCAAACCAGTTCATCTGGGTGGCTCGCTTGGGCGCGTACGGGCTACGGGCCGCGGCGTATTTGTGACAGGACTAGAGGTCGCCAAGAAAATTAATCTGCCAATCGAAAACAGTCGGGTCGCTGTACAAGGCTTTGGTAATGTAGGCAGCGAAGCAGCATATCTGTTTCATAAATCCAATGCACAGGTGGTATGTGTACAAGACCATACGGGCACCATCTATAACGAAAACGGACTCGACATCAAACAGCTACAAGAGCATGTGCTTAAAACCTCAGGCGTGGCTGGATTTCCTGGCTCAGAAAAAATCGACGATGACGCTTTTTGGCACATCGATATGGATATTTTGGTTCCAGCCGCATTAGAAGGGCAGATCACCGCAGAGCGTGCCCAGACCTTAAAAGCCAAGCTGGTACTTGAAGGCGCGAACGGACCGACTTATCCAGATGCAGATGATGTACTGGTGCAGCGCAATATTATTGTGGTGCCGGATGTACTTTGTAACGCTGGTGGTGTAACGGTCAGTTATTTCGAGTGGGTGCAGGATATGTCGAGTTACTTCTGGACAGAAGCCGAAATTAATGAGCGGCTCGACAAGCTGATGATTCAAGCCGTAGCAGATATCTGGCAAAAAGCGCAAGATAAGGTCTGTACTATGCGTACCGCCGCTTATATCTTAGCCTGTGAACGCATTTTAAAAGCACGTAAAGAGCGAGGAATTTTCCCCGGTTAAGCTGTTCAGTGGAGGCAGTGATTTATACTGCCTTCACTGTTTTGAGTGAAGTTCCAAATATCGATTTTTTGGGTTTTTTGTACACAGATTTGGAGTATACTCAAATTGAACTTGCCCAGTTTAGGGCAAGCAACCAGATGATGGATAATCTGGAACTGTATGCCATCTGAAACCATGGCACATAAATTGCTGTAAAACAATAAAGGTTAGCTAGGTGAAAAGGATATGCTGTCACTCAGCCAAGAGATGGATCTTAATCATTCGTCACACAAGGCGGAATTTGCCCATCATTTGATGTCGACCATTTGTGGCGAACATCGTCTCGACACCACGTGTAAAGATACGCTGAATTTTCATTATGAAGGGATGCGTTTGCCGTACCGTAAAATGGCGCTTGGTAAAATTAGCTATGGGGCCAATGTTGCAATCAATACCTCACAACTGCGTGCTTATAGCATCAGTTTACCTTTTGAAGGCAAGCAAACGTTAAATGTGCGCGGTGAAACCTATTTTTCAAATCGAGATAGCGGCTTAATTGTGTCTAATGCAGAACTGCAAGATTTGATGATCGATAAAAATTGTAAAAAATTTCAGGTGGTGATTCCAGAACAAAGCCTGAATTCCGTGCTGTCCGAACTGGTCAAACAGCCAATCGATAAGCCAGTATTGTTTAATCCCGATATGCATCTTGGAAACAACCCATATATTGCAGCGTGGTGGAAAAATATTGAAACGTTTTTACAGCTTAAGTCGCAGTATGCGGGTTATGGTCTGCAACTTTGGTCTGAAGATTATGAAAACTTTTTGATTAAATCGTTGTTACTGTCACAGGAAAACAATTATAGCGAGCGGTTGCGGCAGCAATCCTATTTACAAGAACCCGATTATATTCGACGTGTTCGTCACTATCTGGTTGAACATGCGCATGAAGCGATTTCTACTGATGAATTACACCATTTAGCAGGCGTATCAAAATCGAAACTCTATGAAGAATTTCAACATTATTATGGTATGAGTCCGCTGGTGTATTTGCGCAAATATCGCCTGCAACAGGTCCGAAAAATTCTGACGGCTTCTGCGCATAAAAAAGTCTCGATTTCAAAACTGGCGTATGATTGGGGATTCAATCATTTGGGACGCTTTTCACAAGAATATCGGGATGAATTTGGTGAAAGCCCGAGCGAGACGCGAAGTAAATTTTAAAACAGATTCATTTAATTGATTTTACAAGCCCAGATTTTCTGGGTTTTTTATTAAAAATAAAATCATGGTCTTATTTTTTTATATTAGTTAATTCAACAGCGTAATTCGTATCTTTATGACGATTTCTAATGATCTGTTCGGTTTTCATTGACCAATGCATTCTCTCGCACTGGATGGATAGTACTCGCAATTTTTGGACAGACGACACCCCGTATTCAGCGACATGATAACTCCAATCACAGGGTCTGGAGTGAATCCGATGTCAGGTCAATACATTGAAGTAAAAACAGCAACAGGACAATCGTTTGCGGCCTACTTGGCCGTTGCAGAGGGTGGTAAAGGCTCGGGCATTGTACTTTGCCAAGAAATTTTCGGCGTGAATGCAGCCATGCGTGCCAAAGCTGACTTTTTGGCAGAAGAAGGATATACCGTTTTGGTACCAGATTTATTCTGGCGTACAGCACCACGAATTGAACTGGCGTATACCGAACAAGATTTTGCAAAAGCCTTTGAGTTATACCAAGCCTACGATGAAAACTTGGGAATTGATGACATCCGCGATAGCTTGGCAACGCTTTCAACACTTGAGAGTTGTGATGCCTCAGCAGGGCTCGGGGTCGTTGGCTATTGCCTAGGTGGAAAGCTCGCGTACTTAGCCGCTTGCCGATTACCTGAGGTGGCATGTGCTGTGGGCTATTACGGCGTCGGAATTGATCACGCCTTAGACGAGCTGCATAACTTAACAGGTCGATTGGTGCTTCATATTGCCGAGCTTGATAAATTTACTCCACCTGAAGCACGTCAAGCTATCTTAGATGCCACGGCTCAGCATCCACGTGCACAAGCCTATGTGTATGAAGGCGTAGATCATGCCTTTGCGCGCCCTAATAGTGAGCATTATCACAAACCATCGGCACGCTTTGCGCATGAGCGTAGCGTGACTGCACTGCATCAGACCATTGGACCGGTTTACGATCTGGTGGCTTTATGGGAAGAGCATATTCGGCATGAGTTTGATACCCGGGATGTTCCTGCCACGATGGCGACAATGGTCAAAGAACCTTATGTCAATCATATTCCAACACTTACTGGTGGTGTCGGTCAGCGCCAGCTTGCACGCTTTTATCAGCATCATTTTGTTCACCAAAATCCAAAAGATATGAAAATCACCTCAATCTCACGCACGGTGGGATCGACGCAGGTGGTCGATGAATTCATCATGAGTTTTACCCACGACAGTGAAATTGACTGGTTACTGCCTGGTGTCGCGCCAACCGGAAAATATGTCGAGATTCCAATGCTGGGTGTGATCCAGTTCCGTGGTCCAAAGCTATGTCATGAACATATTTATTGGGATCAAGCATCTGTACTGGTACAGATCGGATTGCTTGATCCAACGGGTTTACCTGTTGCGGGCGTTGAAACGGCCCAGAAGCTGCTCGACGAAGAACTGCCATCCAATACGCTGATGCCGTCATGGGCCTCAAGCGAGCATAAGCCAGTTTAGGCAGCACAGGAGAATGCTATGAAAATTGAAATGACAGACAAAATTGCCGTGGTGAGTGGTGGAGCTACCTTGATTGGTCGTGCCGTGGTGCAGGCACTGGTTGATGCTGGTACCAAAGTTGCAATTCTCGATATCGATGCCAATGGTCAAGAGATCGCCAACAGCATGCACGGTCAGGCTGTTTTTATTCAGACCGACATTACCAGTGATACAGGGCTGCAACGTGCGGTTCAACAGATTCATCGTCAGTTAGGACGTGTCGACTTTTTGGTTAATCTGGCCTGTACCTACCTAGATGATGGCTTTAAGTCGACTCGTGGGGATTGGTTGCATGCACTGGATATCAACTTGGTGTCGGCGGTCGAGTTGACTCGCACGCTATATCCCGATCTGCAACACAACCGCGGAGCGATTGTAAATTTCAGCTCGATTTCAGCCAAGATTGCGCAAACGGGTCGCTGGCTGTATCCAGTCAGCAAAGCGGCAATGCGCCAACTGACCCAGTCCATGGCCATGGATTTTGCTGCCGATGGCATTCGGGTCAATTCGGTTTCACCGGGCTGGACATGGTCAAGAGTCATTGCCGAAGTCAGTGGCAATGACCGCAAAAAAGCCGATGCAGTGGCTGCCGATTATCATGTTTTGGGTCGCTTGGGCGAACCTGAAGATGTTGCAAATGTTGTTGTTTTTTTACTCTCTCCAGCGGCGCGTTTTGTCACTGGTGCCGATTATGCCGTCGATGGCGGATATTCGGTTATGGGACCTGAAGGGAATCAACCGGCTATTCCACGTTTAGCCGATGAAGCGTAATCGCACACGCGTTAATTTACGAAAGACATAGAAAATGGGAGAACCATAATGCGTAATGTAGCAATTGTTGGTGCGGGTCAATCTGGCTTGCAACTCGGATTAAGTTTACTAGAAACTGGATATACCGTCACAATTGTGACCAACCGGACGGCAGATGATATTCGTCAGGGGAAGGTCATGTCCAGTCAGTGTATGTTTCATACGGCCTTACAAACAGAACGTGATGTTGGCCTGAACTTTTGGGAAGAACAGTGCCCCGCAGTAGAAGGGATTGGCTTTACGCTGGTTAACCCTGAAACTGGCGATGCTGCATTTAGCTGGAGTGCACGTTTGGAGCGCTATGCTCAGTCTGTAGATCAGCGTGTCAAGATGCCGTACTGGATAGAAGAATTTGAGCGCCGTGGTGGCAAACTCATCATTCAGGATGTTGGAATTGATGAGCTTGAGCAACTGACGGCCGAGTATGAGCTGGTGCTTTTGGCAGCGGGTAAGGGCGAAGTGGTGAAGCAGTTTGAACGTGACGCTCAGCGTAGCACCTTCGATAAGCCGCAGCGTGCCTTGGCACTCACTTATGTCAAGGGAATGAAACCGATCTCACCTTATTCACGTGTGACATTTAACGTGATTCCGGGTGTTGGAGAATACTTTTGCTTTCCAGCGCTCACTGTGAATGGACCATGTGAAATCATGGTGTTTGAAGGTATTCCTGAAGGGCCAATGGATTGCTGGCAAGATGCCAAAACGCCTGAACAACATCTTCAAATGAGTAAGGACATCTTAAACACTTATTTACCTTGGGAAGCCGAGCGCTGTAGCGAGATTGAACTGACCGATGCGGGAGGGTACTTGTCTGGACGTTTTGCACCTTCGGTACGTAAACCGATTCTAACCTTGCCATCTGGACGAAAAGTATTTGGTATGGCCGATGCACTGGTGGTCAATGATCCAATCACGGGTCAAGGATCGAATAACGCCGCCAAATGTAGCAAGATTTACTTCGATGCGATTTTGGCCCGTGATTCTCAAGAATTTAGTTCGGAGTGGATGCAGCAAACTTTCGAAAGCTACTGGAACTACGCCGAAACCGTGGTGGCATGGACCAATAGCTTACTGGTACCGCCTGAGCCGCAAATGATTGACGTATTGGCGGCAGCGAGCCAAAACCAAGCGATTGCTTCGACTATTGCCAACAACTTTGACGATCCGCGCCAGTTTGCACCGTGGTGGTTCGATCAAAGTGCAGCGCAACGTTTTATTCAGTCGAAACAGTGTCAGAAAGTGGCGTAATACAAAGGGAATTGGTGAACGATATGAATACATCCATGCAGCAAGGCTTAAAAGCAATTGACCCTGAAAACCCAAGAGAAATACGTAATTTGCTGGGACAGTTTGCCACAGGCGTGACCGTTATCACCACACGTGGACAAGATGGTCGAAAAATTGGAATGACCGCAAACTCGTTTTCGTCATTGTCGCTTGATCCGCCTCTGATCTTATGGAGTTTGTCAAAAACTGCGCCGAGCCTGCCAGATTTCACACAGGCAGCGTATTTTGCCATTCACATGCTGGCCCAAGAACATCATGTATTGTCTGGACATTTTGCCCGCGGTGCAGAAGATAA
This sequence comes from Acinetobacter sp. V89_7, assembly GCF_029967895.1. Lineage (NCBI taxonomy): Bacteria > Pseudomonadati > Pseudomonadota > Gammaproteobacteria > Moraxellales > Moraxellaceae > Acinetobacter > Acinetobacter sp. V89_7. The sequence continues at coordinate 145,700 of NZ_JASCAJ010000017.1, forward strand.
ATTTGTCGGGATTGCACACCGTGAATGCGAATATGGCGTACCGCTTCTTGATGATGTTTTGGCAACATTGGTCTGCAAAAATGTCAATCAATACGAAGGTGGCGATCATCTGATTTTTATTGGTCAGATTGAGCATTACCAGCAACGCATGGGTGAACCTTTGGTTTTTCATGCGGGACAATACCGGATTGCAGCAGCACATCCTGAACTTAGTGTTTAAACAACAAATCACGATCATCCAGATCGTGATTTTTTTTGGGGATTTAAAATGAAAAACAATGTGATTAAAAAGGGATTTCTAGCAGGGACAGTGGTTCTAGCGTCGGTTTCGGCTTATGCCTACGACTTACCGACTGTCAACTTGGGTTTAACCAGCTTTATGGATGGTGGATTACCCGCAGGCCCGGGCTGGTATTCTCAAACTTACCTACAAAACTATGATGCTTCCAAACTCGTCGACAACAATGGCAATACACTTGGCTTACCTAAAACCGACTTAAGTTATCAGGCGATTATTGAGCAAGTCAGTTATATGTCGAATATACGTGTAGGACAGCACGCCGGGTTGGGCTTAAATTTTTTACTGCCATTTGTCAGTAAAATGGACATGGATGATGGCTTAAATAATGCGGCCATTAAAGCCCAAGGTGGATTTGGCGATTTAATGATTGGCCCGTTTATACAGTTCGATCCAGTGATGGGAGCTGCGGGGCCAAAATTTGTACAGCGTATCGAGTTTCAGGTGAATTTGCCAACGGGTGAATATGATCGAAATAAAGATATTAATCCGGGTAATAATGCGGTATCGCTTGATCCGTATTGGGCAGCCACCTACTGGCTAAATCCGAAATGGACAGCATCGACGCGTATTCATTACCTCTATAATTTTAAAAATAATGAGCCAGGCTATGCGTTTGGTGCAGCAGATGACATACAAGCAGGGCAAGCCATACACGCCAACTTTGCAACCGATTATGCGGTAACGCCGCAGCTACGTCTGGGGATCAATGGATACTGGTTGAAGCAAGTGACCGACACAGAAGTCGATGGCGAGAAAGTCAAAGGTAGACGTGAACAAGTTTGGGCTATAGGCCCGGGGGCAATGTATAGTTTTTCCAAAAATGATCATTTGGTTGCCAATGCTTATTTCGAACAAGATGCGAAAAACCGTCCAGAAGGCACACGCGTTTCGTTCCGTTACATCCATCATTTTTAAAGCCATTAAGCGCAGTACTTGTGACCTATTTAATTTCGGTTAAATAGGTTGAAACTGTAGTAATCAAATACTATGGCTGAACACAGTTTAAGAAAAGTTACGTAAATACATTTCTGGATGTTCAAGGCTACCGCGTCGTGTTGAAGATGGTAACTCTCCATAACGACGTTTATATTCTTGAGAAAAACGTCCTAAATGGCTAAAGCCCCATTTAAAAGCCACATCGGTGACTGACGCTTGTTCGTTTTGCATCAGCTCAAGATGTGCCTGCTCAAAACGTAATTCTTTTAGGTAGGCCATAGGCGTTGTATTTAAAAAGCTTTTAAAGCCTGCAAATAAGGTACGCACACTTACACCAGCATGCTCGGCAAGCTGTTCGATACTCAGTGCCATATGCAGGTTTTCTCGCATATAAGCCTCGGTTCGCTTAATAAAATACGGAGAAACGACCTTCTCTTTGGCCTGATTCAAATGCTCAAGCAAGGTATTTGATTGACCGTACAAAAGGGCATTGAGCAGATTGGATTCAAATTGTTTAAACACCATAGGATGATGCAGTGGATGATTTTCACATGCCAGTGCTTCCATTAAGGTGGTCATCAGTTGTAAAAAATATCCGCCACTATGCGTTGAGAAATCCAGTTTGGTTTCAAAAATAGGCGTATGACGTGTGCTTTCAGGCAAATGCTGTCTGCAATGTTGTACTAAATCATCTTTGTCAATTTTTAAAATAAGCTGAGGAGAATGCGCATGCCAACGCATTTTCAAGGCTTGATCTGGCGATATGACTGAAGCAACTTGTGGATAGGAAATAAACTTTTGCTGGTCTACTTCAATTTCAGCATATCCTTGAGTAGGAATCTGGATAAGATAGAATTTTTCAAGATGATCGGGTTCAATATAAACATCGGTGCCGTATTCAAGACGGCTGATCGATAAACGGCCAGTTTTAAGATGGTGCATCGACGACTGAAATTCGCTCTTTTGTTGCACAATTTTGAGTAAATGCGGTTTAAAAATCTGACCGACACTTTTGCAGGTTTCCCCAATATCCTGATGCTGAAAAATCAAGTTTTGCGATGAAAAAATCGAGCACTGTTGCAAGTGACGTCCATTCAGTTCTATATGGGAATTGGCCTGACTCATAACATATTCCTTTTGGGCTAACGTATTGAATTGAGCAGCATGGCGACAAAACAGCAGCTCGGCGAAATCAACACGACTTAAAATATTTAAGTGGCTTATCTGAATAAAGAATCAAGCAAAAAGTAGACCAGATCGGGAATTTTATCTACATGATCGTAGCAATCTGTATGCGATGAAGCTGAACATACAATAGGTCAGTCATGTAAGAATTTTGTTGAAAAACTAAGTGAAAACGGCCTGTAAGGGTTTACTTTTTCTAAACGCTTTATTCGATCTTAATCCTTAAGATCTGTATTCTTTTATAGCAAATTCATTTGGTCGTATCAATGTATTTACGTGAATTGCGACAGGTAGCACCTATATAAAAAATAAAGAATCTGCATGGTTGAACATGCAGATTCTTTGTCGTTTTTTTAGCATAAATAAAAGATTGAGCTGATTGAAATAAGCAGCCTCAGCTTAGGTACGTGCTGTGTTGCTTTGCAGAAATTTTTCGCTATAAACATGGCACTGATCAATCGCATGCGTATCAAGCCAAGACTTAACTGCTTCAATCATTGGAGGAGGGCCACACAGATACATGTCAAAACTTCTCTCATCTAGCTGTTCTTTATTCAAGTGTTCATGAATGAAACCTGATTTACCAGTCCAGCTTTCAGATGCTTTGGTCACAATCGGGTGATAACTGAAGTCCTTAATACGCTCACCGTAGGCCATCAGACGCTGCTGCTCGCACAAGTCAGCTTCGGTATTGACGCCGTAATAGAGGTGAACAGGAGGCGGATTGGATTGATCGGCAATATTATCGAGCATGCCTAAAAATGCGGATAGGCCCGTTCCACCTGCAATAAACACCAGTGGGCGCTCAACCTCGCGCAAATAAAAACTTCCCAGAGGCGCTTCCATCATTATAGTTTGACCAACCTGACAGCGCTCACGCAAATAGTTACTCATTACGCCATCTGGTAAAAGTCGAATCAGAAACTGTAGCTGATTCTGTGCGTTTGGTCGGTTGGCAAATGAGTAAGAGCGCCAATCCTCGGTTTGAGGAATGTGAAGCCGTGCATATTGACCAGGCAAGAAATCGAGCTGCTTGGTATGGCCACTTGCATCGAGATGTAAAATCGCCGTCGTTTCCGAAACCAGTTCAACGCCAGTAACTGTGGTGGCAATTTTTAAGGTTTCACCTGCATTACAAATGCTTGAGTGATGATCAAAATAAAACGCTGCATTAGATTTAACGCGTGTCTGGCAGGCAAGCATTTTTCGCTCTGCCAGATCACGTTCACTTAATGCGTCTTCATCGACATATTCTTGTTCATAAATCCCTGTTTCACATTTTCCCTGACAGGTTCCACATACACCTTCACGACAATCTAGCGGCAGATTAATTCCCTGACGAACAGCAGCATCAAGCAGCAATTCGTCGGATTGAACAGAAATAAAAAAAGTTTTGCCGTCGGCAAAGTTGAGTGCAACAGAATGACTCATATCGGCCTCCCTAAACGTGATAGAAATCCAGTACGGAATCTATTTTGTCGTTAAGTAAAATGCTGTGCTGACGGCGAATGCGAAAACTGTTTTCGGTTGGACGAAGCACGTAAGTTGCTCTGCCGTAGAAACAGCCTTCCAGTCCTTGACGGTTATACAGGGTACGCCAGCTTACTTTCGCCTCGACAAGGCCATCGTCACGTGTTTGCACCTGCACATTGTGAATATTGTGCTGGGTACGAGGCAACGGGGTAGCAGAAGCTGCCTTGCCTGTACGGATACGAAATACCCGGTCTTCAAGACCAGAGCGGTCTGCGTAGTAAATATAAGAGAGTCCCTGATTTGGATCTTCTACATATGTGTGGTCATCAATCCACTGCGGAATATGATATTCACTGTCTTCATCGTAGAGTTCAAGGTAAGCATCCCAGTCATAGTTGTCGCAGAGTTCCGCTTTTTTGTAGAGGAACTGGGAAACTGCATAGTGAAGTTCTAAAGACATGATTACACCTCATCCGTTACAGACTGATTGTCATAGGTTAGGTCATGCATCTTGAGTGCTTTATTGTTCAGTCCGTCAAGTAACAAGCGCTGCCAGTGACCATGTTGATTGACATAGAGTCCTTCGTGCGTAAATTCACGGCCTGTGATCACAGGCTCGATGCCTAGGTCTAGAGCATTTTGTGTTGGGCCATAGGTCCATTTATGATAGCCACGCGAAATATCACTCCAGCGTTCGATACGTCCCTGAAAACCTTTTTGCTGTTCACGGAATTCAACCAGATCATCGGGTGTACCTAAGCCCGATACATTAAAGAAATCTTCAAACTGGCGAATACGGTTACGGCGTGCTTCAGCAGATTCGCCTTTCACCCCGATACACTGACTAATTACCTCGGTTTTATTCCACGCGACCGGACGAACAATCCGAAGTTGTGAACTGATTTGATCCATAAAAAACAGGCTTGGATACAAGTTGAGGTTACGCAAACGGTGCATCGCCCATTCGGCATGTTTGGCACCAAATTTTTCGACCATATAAGGCATAACGGTGTCGTAGCCGGGACGCACAGTAGGATTTGGCATATCACTGAACAATACGCTGTGTCCGTGTTTGAAACTAAACCAGCCATCATCGGTTTCTGCATCGCCTGCACCGAGTTTGCTGTAGTCGAGTGTATCGAGCTCTCCACCTTTGGCAGCATTCACTTGCTGACGATGCTGTACGGTCGAAACATAGTTGTAATGTACGGTACTGACATGATAGCCATCGAGGCCATTTTCATTTTGAAGTTTCCAGTTGCCAGCAAAGGTATAAGCCGATTTACCTTGCAATACTTCAAGTTCGCCTGTAGGCGATTGATCGACCATCAAATCGAGAAAAATTTTGGCATCGCCTAAAAAGTCTTCTAAAGAATCGGTGGCTTGAGTATCTAAACTGACAAAGACAAATCCACGATAACTGGCGATACGTCCTTGCTTTAGACCACGACTGGACTTGTCGAAGTCATCGCAGTATTCACCCGGTGCCTTCACCTTAACCAGACGACCGTCCGACTTGTAACACCATGCATGGAACGGGCAGGTAAATACCGACTGATTACCTTTGGCAACGCGTGTAAGCGTTGCACCGCGATGCTCGCAAGCATTGACCATGGCATGGAGTTCACCTTTGCCATCACGGCTAATAATCATCGGTTGGCGTCCAATTTGAACGGTCAGGAAATCGTTGTTGTTTGGAATTTCACTTTCGTGGCAGGCATAAATCCAGACCTTTTCAAAAATGAGTTCCATTTCTAACTCAAACAGTTCCGGCTCGGTAAACATATCGCGAGCAATCCGATAGACACCATCATTTGGGCGAAAATCGATACAACCTTGTACAAAATTTTGCCATTCGGCGAGGTTACGTGCAGTCATGGGCTCATCCTCTATCCAATCAATGCGTTTTATTGATTGAACCGCGATTTACTGCCGCACTCTATCCAGATTTTCCGGATCTTTATCCACTTTATGCAATTTATTGGTGGCTTAATCGGTTTGTTCGTTTTTCAAGATGAAGATGAGGTAAATGAAATAGACGGCGATGTTGTCTGTTTGCAGCGACTGGTTACAGTATGTTGTTGAGACTGGTCAGCATGTACGTCTTGGATCACTATAGAGGATACAGCGTGGAATATAACGTGCAGGAGCAACCCCAATGATTCACATTCGTTCAATCAGATCTGGTGCATATGCACTTGGAAGCATGATACTACTTGCATTGAGTAGTGTTTCATTTGCCAGTTCAAATGAAGCATGGAAACAGCACGATCAAGCCATGAAAACAGCCTGTGTTAAGGCCAGTCAGCTTAAAAAGGTTAAACTGGTGAGTAATATCATGCTGTTTGATGATCGTGCGGGATATTCGGCCGTGCTGATGCAGGGAACTTTTCCTCAGGCGCATATGAAAAATAAAACTGGTCAGGAACTCTGCCTATGGAATAAAACCACCAAAAAAGCGTATGTATCGGAATTTAATCGCACCAGCTAAGATGATGCAGACTCAATATTCTTCTTAAGAGCAGACCAGACTTTTTTCACGTGGTCACCTTACACGTGACGCGGTATTATAGCAGCGTTGACATGACGGGACGATATTATGAAGATTGTCGCAGATGAAAATCTTGCGTTTACAGATTATTTTTTTTCATCATTTGGAGAAATTCAGCATCGGGCAGGGCGCTTGCTCACTGCCAAAGATGTGCATGATGCACAGGCATTGATTGTTCGCTCCGTCACTAAAGTCAACGCCGCGCTTATTCAAGACAGTCAGTTACAGTTTGTTGGTAGCGCCACCATTGGGACGGATCATCTGGATACCGTAGCGCTCGATCGTCAGAATGTTACATGGCGCAATGCACCCGGCTGTAATGCGCAAGCAGTGGCTGAATATGTTATTACTGCGCTCTATCAGCTTGATAACACTGTACTCGATCAAGGTAAAAGCTTCCATTTAGGAATCGTGGGGTTAGGAAACGTAGGGCGCCGACTGGCATCGATGGCGCAGAAAATTGGCTGGACAGTGATAGGATATGATCCCTTTGTGCAACTCGACGGCATTCAAAACGTCAGTTTTGAGCAGTTGATTCAGCATAGTCACGCTATCTCTATTCATGTACCTTTAACCACGTCTGGAGCATATCCGACACAGCATCTGTTTAATCATGATGTATTTGCTCACATGCCACCAGATAGCATATTGATCAATAGTGCGCGGGGGCCGGTTGTTGAAGAAGCAGCATTAATTGCTGATCTTAAACGTACACAGCGCAAAGTTGTACTCGATGTGTTTGAGCATGAGCCTGAAATCTCAGAAGAGCTGCTTGATTTGGTGACATTGGTCACGCCTCATATTGCAGGCTATAGTCTAGAAGGCAAAGCCCGCGGTACACAAATGGTTTATGAGGCGTTTTGTAAGGTATTTGGCTTTGAAGCGACCAAGCGATTTGAAACCCAACTGCCTCAAGGCGATGCCTATTTCACAGAAAACACGCTGACTGAGGCATTAAAAGCCCATCTTCATCAGATCTACGATATCCAGCGTGATGATCAAAATTTAAGGGCGTGTCTAAAGGCGGGGCGGGTAGACCAGCAAGCCTTTGACCGACTTCGAAAAGAATATCCACTGCGCCGTGAATGGGCTGCACACGGAGGCCCTGTGGCATGAGTCAACGCTTTGAAAGTCAGACTGCTTTGCCTACTTGTTCAATTGAGGCACTTAAAGCACGCGCACAGCTCTACCGTACCATTCGAGAGTTTTTTGCCCAGCGTAATGTCATGGAAGTTGAAACGCCGATCGTATCTCAGGCAGGAGTTACTGATGTTCATTTGGCATCTGTGCAGGTGCAACGCCATATCGAAGGTCGTATGCAGCAACAGTATTTACAAACCTCACCTGAGTTTGCCATGAAACGCCTGCTGGCTGCGGATAGTGGTCCGATTTATCAAATCTGTAAGGTTTTTCGAGACGACGAGCATGGTCGCAAACACAACAGTGAGTTTACTATGCTGGAGTGGTATCGCCCCGGGCTAAATTTACGCGAGTTGATGCATGAAACGGCGGCGCTATTAAACGTGTGTTTAGCGCATCGTTTTGATGAAATTCGCCCACTGGTTTTGAGCTACAAACATGCATTTCAAGATCGTTTAGATATTAATCCTTTACAGGCAACGCTGGCACAATTAAAACAGACTGCACAACGTGTAGGATTGACGCTAGATTTAGGCGATGATCGTTTAGCCTACATGGATTTATTATTTTCACATTTTGTCGAGCCAAGTTTGGGCTTTGATACACCAATTTTCCTCACCGATTTTCCACCTGAAATGGCTTCTTTGGCCAAAGTACGTCTAGATGAAGACGGCGAAGAAGTTGCCGCACGCTTTGAAGTGTATATCGAGGGTTTGGAACTGGCTAACGCCTACGATGAATTGCTTGATGCATCGGTGCTCCGCGCACGTTTTGAAGCAGATAACCAAGAGCGAGAAAAATTAGGCTTACAGGTGATGCCACTCGATGAGAACTTATTGGCAGCCTTAGCACATATGCCAGAATGCTCAGGCATTGCTTTGGGTATTGACCGTTTATTAATGGTGGCCACTCAGAAGCTAAACATAGAACAGGTGATTGCTTTCCCTGCATCTAGAGCGTAAATAAAAAAAGCCGCGTTACGCGGCTTTTTTTATTTATATATTATTGTTCTTGCTGAATACCCGCGACTTTCCAGTCTTCTGTTGAACCCGCAGGCTTAACAAAATGCCAGATCTCGGTAAACGGTTGTGGAAGACTGTTGAGATCTTCACTCACAGTACCTGTGAAGCGTACACTCACCACATATTGACCGTTTTCAGTCGCAGAATCGACGACCATTGCATTTAGGTTGCTAAACTCAGCAACGTCTTGGTCCTGATTGGCCAAAATGTCGTTGTACATCGATGCATACAATTCAGGCGTCAAGTAACGACGAATTTCTTCAACATTATTTGCAGAATTGACAGACTGAATATGGTTAAAACGTTGACGTGCAATACGCAAGAACGCTGCTGGTTCAGTACCATCTGGTAACTGACTACCGCTTTGTGTATAAGCACCACCAAACGGCGCTGCACTTGGTGCAGCTGAACCACCAACAGACTGACCAAAAATATTGGTGTTGTCACCGCCAGCTGCAGCGCGTGGAGCAGCAGGCGTAGAGCTGTTGTTAAACGGTGAAGAACCGCTGTTGTTTGGTGCGTAAGGATTATTATTACCTGCTAATTTTTTTTTAGCACCGAAACGACGGAAAATAAAGAAAGCAATTGCAGCGATCAGCACAATCCAGATCCAGCCCGGTAGGCCGCCTTTTTTCTCTTCTTGCTGCTGTTGCTGAGCCTGAGTCGCTTGCTGTTCTGGCGATGTTGTATGTTTGTCATCAGCCATTGCATTGGCGGCAAGCGCACCCACCGCAGCACCCGCTACACCTGCAGCAACCACTGTCCCCACACCTGGGCCAGAACGTTGAGGTGTTCCCGCTGGCGCAGTTTGAGGCGCTGGCGTAACCTGACGAGGCTGTTGGTAAGATTGAGTCGGTGCCGCAGAGCGAGACATGCCGTGGCTTTTACCACCGCCCGCACGCTTTGCTTCTGCAAGAGGAGCAACAACTAAAGCAGCCATCATGATGCCTGTAATCAGGCCACGCTGTCTTACTTTCATTTAAAATTCCTGTATAAAAAAATAAAAACAAAATAAAAAGAATCTAAGACTACATATATGCAGGCTTTTGAGGCGAATTTCAACACAAAAAAGATGTTTTTTATGTCGAAACATATTCGCGTCAAAAGATGCTCCAATTTTATCTTATTCGGATAGCTCCATCGCAGTTTGCAAGGCCTCGTGCAAACGTGATACCGCAATCACCTGTACGCCCTCAATTGCCTTTTGCGGAGCATTACCTTTAGGCAAAATGACATGAGTAAATCCGTGTTTGACGGCTTCCTTTAAACGTTCCTGACCATTTGGAACCGGGCGGATTTCACCCGATAACCCGACCTCACCAAAAACGGCCAGTTGTTGTGGTAATGCCTTGGCTCTTAAGCTAGATGCACAGGCCAGCAACACAGCCAGATCCGAGCCTGTTTCGGTAATTTTTAATCCGCCGACCACATTCACATACACATCTTGTCCAGAGGTTTGCACACCGCCATGCCGATGCATCACTGCGAGCAGCATGTTTAAGCGGTTCTGCTCGAGGCCGAGTGCCACACGTCGCGGCTGACCTTGTGCATCATCGACCAGTGCCTGAACTTCCACCAAGAGGGGGCGCGTGCCTTCGCGACTAATCATCACAATCGATCCGGGAATCGCTTCATTATAACGGCTTAAAAAAATGGCAGAGGGATTGGCCACTTCTCGTAAGCCCTTATCGGTCATCCCAAAAACGCCAAGCTCATTTACCGCGCCAAATCGATTTTTTACCGCACGAATCATGCGATAACGTGAATCGGATTGGCCTTCAAAATACAGCACACAATCGACCATATGCTCAAGCACACGTGGGCCTGCCAGTGCGCCTTCTTTAGTGACATGACCCACAATAAATAATGCGGTTCCGCTGTTTTTGGCAAAGCGAGTGAGAAGAGCAGCCGACTCGCGAATTTGTGAAACCCCGCCCGGTGCCGATTGCAGTGTTTCGGTATATAAGGTTTGAATCGAATCTAAAATGGCCACCACTGGGCGCTCTTGTGCCAAAATCTCACAAATTCTCTCGACACAGGTTTCTGCCATGACTTTGAGCTGATCGGTAGGTAGATCTAAGCGTTGTGCCCGCAGTGCCACTTGCGACAGCGATTCTTCGCCTGTCACATAAAGTGCAGTACTGCTTTTGCTGGCCATGTGTGTTGCCGTTTGCAGCAAAATTGTGGATTTTCCGATCCCTGGGTCACCGCCAATTAAAACTACCGAACCCGTAACCAAACCGCCACCAAGTACCCGATCAAATTCACTAATACCGGTAGCAACACGCGGTACATTCGAAACCGAAATTTTATTGAGCGTGGTAACAGTAGAGATTTCTCCTGCATATCCACCGAGTTTAGGTTTTGCCCGATGTGGTGTTACGCTTTCCAATCGGACTTCAGTCAAGCAGTTCCATTCTCCGCATTCAGAGCATTGGCCTGCCCATTTAGAATGATCTGCACCACATTGTTCACAGCGATAGACACTTTTGATTTTTGCCATATTTAAAAATTGAAAATTTTCGATAAAGAAGTTAAAACAGAAGGAAGTACAAAATATCGCATGTACACCCAATTTTGATAAGGCCATATAAACAAGCGAGTTTTGTATTTGACTGATTAAAGGGAAGTGATCAGGAAAATAACATGATAAGGAATTTTTGCACAATCGTTGAAATTGGATTTTTCTCGATCGTTATCATTCTGTTTGCGCTTCCATGGAGGAACTTTGAGCAACTGTATCGACGTTTGCCATAACCTGATAAGACTCTGGCATAGTTATTGCTCTTGCTCAAAGACATGAAAACAGGTCATTGAATCTGTTTTTCAAAAAAATAAATAAATTTGCAAGGTTAATGTATATGAGTGCAGCTGAAATTGTCGATTGGGTCAATAGTATTATTTGGAGTCCGGCACTGATTTATTTGTGCTTGGGCGCAGGGTTGTTTTTTTCAATTTTGACACGATTTGTACAGGTGCGACAAATCAAAGAGATGGGCCGTTTATTGGTGAATGGTTCATCATCGGCACAGGGAATTTCATCATTTCAGGCGCTTTCTGTGTCGCTCTCAGGGCGCGTGGGTGTAGGTAATATTGCTGGTGTTGCCGCTGCAATTGGCTTTGGTGGCCCTGGTGCGGTGTTTTGGATGTGGGTGGTGGCTTTTCTAGGCGCGAGTACGGCCTATGTTGAATCGACACTTGGACAAATCTATAAAGTTGAATATCAAGGACAATATCGCGGCGGCCCGGCATTTTATTTCGATCGTGGTTTGGGCCAACGCTGGCTGGGGGTTTTATTTGCCATTGCCGCGTTGGTGTCTTGCGGATTATTTTTACCGGGAATTCAGGCAAATGCAGTAGGAAATGCCTTCACTCAGATTACAGGAGAAGGGGCGATTGTTTTTGGTCAGGTAGGAACCTATAAACTTCTGGCATTGGTGGTCATTGTTAGTTTACTGGCCGTGATTATTTTTGGTGGGATTAAGCGTATTGCTCGTTTTGCCGAATTTGTGGTGCCGTTTATGGCGCTTGGTTATATCTTGATGGCTTTAGTGATTGTGTTTATGAATCTTGAAGCCTTACCGGGTGTGATCAAAATGATTTTTGCAGATGCATTCAGCCCGATGGCCGGATTAGGTGCGGCAATTGGCTGGGGGGTGAAGCGTGGGGTTTATTCCAACGAAGCAGGTCAGGGAACCGGTCCGCATGCAGCCGCTGCGGCAGAAGTGCAGCATCCGGCACAACAGGGGTTTGTACAAGCATTTTCGATTTATATAGATACCTTGTTTGTCTGCTCTGCAACCGCTTTTATGATTTTGATTACGGGCATGTACAATGTACAAGGAACTTTAGAAGCTGGTCAGTTCATTATACAAAACGTCACTTCAACCGCAGAAATTGGTTCACCTGCCTTTACTCAAATGGCCGTTAGTACCGTATTTGGTGGCTTTGGGCAGATCTTTGTTGCACTTGCCGTATTCTTTTTTGCCTTTACAACCATTGTTGCCTATTACTACATCGCGGAAACCAACATCACTTATTTAAGTTACATTACCAAAACACCTTCGCTACTGTTTCTAACCAAGTGCTTTATCATTCTTTCGGTTGCCTATGGCGTCATGAGTGCCACAGGCTACATTTGGGGAATTGGTGATATCGGTGTCGGGCTTATGGCATGGATTAACATTATCGGGATTATTGTGACTTATTTTGTCTGGAAACCGACCATCAAGGCGCTACGAGACTATGAAGAGCAACAAAAAGCAGGTGTAAAAGAATATACCTTCGATCCAATTAAACTCGGTATTAAAAATGCCACTTACTGGGAAGAACGCTTAAAAACCAAAAATGCTTTAGAGGCGCAAGCTCAAAACGCATCGTCGAAAAAGACCGCAACCTAACATGTCACTCAATTTAAATTCACTTTTTTTGAAGACTCAGGTGTCGAAAAATGTGAATTGTATTGCTTCTACCTTATGCGTATGATCGAAAACGAGTGTACGCACACATGCGTGGCGTTATACAACTACGCAATCGCCAAGCAGAACGTTTATCAAAATCATTCAGTTGAATAAGATGCCATAAAATGGTGCGGAATTGTTTTTGAGGAGACGCTGTTTTGGCTCTATAAAAATACTGGAGTGTTTTGTAGCAATGTCGAATTATAACCACGACTCATCTTCTGGAGAACATGAGTTATCACGAAGCCTTTCTAATCGGCATTTGCAACTGATTGCAATTGGCGGTGCAATTGGAACAGGTTTATTTATGGGCTCTGGTAAAACCATTAGTCTTGCCGGCCCATCGATCTTATTTATTTATCTGATCATTGGAGTGATGGTCTTTTTCGTCATGCGTGCGCTAGGCGAATTGTTGCTCTCCAATCTTCAATATAAGTCTTTTATTGACTTTACCACTGATTTGATCGGCCCTTGGGCCGGATATTTTGTGGGCTGGACCTACTGGTTGTGCTGGATTACCATCGGTATCGCCGACTTATCTGCGATTATTTATTATTTGCAGTTTTTTAATAACGGTCTTCCTTTTACACCAACCGAAGGCGCCATGATCAGTATTGCGGCGATTATCTTCATCATGGGGCTGAACCTCATGACCGTAAAACTGTTTGGTGAGCTTGAGTTCTGGTTTGCCATGATCAAAATTACTGCGATTGTGGTCCTGATTTTGGTCGGACTCTGGATGATCTTCACGGGCTTCACCTCGACCAGTGGTGAAGTGGCATCATTTACGCATTTGTGGGCCAATGGTGGCTTCTTCCCAACGGGTATGCACGGTTTCTTGGCAGGCTTCCAGATTGCGATCTTTGCCTTTGTTGGGGTAGAGCTCGTGGGCACCACTGCTGCTGAAACCAAAAATCCGGAACGTAATTTGCCTAAGGCAGTCAATTCCATCCCGATTCGAATCATTATTTTCTATGTACTGGCCTTGTTGGTTGTGATGTCGGTGACACCATGGAATAAAATTGACCCAAACATCAGCCCGTTTGTAAATCTGTTCAGTCAGGCAGGCATTGCAGCAGCGGCAATTATCATGAACTTGGTGGTCTTGTCTTCGGTGATGTCATCGATGAACAGCGGTGTATTCTCTACCAGTCGCATGCTATTTGGTTTGTCTAAAGAACGCCAAGCACCTCAACCTTTTGGTACGCTCAATAAAGGTCGTGTTCCTGCAAATGCATTGTATTTTTCAACGGTGTGTTTGTTGCTCGGTGCAGCGCTGCAATATTTTGTGCCCAATACCGTTGAAGCTTTTACACTGGCGACTACGCTATCGACCATTTTGTTTATTTGTGTGTGGCTGATGATTATCTGGAGCTACATGGTCTATTACAAAACCCGTCCAGAGTTACATGCCAAATCTATTTTCAAATTACCTGGCGGTTTGTTTACCTGCTGGGTGGTGATCATTTTCTTTATTGGAATGATTTATGTGCTGTCATTAGAGCCAGACACCATGAAAGCCTTGATGGTCAGCCCAATCTGGCTGGTTATTTTGGTGATTGGTTACTTTGGTTTTTACAAGCCTCGATTGAAATCCAAGAAATAATTAAAAAAACGCCAGTCAATGACTGGCGTTTTTTTTCGCTTCCTTTTAAGCTTGGTGCTTTTGTACTTTGGTCCTGTGCTGGATCACGGTATAATTATTCAAATTTTTTGAGTAGGTGATCAGATGCGCCGTTTCATTTGCTACACAAGTTTACTCACCATGAGTCTGGCTATGCTGGGCTGTGGTCAAACGGGGGCATTACATTTGCCATCCGATCCAAATTACGACAAACGTGCAAAATATTTGCTGTATTCACAGCCTCAGTCTGACAAAACCTCGAAAGACAAAACTTCGACTCCTGATCATTCAGCGTCTTCTCAGCCAGTTCCTTCTTCACCTTAAGCTTTAAAAATAAGGATGCATTCATGAGTTTCTCCCGCATTAATGGGATATTGCATGCCGAGCAATGTTCACTTCAGCAGCTCGCGCAGCAATTTGGTACGCCACTTTATGTTTATTCAAAGACAGCCTTTGAAAAACATTATCAAGATCTGGATCGTGCCTTTGATTTTATTGATCATCAAATCTGTTTTGCGGTGAAATCAAACTCTAATTTGGCGGTATTGAATGTTTTGGCAAAACTGGGTTCAGGTTTTGATATTGTAACCGGTGGCGAACTCGCACGTGTATTGGCTGCGGGCGGTGATCCAAGCAAAATCGTATTTTCTGGTTTGGGTAAATCTGAGGCCGATATTCAAAAAGCACTTGAGGTCGGCATTGCGTGTTTTAATGTTGAGTCTTATGCCGAGCTCGACCGTATTCAAAAGGTTGCAGCGAGCCTCAACTTACGTGCACCCATTTCATTGCGCGTTAATCCCGATGTCGATGCCAAGACACATCCTTATATTTCAACGGGTTTAAAAGAAAACAAATTTGGTATTCCAAGTGATACCGTATTTGAAACGTATCAATATGCAGCCTCGTTGTCTCATTTAGATGTAGTTGGAATCGATTGTCATATTGGTTCACAGTTGACCGAAACCAAACCGTTTGTAGATGCTTTAGATCGCGTGATTGTGATGATCGAACAGCTTAAAACGCTGGGAATTGAGATCAAGCACATCGATATCGGTGGTGGTTTGGGAGTCTGTTACAAAGACGAGACACCGCCAACCGCTGCAGAGTACGCTGCTGCACTCAAGCCTGCGCTACAAAAACTTGGGCTTAAAGTATATATGGAACCAGGTCGTAGTATTAGTGCCAATGCGGGTGTGTTATTGACCAAAGTTGATTTGCTCAAGCCAACCAATCATCGTAACTTTGCCATTATTGATGCAGCCATGAATGACTTGATTCGTCCGTCATTGTATGAAGCATGGATGGATATTCAGTCTGTTTCAGCGTCATCGGATGCTGAAGAAAAAACTTGGGATATCGTTGGGGCAATTTGCGAAACGGGTGATTTTCTAGGTAAAGACCGAAGCCTTGCACTTAAAGAAAATGATGTGCTGGCGGTGATGGGTGCAGGTGCTTATGGCTTTGTGATGAGTTCAAACTACAACACTCGTGGCCGTGCCGCAGAAGTGATGGTGGCAGGTAATGCCGCACATTTGATTCGTGAGCGTGAAACCATCGAGTCGTTGTGGGAAAAAGAACGTTTGCTGCCAGAGGGTTAAGACATGTTACTTGAATTTACCAAAATGCATGGTCTGGGCAATGACTTTGTTGTGCTCGATTTAATTAGCCAACGTGCTTACTTAGACACCACCACCATCCAGCGTATGGCAGATCGTCATTTTGGTATTGGCTTTGATCAATTATTGATTGTCGAGCCACCAGATGATCCGCAAACCGATTTTAAATATCGTATTTTCAATGCAGATGGTTCGGAAGTGGAGCAGTGCGGAAATGGTGTGCGTTGTTTTGCCCGCTTTGTACATGAGCGACAACTCACCAAAAAAACCAAAATCAGAGTGCAAACCAAAGCAGGAATTGTTGAACCAGAACTTGGCCCTAATGGCTGGGTACGCGTCAATATGGGTTATCCTAAGTTTCATCCACAGGATATTCCATTTCTGACCCAAGAACTGGATGCCTTGTATACGCTTCCATTAGCCAATGAGCAAAGCTTAAAAATTGATGTCGTCAATATGGGAAATCCGCATGCGGTAACCATTGTGCCGGATATCTTGACAGCCGATGTTGCAGGCATGGGGCCACAAGTCGAAGCACATGTGCAATTTCCACAGCGTGTCAATGCGGGTTTTATGCAGATTTTGGATGAAAAGCATGTGCGTTTGCGTGTGTTTGAGCGCGGTGTGGGCGAAACACTCGCTTGCGGTACGGGTGCATGTGCGGCAGCCGTAAGTGGTATGCGTCGTGGTTTACTGGCAAATTCGGTAGAAGTCGAGCTGGCGGGTGGAAAACTTCAAATCGAGTGGCAAGAGGGTGATGTGGTCTGGATGACAGGGCCAACAGCCACAGTCTATGAAGGACGCCTTGATTTACGTTACTTTCAAACCTGATCTATAAAATACCAAGAAAGCACGCTTAGACTGGGCGTGCTTTTTTTATGCTGAAATATGGCATATTTTAAATTTAATCGATTGAATAACTGAAAAAAATGACCACACAATTAATTTTTTTACCCGGTGCATCGGGCAGTACACAATTTTGGCAGCCTTTAATTCACTATTTAGGATCAAACGATACAAGCATAATAATTGCTTATCCGGGATTTGGCTGTGAACCGGCTCAAGACACGATCACCGATTTTGATACGCTAACTGAGTATGTGCTGGCGCAAATTGATACGCCGTCTATTATTATTGCTCAATCGATGGGAGGAATTTTCGCGGTTCAGGCCGCACTCGAAAAAGCGGAAATGGTCAAAGGATTGGTGTTGATTGCCACTTCGGGTGGTCTGGATTTGAGTGGTTTTGATGTTGAAGACTGGCGAAGTGCTTATCAGGAACATTATTTAAATTATCCAGACTGGTTTGTTCATACACGAGTCAATCATGAGCATCGTTTACATGACATTCAGCAACCCGTACTTCTGATCTGGGGAGATCAAGATCGTATCAGTCCGGTATCCGTCGGGGTACATTTACAGCACTTGCTGTCCGCTGCGAACCTACTTGTGGTACCAGAAGGTGATCATGCTCTGGCCGAGCAGCAAGCGAGTAAGATTGCTCCGCCGATTTTACAATTTATCAAGCAGTTGGATTAGCGTTTACTCAAAACGAGTTTGAGGGCAAATATCAGGAAGATACTGCCCGTAACACGATCTAAACCGCGCACAAATTTGGGTTGTTTTAAAAAGCGAGAAATAGGTTGCATTGCCCAAATCAACAGCATTGACCAGATGATACCGATCAAAACATGCAACATCACCAGCCCCATAATCCATGAAAATGCAGCGGCTTCTGCGGGAATAAACTGAGGCAAAAAAGAAAGATAGAAAACCCCAATTTTGGGATTAAGTAAGTTGCCCAGAAAACCTTTAAAAAATGCATTCTGGCGTAGTGCAAAACTAGGGGGAATGTTTGAAGACATTTGACCCAGATGATGGCGAGGTTTGAAGAGCATATTTAGCCCAAGCCAAGCTAAATAAGCCGCACCAACCCATTTCAATACACTAAAAGCCATTGCCGAAGCCATGAATAAAGCGCCTAATCCACAGGCAACTACGAGCCCCCACACGATACAGCCTGTACTAATCCCAAGCGCTGCATGAAAGGCGCTGGATTTTCCTTCTAGTGTTGCGGTACGAATAATCAATGTCGTATCCAACCCCGGCGTAATTGTAAGTATGCTAATGGCAACTAAATAAGAAACTAGCAGAGTCGTCATGGCAACAAAGTTTCTCTCACAGTGATCAATGAATTGTATACTAAGTTGCATTGATCGATGAGTTGTCAGTGGTCGTTTTTAAGCGGTTTTATATTCGGCAGTTTCAGTCATCACCAAAGTTAAATTGATTAAAATTAAGGAAGACACGTTTGGCGTTTGAACAGCAGTTACTGGGCATGTGGCTCAAAGAAAAACAACTTCAGAACCATTCTGAGCATACACTGCGTGCTTACCATCGTGATTTAACTCATTTCTTAGCGTTTTGCACAGAGAAAAAACTCAGTCTTGGCAATATCGAAGCGGCGGATTTAAGAGAATATCTTGCACATCGTGTTGAACATGATCATTTGAGTTCAGCGAGTTTACAGCGTCATCTCACCTCGATTCGCCAGTTTATGAAATGGGCGCAGCAGTCGAACCATTTAAGCCATAATCCTGTCGATGATTTTAAACTTAAACGCAAATCGCGACCGTTGCCGGGCTTGGTCGATATCGAAACTGTGCTGCAGATTTTAGATCAACCTGCACCAAGTGATGCGGTTGATCAGCAGCTATGGCTAAGAGATAAAGCCATGCTTGAATTGCTCTATTCAAGCGGCTTGCGTCTGGCCGAGTTGCAAGGACTTGAACTCCGTGATCTCGATTTTCAACGTCAATTATTACGTGTGACCGGTAAAGGTAATAAAACACGCGTCGTCCCGTTTGGTCAAAAAGCAAAGGACAGTATCATGGCATGGCTGAAGATATATCAGCTTTGGAAGGGGCATTTCGAGCCGCATGATCCACTTTTTGTGTCGCAAAAAGGGGGCGTGCTTTCACCGCGGCAAATCGAAAATCGGGTGAAGTTTCAGGCCATTCGTGCAGGCGTCAATGTCGATTTACATCCCCATTTACTTCGGCATTGCTTTGCCAGTCATATGCTCTCGGCCAGTCGGGACTTGCGCTCGATTCAAGAAATGCTGGGCCATTCTAACTTAAGTACCACTCAAATTTATACGCATGTTGATTTTGACCATTTGGCGCAAGTGTATGACCAGGCGCATCCTCGTGCGCAGAAGCCAGATAAATCGCGATAACTTGAAGAAAAATGACAATCCAAAATATGACTTCCGAGTCGCTTTAACACTCGCTTACTCGAATGACATCTTTGATCTAAGCAGTCAATCAATTTCAAAATGATGAAGAAGTGAGCTTTTTTACATAAATTAACCAAACTATCAGGCACGCTGATGAAACAAATCAAATAAAAACATAATATAAATCAATAAGTAAAAAATAATTAAAAATACTGTAAATTCAATAACAAAACATTTAGATTAGAAAAAATGAACTGTGGATTCCACAGTTTTATTGCAGATTTATCTTGGCGGCTGTAATTGTGACTTGACCGAAATGCCAAACACATAGCAAGATAAAGCACCTAAAAAATTTATATTGAAGCGTTACTATAATGCTTCTGAACATTTACTTGCTGAAACAGCCGAGGATTACATGAAGGCTCTTGTTGCTGTAAAACGTGTGGTTGATGCCAACGTTAAAGTTCGCGTTAAGCCGGACAATACTGGGGTTGACCTAACCAACGTAAAAATGTCAATTAACCCATTCTGTGAAATCGCAGTGGAAGAAGCGGTTCGTTTAAAAGAAAAGGGAACTGTATCTGAAATTATTGTGGTTTCAATTGGCCCGAAAGAAGCGCAAGAACAAATCCGTTCTTCAATGGCTTTGGGTGCAGACCGTGGTATCTTGGTTGAAACATCTGATGATATTGGCGCACTTGAAGTGGCTAAAATTCTTAAAGGTGTGGTAGACGCTGAAAAGCCAGAACTGATCTTATTGGGCAAACAAGCCATTGATGATGATTCAAACCAAGTGGGTCAGATGCTCGGTGCACTTTTGAATGCAGGTCAGGGTACCTTTGCATCAGAAGTGAAAGTAGACGCGGGTAAAGTTCAAGTTACACGCGAGATCGACGGTGGTTTGCAAACCGTTGAACTGACGCTACCTGCGATTGTGACTGCCGACCTTCGTTTGAATGAGCCACGTTATGCGGCGCTTCCAAACATTATGAAAGCACGTAAAAAACCGCTTGAAACCAAATCTCCAGCAGATTATGGCGTAACAGCGACCACCAAACTCAAAACCGTTAAAGTTGAAGCACCAGCAGAGCGTAAAGCAGGTGTTCAAGTGAAATCGGTAGATGAGCTTGTTGAAAAGTTAAAAAATGAAGCGAAAGTGATCTAATACGGAAGGATAAAATCATGAGTATTTTAGTTATCGCTGAGCACGACAATAAGACACTTAATGGTGCAACTTTGAATGTCGTGGCTGCAGCACAAAAAATCGGTGGTGATATTGCTGTATTGGTTGCAGGCGCTGGTGCTCAGGCTGTTGCAGACGCGGCAGCAAAAATTGCGGGTGTCAGCAAAGTTCTTCTTGCAGACAACGCTGTGTACGAACACCAATTGGCTGAAAACGTTGCACAGCTTGTGGCTGATGTAGCGAAATCAGGTTATAAGCATGTTTTGGCAGCATCAACGACTTCAGGTAAAAACATTCTGCCACGCGCAGCGGCTTTACTTGATGTCAGCATGATCTCCGACATTATTGCAGTTGAATCTGAAAATACGTTTAAGCGTCCAATCTACGCTGGTAATGCGATTGCAACAGTTCAATCTGAAGAATCAATTATCGTGGCGACCGTTCGTGGTACTGCATTTGATGCAGTGGCAAGCGAAGGTGGCTCTGCTGCAATCGAAGCAGTCGGTGAGGCAGCCAATGCAGACGTTTCAAGTTTTGTAAACGAAGAAATTGTGAAACTGGATCGTCCAGAGTTGACTGCAGCACGTATCGTGGTATCAGGTGGCCGTGGTGTGGGTTCAGGTGAGAACTATCACAAGGTACTCGATCCATTGGCAGATAAACTAGGTGCAGCGCAAGGTGCTTCTCGTGCGGCTGTGGATGCCGGTTTTGTACCAAACGATTATCAAGTGGGTCAAACGGGTAAAATCGTAGCACCAGATCTTTATCTTGCTGTTGGTCTGTCAGGTGCGATTCAGCATTTGGCGGGTATGAAAGATTCTAAAGTCATTGTTGCAATCAACAAGGATGAAGAAGCGCCAATCAACAGTGTTGCTGACTACTGGTTAGTTGGTGACTTGAACACTGTTGTGCCAGAATTGGTATCTAAGCTCTAATCAGCGCTTTGATTGGATCTGAAAACCTCAGCATTTGCTGGGGTTTTTTATTTGATCAATCCTGCCAAACTTAGCGTGAGTTGTTTTAGGAAAAGCGTCACCATTTACTAAAAAAGTCATGTAAAAAACCAGACTGAGAATACAGTTGTCTATTTTTAAATCAGTATAAAATTAAATCTGTAAATAATCTGTAAATTATATAAATATAAAAGCCAGATCACGGCGAGATCGTACATTCAGAAGCAGAATTATGCTATCATTTGCCGCTGTATTTTTTATTTTTAGTTCAGCTTTTTTGAGCTGAATTTTATTGCAAGATCAAGACATATTGCAGCAAGTTTAGCGCTTGCTGTCTACAAGGAGTATGCATGAGCGTATCGGAAATCCGACCGATTGCCATTGAGGACGAACTCAAGCATTCATATCTAGATTATGCGATGAGCGTAATTGTATCGCGTGCATTGCCAGATGTACGTGATGGCCTTAAGCCAGTGCATCGTCGTGTGCTTTATGCCATGCACGAGCTCGGCAATGACTATAACAAAGCCTATAAAAAGTCAGCACGTGTTGTGGGTGATGTGATCGGTAAGTACCACCCGCACGGTGATACTGCTGTATACGACACAATCGTGCGTATGGCACAAGATTTTAGTCTACGTTATCTGTTGGTCGATGGTCAGGGTAACTTTGGCTCTGTGGACGGCGACAGTGCAGCAGCGATGCGTTATACGGAAGTGCGTATGACCAAGCTGACACATGAGCTTCTGGCAGATCTTGAAAAAGACACCGTGGACTGGGTGGATAACTACGACGGTTCAGAGCGTATTCCAGATGTGTTGCCAACGCGCATTCCAAACCTGCTTATCAATGGAGCAGCAGGGATTGCCGTCGGTATGGCGACCAATATGGCACCGCACCATCTAAATGAAGTGATTCATGCCTGTCTAGCTTATGCAGACAACCCGAATATCTCCATTGAAGGCTTGATGGAACATATCACCGGTCCAGACTTTCCGACAGGTGGTATCATCTATGGAAAATCAGGCATCGTCGATGCTTACCGAACAGGTAAGGGGCGTTTGCATATTCGCGGTAAATATCATTTTGAAGAAGATGAAAAAACCGGACGTACCACCATTGTCTTTACGGAAATTCCGTATCAGGTCAATAAGGCACGTGTGATTGAGCGTATTGCCGAATTAGTCAAAGAGAAAAAGCTTGAAGGTATTTCGGAGCTTCGCGACGAATCCGACAAAGAAGGCATGCGTATCGCGATTGACTTGAAACGCGGTGAAAACGCGGAAGTGATCGTCAATAACCTGTTTTTGAATACCCAGCTAGAAAACTCATTCAGCATCAATATGGTGTGTCTGGACAACGGACAACCGAAGTTGATGAACCTGAAGGACATCATTGCGGCATTTATCCGTCATCGTCAAGAAGTGGTAACGCGCCGTACCATGTTTGAACTGCGTAAAGCGCGCGAACGTGGTCATATTTTGGAAGGCTTAACGGTTGCCTTAGCCAATATTGATAACATCATCGAAACCATTAAAACCTCGGCGAATCCGGCTGAAGCACGTGAACGCCTTTTGGCGGGCGAGTGGGCTGGTGGCGGTGTGATTGCCTTGCTCGAAAAAGCAGGTTCGGTTTCGGTTCGTCCAGATGAAATTGAGGGTGAAGATCCAGCGCGCCCATTTGGTTTATCTGACCAGATCTACCGCTTGTCACCAACGCAAGTGGGTGCAATTCTTGAGCTTCGCTTGCATCGTTTAACAGGTCTAGAGCAAGACAAACTCCACGCCGAATACAGCGAAATTTTGGCTCAAATTGCCGAGCTGACAGCAATTTTAAACGACTTTAATCTGTTGATGACGGTGATTCGTGAAGAGCTTGCGCTGATTTTACAACAGTATGGTGATGAACGTCGTACTCAGATTGTCGAATCACGTATTGATTTCTGTCGTGAAGATTTGATTCCAGAAGAGCAGGTGGTATTGACCGTTTCACAAACGGGTTATGCCAAAACACAGCCATTGTCAGACTATCAGGCGCAGCGCCGTGGTGGACGTGGTAAATCTGCAACCTCAATGAAAGATGACGATATAATCCAGCATTTGATTGTGGCGTCGAATCACGCGACCGTGCTGTGCTTTACCAATGTGGGTAAAGTGTACCGTTTGAAAGTGTTTGAAGTGCCGCAAGCATCGCGTGGTGCAAAAGGCCGTCCTATGGTCAATTTGCTGCCATTAGATGCCAATGAAACCATCACTGCAATTTTACCGCTGACTGAATTCCCAGAAGACCATTATGTCTTTATGGCAACAGCTTCAGGAACGGTAAAACGTGTAGAACTTGAGCAGTTTGCCAATATCCGCTCAAACGGCTTACGTGCCATCGAACTCAATGAAGAAGATACCTTGATTGGTGTAGCCATTACCGATGGTCAACAGCAAATCATGCTGTTTTCTAATGAAGGTAAGGCCATTCGTTTTGCAGAAACCGATGTGCGTGCTATGGGGCGTACCGCAAAAGGTGTTCGCGGTATGCGCGTGACGCTGGCTGCTGCTGTAGATAGTGAAGATGCAGAACTCGATACCGATGAAGCAGATGATTCAGATGATTCTAACGATTCAAATCTGGTGAGTCGCATTGTGTCATTGGTGGTGGTACCTGAAACTGGTGAAGTGCTGTGTGCCAGTGCCAACGGCTATGGTAAGCGTACACCAGTAAATGACTTCCCAACCAAAAAACGTGGCGGCAAGGGCGTGATTGCAATCAAGACTTCCGAGCGTAATGGTGAATTGGTAGGCGCTGTTTCAATTGATGAAACCAAAGAGCTGATGTTGATTTCAGATGGCGGAACCTTGGTACGTACCCGTGCCGCCGAAGTTGCAATGACAGGCCGTAATGCACAGGGTGTTCGCTTGATCCGTCTCAGCGATGCAGAAACCTTGGTGGGTGTGGTATCCATTGAGGCTGTAGAAGATGATCTGATTGAAGATCTCGAGGCTCAAGCATCAGATGCAGTAGAGCAAGCAGATATCGAGTCTGATACAGTAAATCAAAGTGTTGCAAATGACTTAGAGAGCAATGATCAAGCTTAACCATCTTGATATGTAAAAAAAGGAAGCTTTGGCTTCCTTTTTTTATGAATGTCGATTGTGCGTGCGATGAACCCACCGATAGTAAGCCAATGCTAAAAAGATTACAGTCATGAGCGTCAATATCATAAGTTTGGGCATGACAGCACTTAAATGAACCCCCATTTGATTGAGCTGTACAAATAGCTGTACTGCATGCGTAGATGGCAGCAACGCACTAAAAATCTGCATCCAGTGAGGCATGGCCTGTATTGGCCAGGCGGTTCCGGTGAGTAAAAATAATGGAATAGAAGTAAAAACCAGAAAATGTCCGGCACGTTCGCTCATATCGAGTAAAGAACCAAAAAGCAGACCCAAGCTAACAATACAACTCACAAAGATTGGAACCGCAACCAGCATGCCCCAGAAATTTCCGCCATGCGGATAATCATTTTTCCAAAACACAAAGCCAAACATATACAGACAGCCTAGGCATCCAATGGTAAAAAAACTGGCAAATATTCCCCAAAACTGACTCGATGTGGGCTGATACCGTTCTTCTTTATATCCTCCAAGTAACATACCTAAACCCAATACAATGGTTTGATGAATAATCAGCGGTGCGACGGCGGGAAATACATAGCTCCCATAGCCTGAAAGCGTGTTGAAAAGCGGAATCTGATGGATTGAAAGCGCCGGTTTAAAATGCGTAATCTGACCAAATTTTTCGGCATATTCGGCAATCACTTGTTCGATAGAGAGCGCCAGTCCTAAACCAATTTCTTTGATTTTTAAAAAATATGCAGCACTGATATAAAGTCCAACGCCACCCATTTCACCACGTCGAACACTCATGCTTAATTGATCAGGCAGATACAAAATACCATCTGCTTTTTGGTTTTTAACCATTTGCTCTGCTTCAAGAAAGTTTGTCGTGGTTGCAACAATCTTGATTTTAGGGCTATTTGCGACTTGACTAATGATGGTTGAGGTTAAAGCACTTTGTTCTTCATCCACAATCACAATGGGGAGTGATTCAGCATGTTCTGCCTTATACGCAGTGGGGTAGAAGAAGCTGTAAAAAAACACTGACAACACAACAGTCGTCAAAATGGAGGAATTTTTTACAATTTCTTTAAACGTGTGCAGATAATAAAACCAGAATTTTTTCATGAGAGCGCCTCCTGCACACGTTTTTTAAGCAAGCGACTCGACACCAAAAAATAAAAAACACAGTAAAACAGCAAGATCAGAAGGGGCCATAATGAAATAGAAACATCACTTCCAACCACCCATTGCTCGGTTTGAAGCTTTGCGTACGGTGTATATGGAATAATCATGGACCAAAATTGTGTAAAAATCGGTGCATTGTTCAGTGGTAAAGTAACGCCTGCAAAACTTAAGGATGATCCGCCATAAACGGCAATAAATCCAAAGGTTCGGCCCATATTTTGCGATGCAATCATAACGGTTGCGCTAATCATGGCATATGCGAAATAAAGTAAAAACTGTGCCATTAAAAGCAGGCTCAAACTGCCCGCAACAAACCAGCCACGAACCACAATCAGCCAGAACATCCATAGCCATGTCCAAGCACAAAAAATCACGACATAGAGTAAAGTTTTGGCAAGTAGCATTTTCATGGCATTGTCAGGTGCGCTCCATTGCGTCAGTGTGCCGCGCTTAAATTCCTGACCAATTGCAAATGCAACGCAGCAACACAGCAATAAATGCAAAATCGCGGGTACCATGAAAGGCTCTAGATAAAACTCATAGCTTAAGCTAGGGTTGTAAAGTGTTGAGACTTTGACATGCGGTGTGGGCAGGTCAATGGCAGGCAATAATGCTGAAAAATAGTGTTCACCACCAAACTCGCCCATAGCATTGAGTGTGCTGATGAGCATGGCACTTGAAATGGTGTTGCCAATACTAAAAAATGACTGATTAAACGCCACACTAATCTGTGCATCTTGTGCATTCACTAAACGCTGTTCTGCACCTTCTGGGATATGTACATATCCCCAAATTTGGGTTTTGTTTACGAGTTCCTCAGCCTCAGACGTATTGGTTAAAACGTATTTCAAATCTAGGGTGGGATTATGGCGTAAATCCTGTTCGATGATGCGACTCAGCTGGCTATGATCTTGGTCAATGAGTGCAATGGGAAGATGATCGGGTTTTCCCTGATAAAACATACTTGCAAACAGCACCACAACACATAGAGGGGCGAGTGTAACCATCGCCAAATCCCATTTGTTTTTGAGCAGATAAATGCACTCACGCCAGAAACAGGCCCACATATCAATTGGCCTCAACTACATCAAAAATCACACTCATACCCACTTTTAAATCAGCTGCTGCTTCTGTGGGTTTAAGATGAAGCTTAAAGCTACGGATATCGTAACCGCCGGTTTGTCGCGTGGTTTTAATGGTGGCAAACTCACCTTCGGCATCGATGTGTTGAATATTAAAATTGATCTTTTTATCAAGTGCGGGTACATATCCCTGAAGTGTTTTTTGCTGATAGACACTTCGATACTGATCTTCCCGGACATTTAAACTGACCCAGCGTTCGTCATCCTCTAACAAACTGACCACAGGCACTGCGGCAGCGACCAACTCCGAGGGTTTCCCATAAATTTTGGAAACAGTGCCGTTTATTGGGGAGTAGAGTTTGGTTTCAGTTTCTAACGATTCAGCTTCACCCAGCGCAGCACGTGCAATATCGACCTGTGCATCTGCCATCGATTTTTGTTGTGGCGTACTGCCACGCTTGGCACGTGCATACTGTTGATAGGCGGCTTCGCTTAAAGCTCGGGCAGAGCGCTGTGCTGCGAACATTTCATCGCGACGCTGACGTGAAATGACGCCTTCTTTGTAGAGTGTTTCACCACGACGATACGTGGTTTCAGCCAATTCCGCCTGAGCTTTTACACTTTGCCAGTTGGCATATAAGGTATCAATATTTTCTTCTTGAGAACCGCGCTCTGCTGTCGATTGAAGTGCTAAAGCCGATTGTAAAGCGGCTTGCGCTTGCTGCTTTTTGGCTTCTATCTCAGGACTAACCAAGCGAGCAAGTGCTTGACCTTTCTTAATATTCTGGCCTTCTTCGACAAAGATTTCCGCAATACGACTAGGCACTTTGGTGGTGACGTAAAGCGTTTCGGCTTCAACGCGACCTTGTAATGCTACGCTACGAGGCTGATACGCTTTCCATAAACCATAAATAATCAGTCCAATGATGAGCAATAAAATGATCAAACCAATGATTTTTACGGCGCGCTTAGGACCATGTGGTGTCTGTTTTTGCTGGGATCCGGTGGTCGTTGCCGAATCAGAGGCAGAGGGCACCGGATGTTCAGTGTCAGAAGACGATTGATCTGTCGGCATGATGTCCTCGTAATTAATAAATATATACTGTATTAGGCTGATTTAAATACGTTTTAAACTGACTAATCGAGCCATGACTTTGGAGCAGCGTGGCCAGAGAGAGCACGTATTTATAAGCATTGATGGCCATTTCTGTATCAATCACTTGCACAGCATTTTGTGCATCAATCACTTGATTGGCCGTTCCCATGTTTTCTCTAAATGAAAGCTCTTGGATGCGTAAGTTTTCAAGTGCAGCGCGTTTATTGTCATTCAGCAGCGTTTGTGTTTGCTGCGAAGAACCCATTTCGCTATAAGATTTTTGAATAATATTTTCAATTTCCTGTTTGGTACGCTC
This sequence comes from Acinetobacter sp. V89_7, assembly GCF_029967895.1. Taxonomy (NCBI): domain Bacteria; kingdom Pseudomonadati; phylum Pseudomonadota; class Gammaproteobacteria; order Moraxellales; family Moraxellaceae; genus Acinetobacter; species Acinetobacter sp. V89_7. Next base: position 174,173 of record NZ_JASCAJ010000017.1, read on the forward strand.
GACTAAAAGCTGACTGCCATAGCGCTTGAGTTCGGCAGATTCGATACTTTTATTTTTATCTAGTCCACCAAACAGGTTGTAGCGTGCCACCACACCCACAATCCAGTTTTCGTTTTTGTCTAAGCTATATTCGGCAAAGGCAAATACAGTCGGCTTTTTGGCGGCGCGCTGTGCTTTCACATTTTCATCTGCCAGTTGGGTGTCTATTTGCATTTTTCGAATGAGATTAGACTGATTGGGATATGAGCTCAAAAATTGATTCAAAGGCAATGTTTGTTTTGTATTGACAAAAAGCGGTGTGGTGAGATTCCCGTTCGTTTGCTGATGTAATAGATGATTTAACTGAAACTGACTGCTGTTTAAGTTGCTTTGAGCGTTTTGTAATAAGCGCAGGGCGTTGTTACGTGCCACTTCAAACTGCATTCGCTGGCCTTTGCTGATAAAGCCTTGCTGTTCGAGCTTAAAGGCGTTATTGACATGTTTTTGCATGGCATCCGCATTGAACTGGCTCGATTTCACCAATTGCGTTTGTAGCTGAGTATTAAAGTAAGCCTGAATAATTTCAAATCGTTGAATATCTTGCTGTTGTTCTGTACTGAGTTGTGCCCGCATGGCCTGTATGGTAGCAATTTGCTTGGCACTTTTAATCAGGCCGCCTGTGTAAATGGGCATGACTAGAGAAATGGTGGGTCTGATCACTTCATCTTCAATACTTAAATTTGCGTAATTGGGAAACTGATTAATTCCATCTGAAATAGCTGTATTCGCACCCGTCTGAATCGTATTGAGTACATCTGGCGGCAACACGCCACCCACCTGAGACAATTGCTCGCTCAAGCGTTGACTCAAAGTATTTTCAAGATTTTGTTTAAAACTGTCTAAAGGGAGATCAACTTCGCTATGGAATTTATAAGCCCGTACATTAAGCTCAATACGTGGGCGTCCTAGGCCTTTAGTGGCTTGTGCATCAAGACGTGCTGCCTGTTCAAAGGCTTGACTGGCCTGAGTGCTGTAAGAGGATGTGAGCGCTTGTTGCTCTGCCTCTACATAACTGATGCCCTCAGCAAGTGCCACCTCACTGCATAAAAGCAAAGCGGCCATACAGCCAAACAAAAACTTGACTGGAGGAGGTGAGGTTGCGCACCTGAAATTCATTTTTATCATTCGCTGTTGTAATGTCATATCAAGTCACGTCGTGTTGTTCCTGAAAGTATAATCTTTATTGTAGAAGCATCAGTTATAGTCTTGTTTATTATACAAATGTATAGCACGTGGGGTGTTTAAAAAGCAATCAATATACTTGGATTAATCTGACTGGATATTCTATTATTTATCTGATTTGATCAATCGTAAATTCAGGCCAAAAGGCATCAAGTTATATAAAAAATATATGCTCAATGCTGCTGCATGCGCTGTCAAGATGTGGTTAAATGCGAACTTTAGTTTAGTTTCAATTATATAAAGGAACGATCATGCGCGCGTACAATTTCTGTGCTGGCCCAGCTGCATTACCGACTGCTGTTTTAGAAAAAGCTCAACGTGAACTGTTGGACTGGCAGGGTAAAGGGCTTTCCATCATGGAAATGAGTCACCGTAGCGCTGATTATGTTGCCGTTGCAGAAAAGGCTGAAGCCGATCTGCGCCAGCTGATGAACATTCCTGAAAACTATAAAGTCTTATTCTTGCAAGGTGGTGCATCGTTACAGTTTTCAGCAATTCCATTAAATTTGCTTGGAAAAAACAGCAAGGCAGATTATATCCATACTGGAATCTGGTCTGAAAAAGCGCTAAAAGAAGCTCAGCGTTATGGCGATATCAATGTAATCGAAGCAGGCACTCAAATTGATGGCAAGCTTGGTATTAAGCCTCAGTCTGAATGGGCATTGTCTGAAGATGCAGCTTATGTGCATTATGCAGATAACGAAACCATCGGGGGCTTACAATTTGCAGGTATTCCTGAGGTTAATGCGCCGTTGGTATCGGATTTATCGTCTAGCATTTTGTCTGCACCGCTAGATGTGAGTAAGTTTGGTTTGATTTATGCTGGTGCGCAAAAAAATATTGGCCCCGCAGGTCTTACTTTGGTCATTGTTCGTGACGATTTGCTTGACCAATCACGTGCAGATATTCCGAGCCTGTTAAAATACTCTGCACAAGCTAAAAATGACTCTATGGTGAATACACCGGCAACTTATTCATGGTATTTGGCTGGTTTGGTATTTGAGTGGTTAAAAGAGCAAGGTGGTGTTGAGGCCATTCATCAAGCCAACCTTGAAAAAGCCAAATTACTCTATGGTTATATCGATTCGAGTGATTTTTATAACAACCCGATTGCGCCGGCCAATCGCTCGATTATGAATGTGCCATTCACTTTGGCAGATGAAGCATTGGAAAAACGTTTCTTAAAAGAAGCAGAGCAAAACAATCTATTGAACCTTGCTGGACATCGTTCAGTTGGTGGAATGCGTGCCAGCATTTACAATGCTGTGCCGCTTGAAGGCGTGCAAGCACTGGTCAACTTTATGGACGCATTTGTCAAAGCCAACGGCTAATTGCAAAGGCAATAAAAAAAGCCCCTACATCATGTGGGGCTTTTTTAATGATTCATTTAAAGCGATAAGAAACCAAAATAATGGATCATCACTGCTGCTAAAAACATTCCGAGTGCAAAAAAGCATAATGCAACTGTATCGAATTTAATACGCTGTCCGCTCAATTGAATCAGATTGGTCGATTGTTCAGGTATAATTTTCATCAATACGCCTAATTTATTAATTATTCGTTGAAACGCTATTATTCAACTTTACTTTTAGCATAAATATTCGCCTGAATCCAGATATTACCTCGAATATACTGACCAATTTCAAAATTTTCGTGGGCATTATTTTTAGTGGCGAGACGAATTAATATTGCAGGTAGCTCGTCTTCTAGCACCAACACCACATCATAAAGGGTATAGGTTTCATCCATAAATGTCGTCGATGATTTACCTACGATATTGCCTTGAAACCAAGCTTCGTCTTCTTGGCCCATGGTTTCGCCAAATAAATAAGCCACCATTTTAGAAAAATCGACCGTTACAGGTTCCTGATCTTCAGGCGTTTTAGGTTGCCACGCATCAATCAATTCTTGCAGATTTTCAGGCGCAACACCGTTATTGGCCGATAAAATATCATTTAACGCACGATGATGTTTAATCGATGCCGGATCGTCGACTTCAATGGTTTCGTTGTCGGCAACGACTTCAAGTTCATAGGCCCAAGCATTTAACTGAACTTGATAGGCCTGATTTTTCTCATATTGATTGTGATTGACGCTATATAGATTATCGTAAGCGTAAATAGTGGTATTTTTATTTAAACTCAACCGTAAAACAGCCTGAGTATTTGATTCGCAGGCAATGATACGATCAATCACAGCATTATATTTATATGGGCTTTCAAAACTTGGAAATGCAGTTTTCAGCGCGCGCGGTTTATTATTTTCGACCGCAATAATCTGGCTGACTTTAATCCCGGATTCAGACGGACCTTGAATCAACCATACGTCGGTATCCATATCCTGTTCAGTTTCACATAAACCCATTGGCATCATAGGAGCGTCGAGTGCCATACTGAGCCATTTAGGCACGACTTGTTCAGGTGTATCACTCAATAACGCCCAATGCTCGCCATGGTTGCCAAAACCTTGATCTTGAATAGTAACGATTTCTGGACTGTTTTGATTTTTCATATAACCCTGAAGAATTTTTAAAAGATTTAGATATATAAATCGAGCATATCTAAGTTTTTTCAAGTGTTGATATGCAATTATGTAAAAAATATTTTAATTTTCTTTTTGAATTTCATCGAGATGTTGGCGTATTAGATCTATGTAAAAATAACAAGTCTACAGGTCACCATCAAATCTTAAGTCTGTTAAAATAAAGGCCTCTTTAAAAAGGTTGAAATTGCGTGTTGCCATTTAAACTTTGGGTCGATGCCGATGCATTGCCAAAGATTCTGCGAGAAGTCATTTTGCGTGCTTCTGATCGTTATCAGCTTGAAGTCATTTTTGTTGCAAATCAAAACGTGGGCATTACGCCATCTGTAAGGATCAAATCGATTCAGGTTATGAGTGGTGCCGATCAGGCCGATCGTGAAATTGTCGAGCGCATGCAGGCACATGATATTGTGATTACTCAGGATATTCCTTTAGCTGCACAAGTGATTGAAAAGGGCGGTATTGCGATTCATCCACGAGGTGAAATCTATACCGATGCCAATGTAAAAGCACGTTTGCATTTACGTGATTTTATGGACACCCTGCGGGGTGCTGGCGTACAAACTGGCGGACCACCGCCCATTTCTGAACGTGATAAACGCGAGTTTTCAAGTGCGCTTGATCAAACCATTTTAAAGCAAAAGCGTAAAACGCTTTGAGACCGGCTATGCCTTCAAAAAGCAATATCATACTGACCTATATTGTTTTGGTTTTGATCTGGGCATCGACTCCGCTGGCGATTGTCTGGAGCGTGGCGGATCTGCATGTACTTTGGGCCATGATGTTACGCTTCTTTTTGGCGCTGCCAATTGCTGTAGTGATATTACTGGTACTCAGAATTCGTTTTCCACTCAACCCAAACGCCATTCATAGCTATATTGCAGGCTCGTTTAGCTTAATTGGCGCGCAGGTGTTTACCTATATTGCCACGCAGTATCTAAGCTCTGGGGTGATTGCTCTAATGTTTGGGCTTGCACCTATCATTGCCGGTTTGATTGGCCGTTTTGCTTTTGCGCAGCAACTCAATCGCCTGCAATGGACGGGTATGGCCATTGCAATTGTCGGTTTGGCATTGATCTGCTTTGGCGGGTCATCACAGCATGTGCATCCGCTGGGCATCGGTCTGATGCTCATGAGTGTCTTTATCTACTGTAGCTCAATTTTTTGGGTAAAAAAGGTCAATGCCGATGTCGTGCCGATGGCACAAGCCACCGGGTCAATTCTGGTTTCTACCTTGGTGTCTTTGTGTGTACTGCCGTTTGTGTGGTCACATGCACCTACGCATCTGCCGGAAATGAAATCATTACTGGCCTTGTTGTACACCACGATCATGGCATCACTGATTGCAATGTTTTGCTATTTTAAACTGGTCAAAAACATTGAGCCGACCACATTATCGCTCACCAATGTGATGACGCCTTTACTGGCCTTGGTCATTGGCGCTTTATTTAATCATGAGCAGATTTCACTCATGATGATTTTAGGTACCTGTATTATTTTGAGTGGGTTATTTTTATATTTTTATCGTGATATTCAGGCCAATCGACGCTACAAACAACACATCAAATCTTGAGGATCACTGTAGCTTGCCTAATGTAATGCACAGACAGGTACGATTGAATTTGGCTTAAAACCGGGTAACATACGCTTCATAAAGTACATCAAAATGTTGATCTTTATGCCTTAATTGTTCGATTTCGTAGTAATCCGTACGATCAAATTGATCTACTGCGGTATCTGGTACAAAATAAGCCCGCTATATAATCTGAATCGTAAGGGTCATTCAATAATAAGAGTCTGCCGGGTGAAGTTTTATCGAGATTCTTTTGGTGTATCTGTGCGTAATCGATGTTAATCGCAGTATCTAAATAAATACTGTTTTTTCTTTTATGAAATGACCTTGGACTAAGTGGTATGTTTAAACCAATCTCGCTGTATATAGGGTTGCGATATACCCGCGCTCGGCGTAGTAATCACTTTATTTCGTTTATTGCCTTGGTTTCGATGATTGGTCTGACCTTGGGCGTTGCGGTACTGATTACCGTTTTGTCCGTGATGAACGGCTTTGATCGCGAGTTGAAAAATCGTGTACTTGGTATGGTACCGCAGGCCACGATTTCATCGAACCAGATTCTAACCGACTGGCCTCAACTTGCTAAAAAAATTGAGGGTCATCCTCATGTCACTGGTGTTGCACCATTTACACAATTACAAGGCATGCTTACCGCACAAGGCCAAGTTGCCGGTATTATGGTCAGCGGAATCGAACCAAGTTATGAAAAAAAGGTTTCGATCATCCAAAACCATATGGTGGCAGGTAGTATCGACAGCCTTAAAAAAGGCGAATACGGCATTGTACTCGGCAAGCAAATGACCGACGCACTCGGGCTTGGTCTAAACGACAGTGTGACGCTGGTTTTGCCTGAAGCGACGCCATCACCTGCTGGGGTGGTGCCACGATTTAAACGATTTAAAATTGTGGGCATCTTCAGTATTGGTGCCGAAGTAGATTCGATGATGGGTTATATTGCCTTGAATGATGCATCTACACTGTTGCGCTTACCCGATGGCGCCCAAGGAATTCGCCTTAAACTGGACAATATTTTTGCAGCACCTCAAGTGGCAGACGATATTGTGAAGACCTTACCATCCAATTTCTATGCGTCTAACTGGACCTATACTCACGGTAACTTGTTTAGCGCCATTCAAATGGAAAAAGCCATGGTGAGCTTGCTATTGTTCCTGATTGTTTTGGTTGCAGCATTCAATATTGTATCTTCACTGGTCATGGTAGTGACCGATAAAAAATCAGACATCGCGATTTTAAGAACGCTAGGTGCATCACCAGCCACCATTACCAAAATCTTTATGGTTCAAGGTACAGTGATTGGTGTGATCGGTACGGTGGCGGGTGCTATTTTAGGAGTCGTGTTTGCTTCAAGCGTGAGTAATATCATTGACTGGTTCAATACCGCGCTTGGTTTACATTTATTCGATGCGTATTTCATTAATTACTTGCCGTCTTATCTACGCTGGCAAGATGTGGCTTTGATTGTGTCGGTTTCACTATTATTGAGCTTTCTTGCCACGATTTATCCGGCATTGCGTGCAGCGAAAATTCAACCTGCGGAGGCATTGCGCTATGAGTAAGATTGTCCTTGAAGCCAAAGATATTCATAAGCATTTTACCGATGGAAAATCGACAGTTGATGTGATTAAAGGCTTATCGCTTCAGGTAAAAGCAGGGGAATTTGTTTCGATTGTTGGAGCAAGTGGTTCAGGTAAAAGCACTTTGCTGCATGTACTGGGCGGACTCGATACGCCGAGTCAGGGTCAGGTTTTTCTGGATGGTCAGCGTTTTGATAATCTGGGTGAAGCGCAACGCGGCTATAAACGAAATCATTATTTGGGTTTCGTCTATCAGTTTCACCATTTACTACCAGAGTTTTCGGCACTTGAAAATGTGGCCATGCCGCTGATGCTTCGTGCAGAGACTAATTATAAAGAGGTCAAACAACAGGCTGAACACTTACTGGATCGTGTTGGGTTGTCACATCGGTTGACGCATAAGCCTGGTGAATTATCTGGCGGAGAGCGCCAGCGTGTTGCATTGGCACGTGCACTGGTTGGGCGTCCGGCAGTGATGCTGGCAGATGAGCCAACAGGAAATCTAGACCGCAAAACGGCACTGGGTATTTTTGAGCTACTCACCGAGCTGAAAAAAGAATTCAATATGGCCATGCTGATCGTGACCCACGATGAACAGTTGGCACAATCTGCAGATTCAATTTTACATATGCAAGATGGCCTTTGGGTCGATCCAGTCTGATGTTGTGCGTATTGATAGCCCTTTCGGGGGCTTTCAATTTTTATAATGCAAGTAAATAAAATAGATTTTAAATAACAATGCTAAAGCTTATTTTTCTGGGGTGGATTGCAGGAATTGCAGCCATGGGGCATATATTTGATCCCATATCGGCTGTCACACTCGGTATCGCGATCGGTCTATATTTCCTATTTTTACTCATCTATCTACGTGTGACCCAACAGTTCAACTCTTCGAAATTGTTAGGCGGCTTATTGGGCATCTTTTCGGTGTGTTTGTCGTATAGCTGTGGCGTCTATTACGCCGATCAGGCACTCACCACGCGGCTTGAGCATCGTGTCACGACCTCTTCAGTCGACTCATACATCATCTACATCAACCGTATGGGGGAGCAGTCTCAAAACGGAATTAGACAGCCTGCACAGATTCTCAATGAAAATGATGCTCCCATTCACTGGGTACTTTCCATAGATGAAACAGTTATCCCTGCTGATACCATGGCGCATAGTTTAACTGTTGGGCAGTATTATCGTGCCGTGATCCAGCGTCAACCTGTGCATGGTTACGCTATACAAGGTGCATTCGATGTAGAAAAATGGTTCGTACAACAAAACTGGCAAGGACGTGGCAAAGTTGTACAACTCGAAATGCTTTCAAGTGAACAGGCGCTACGTGAAGGATATTATGATCATGTGAAACAGCAACAATCTTGGACTCGAAAATTTTTGCTTGCTGCCGAGCACTTAAGATTAAAATTTAGAGGCTATTTTCTTGCTTCTTCCTTACAACATCAAAGCTTACTTCTGGCCTTACTCACGGGCGATCGAAGTCTTCTTGATCCTGAGCTTGAGCAGCAGTTTCAACGCTTTGGTATTTCACATTTGCTGGCGATATCTGGGCCGCATGTGCTTATTTTTGCAGCGCTGATGACATGGTGTATTATCCAATTGATCAATCGATACTACGCCGCAATTTATTTGGTGATTCCACGCCAGCGACTGATGCTGATTCCATTTTTATTATGCGTACTCCTGTATTGCGCGTTGGTGGGGTTTGAAATTCCTGCTCTAAGAACGCTGCTGACCGTAACCATAGTGAGTATTTTCATACTTTTAAAACGTCCCGTACATGCCAGTTTCTTGTTGCTGTTCAGTGCTTCTATTTTATTACTCATCGATCCGTTTAGCATACTTTCGGCAGCATTTTGGCTATCTTATGGGGCCTGTTTTATTCTGATTCGTATTTATCAGGAAATTGTACAGGAGCAAAAGACTGGTCAATCTTGGCGTATTCGAATCGGATATGCTGCGCAGCTTCTTATCAGAACACAATGGAAAATCTTTCTCGCACTGTTACCCCTGACCTTATTGCTCTTTAAACAGTTTTCTTGGATGACTCCATTTGCCAATATCATTGCCATTCCAGTTCTGGGTGCCATCGTGGTGCCTTTAGATATTATCGCTGCATGCTTCTGGCTTATCCTTCCTGCATTTGGACATTTGATTTTTCAACTCAACGATGGGGTATTACAGGCTGTTTTGGGTCTGTTTAATATGATGGATCATATCTTTGCACCGGAGTTACAATATTTTGCACTTCGTCCTTGGATGATCATCAGCATTTCATTTGGCATTTTAATTTTATTTTTGCCTAAAGGCACAGTGCCTAAATGCTGGTCAATCATATGCTGTGTGCCTGTTTTTCTACCTGCACAATTAAAATCACCTACCCAATTAGTGGTGTTAGATGTCGGTCAAGGACAGTCTGTGTTCATCCAAGATCAGACACAACGAATACTGCTCGATACTGGCGGCAATCACGACGAGCAAAAGTTTAGTGTAGGTAGGCAGGTGGTGGTGCCATTTTTGAAGGCACGGGGCGTAAAGCAGCTAGACCGAATTATACTGTCACATTTAGATCAAGATCATAGCGGGGCATTACCTGCGATTCTGGATGCAATATCGGTTACGCAGATTCAAGCCAATGAACCAATGCCTAAACTTCAATCTACTTTTGAGCTGTGCTATGCCGGACAGCGTTTTGAGACACCTGAAACCATTATACAAGTTTTATCACCAGCGCTTCAGGAGATCGGACGTGCTGATACGAATCGAAATGAATCGTCATGTGTTATGCATATCGAGTTTAAAAACAATCAACCCATACGACATTTTTTAATTATGGGAGATGCAGGTTGGGAAACCGAGTTTAAATTACTTCAACATTATCCGGATCTGCGCGTAGATGTTTTGGTTTTGGGGCATCACGGGAGTCGTCATAGTTCAGCCTATGATTTTTTACAGCATTATCGGCCTCAATATGCGATTGCATCGGCAGGTGCAACCAATCGTTATGGACATCCTAGTATTGAAGTTCAGGCACGACTGGCAGCGTTACAAATTCCTTTACTCAGCACAGCCAAAGCAGGCAGTATTTCTTTTAGTTTTGATCAAGCGAATGAGCAGCCACGTTTTTATCGCCATCAATACCGCTGGTTAACACAATAGCCTTTTCGCGCTGATTGGCGTCACGTACCTGTTGCACTTTTTCGAGTGCTTCCTCTTCGCTTAAGGTGTAAAGATTGTCGAGTTCAGGGTTGGCTTTAAAGCGTTTATAACTCCAATGGTAATGATCTGGATACTTTTGAATTAAAGATTCAATTGCTCGATGGATCACCGCTGTGCCATCGCGATCTGTGCCTTCATAGATTTTTGTATCCATAGGTTCGATATACATATCGAAACCGTGATTTTCATTACGAATGGCGTATAGAAACAAGGCTTTGGCTTTGGTTTTCTGAATAAGTTTGGCACTTAAATTACTCGATGCCAAAGGGATACCAAAATACTCAACCAACTCGCCGCCCACGTTAGGCGTATGATCGGGCAAAATCACGGTAGTTCCGCCTTGTTTTAAGGCTTTAAAAATTTGACGAACACCACTTTCGTCAGTTGGAACCAGATTGGCTTGTTCGCGGCTACGTGCTTCGCGTACAAAGCGATCGGCATCTTCATTCTTGACTGGTTTATATAGAATGGTCATGTCGGTAAATTGAGCGCACCATGCGTTCATAATTTCCCATGTACCAAAATGTGGCACGATCAAAACCAGTCCCTTTTTTTCGGCGACCGCTTGGTGAAAGTATTCTGCACCTTGAATGCTATGAATTCGAGAAATATTTTTTTCGTTGGAAGATCCCCAAATACTAAAGAATTCCATATAAGACATCAGTTCATTTCGAATTGCGTTACGAATGATGTCATGACGCTGCTCGTCATTGAGATACGGCAAGGTAATTTTTAGGTTGAGTTGTATGGTCTTAGATGTTTTTGTAAGTTTCAAACCATTTACAAGGCTAGCAAGCATCCGTGCGAATAGACGAGAAAGCTGGATAGGCTGTCTGCTAATAAAATTAAGTAAGCGATACATTAAGCTACGTGAATCGGAAGTCGTCATTATAAAAGTGCTTAAAAACAAAAACGGAGGCTTGTCGGATAAAAATATTATAAGTTAAATCATAACGATTAAACAGTTTTTCCCGATTCAGTGTATATAATGGCAGTATTTTCAACTTTTTGGGTTATTTTTTATGTCTGATTGGCCGCCTAAACCACAAAATGAAGTGCAAAATAGCAACAATAAAACTGGTCAAGAATGGCAGATTTTAGAAAAAGCTGTTTTGGCCTCTGTCGAAGAGCAGCGTCGTAGTCGTCGTTGGGGGATCTTCTTTAAAACGCTTACTTTTTTATATGTACTGTTCGTGCTGGTTTTGCTGGGCCGTGGTTGTTCTGTCAGTGATGGGGCGAGCGGTACGTCAAGTAGTAGCCCACATTTGGCTGTGGTCAATATTATTGGAACCATCGATTCAAGCAGTAAATCGGTCAATAGTGAAGATACCAACAAAGCACTTACCCGAGCGTTTGAAGCTAAATCAAGTAAGGCCGTGGTCCTCAATATCAATTCGCCGGGTGGTTCGCCAGTTCAGTCAGATGAAATCTGGCAAGAAATCCGTTATTTGAAAAAACAGCACCCAGATAAAAAGGTTTATGCCGTAATTGGTGATATGGGGGCTTCAGGCGCCTACTATATTGCTTCTGCTGCAGATGAAATTATTGTCAACCCTTCGAGTCTGGTGGGGTCAATTGGTGTGATTATGCCAAACTATGGCATTACTGGTCTGGCGCAAAAATTGGGCATTGAAGACCGTACACTTACATCTGGCGATAACAAAGATATTTTAAGCATGACCAAACCGGTTAATCCTGCACAACGTGCACATGTGCAATCAGTTTTAGATAACGTTCATGCACATTTTATCAATGCGGTTAAAGAGGGGCGGGGCAATCGCCTAAAATCGAATGATCCAGCCGTATTTTCGGGCTTGTTCTGGTCGGGTGAGCAAGCGGTCAAATTGGGTGTGGCTGACCGGACAGGTAATTTACAAACCTTGATGCGTGAGTTAAAAGTAGACAATAAAGTAGATTACACCATTGAGCGCAATCCATTTGAAACAATTCTAGGTCGAATGGGTTCAGAATTTGGTCAAGGTGTCGCTGCATCGTTGAGCCAGCACCTGCAAACGGAACAGCAGGCGAAACTCCAATAAATCTCGAGGATCACTTGAACAAGCCTTTAATTCATTTTGCCCATGCCAACGGTATACCTTCGAAGGTATACCAAAAACTGTTCGATCTATTGAGCGATCGTTACGACATTATTTATGTGCCGATGATTGGTCCAGATAAGCGCTATCCTGTCACCAATCACTGGCCACATCTGGTCGATCAAGTGATTGACAGCATTGTGCGTCAGGCAAATGGACGAAAAGTGATTGGTCTAGGACATTCCTTAGGTTCAGTTTTAACCATGATGGCCAGTTACAAGCGTCCTGAGCTTTTTTCGCAAGTGATCATGCTCGACCCGCCTTTAATTTTGGGTGCTTATTCTTTTGCCTTTCATTTGGCAAAAGTCTTTAGCCCAAAAACGGTTGATCGGATGACGCCCGCTGGGTTATCTGTCCACCGACGCGACCATTGGCCGTCACGAGAAAATGCTGCTTCACGCTTGCGTCCTAAAGGATTTTATCGAGATTTTGATCCAGACTGCTTTCAAGCCTATCTGGATTACGCCTTGACAGAAGATCCTGTTCGAGGTGGCGTGACCTTAAGTATTCCAAAAGCGGATGAAGTGGCGATTTTCAGAACTAATCCTTCATGGTGGTGGCTGACGCTTAATCGTAAACCATCAGTGCCGATTCAGTTGGTGGTGGGTGAGCAAAGTAACTTTTTTAAACGACGCTTGCCGCACAAAGCCAAGAAAAGTTTAGGTATTCCATTTACCACATTGCGTGGTGGTCATATGTTCCCCCTGGAGCATCCTGAAGAGACCGTTGCTCACATTAAAACGCTGATTTCCAAGAACTAAGAAGTCTAGACACATAAAACCTAGCCATAAAAAAACGCATCCGTGGATGCGTTTTTTGATTTATAAATCACAAAACTGAATAGGTTTATTCAGTGGTATGCCCTTATACAAAATCTGACCATTTTCAAGATGTTTGAGTGTACCGTTACAAATCCACTCCACAGCTTGTGGATAAATTTTATGCTCAATGCTATGTACACGATGTGCCAAACTTTCAGGTGTTTGATGATGACCGACGGGTATCACTCCCTGTAAGAGCGTTGGCCCTGCGTCCAGCTCTGGGGTCACATAATGGACGGTACATCCATGATACACATCACCGGTATTTAATACACGTTGATGGGTATGCATCCCTTTGTACAAAGGCAACAAGGAAGGATGAATATTGATCATCTTTCCGTGCCAGTTTCGTACAAATTTTTCGCTTAAGATCCGCATGAAGCCTGCCAAGACCACCAAATCGACCTCCCACTCGGTAAGCTGTTGATGCAATGCTGCATCGAAGAGTTCCCGAGTAGGATACGCTTTATGTTCAATCACTTTGGTTTGAATATTGGCATCTGCCGCACGTTTTAGTGCATATGCATCTGCTTTGTTGGAAATGACACCGACTATTTCACCTGAAAGATTTGCATCAATCAGAGCTTGTAAGTTACTGCCATTTCCTGAAACGAGTACCGCAATTTTTATCATGCAAAGATCACACGAATTTTTTCGTCTGCGCCTTCAACGGATGCTGGATTATCTTGGATATGACCAATTTTCCATGCTTTTTCACCTTGTGCATTTAACACATCGATGGTCTTTTGTGCGTCCGCCGCATCAACCGCAATCACCATGCCTACGCCACAGTTGAAGGTACGATACATTTCAAACTGCTCAACACCGCCTTCACGCTGCAAAAGTTTGAACAATTCTGGCCATTCCCATGATGCTTCATCAATGACAGCTTGCGCACCATTTGGTAAAACACGCGGTAAGTTACCCGGTAAACCGCCGCCAGTGATATGCGCCATAGCATGTACATCGACTTGCTTGCATAATTCAAGAACAGGCTTAACGTAAATACGCGTAGGTTCCATTGCAACATCTGCAAGTGAGCGTCCATCGATTTGTTGATTTAAATCAACATTTTTAACATCTAAAATTTTGCGGAGCAGGGAGTAACCGTTAGAGTGTGCACCACTTGATGCTACTCCGATTAAAACGTCACCCGCTTTGACTTTTGAGCCATCAATGATTTTACTGTGTTCAACCACACCTACGGCAAATCCGGCAAGATCGTAATCTTCACCTTCATACATACCCGGCATTTCTGCTGTTTCACCACCAACGAGTGCACAACCAGCAAGCTCACAACCTTTACCAATTCCAGTCACAACGTCGGCTGCAACGTCTACATTTAAATGACCTGTTGCATAGTAATCAAGGAAAAATAGAGGTTCAGCGCCACACACCAAAAGGTCGTTTACACACATGGCAACCAAATCTTGGCCAATAGTGTCATGACGATTAAGATTGAGTGCCAAGCGTAGCTTTGTACCTACACCATCTGTACCTGAAACCAGTACTGGCTCTTCATAGCCTTTTGGAATTTTGCATAGTGCGCCGAAGCCACCAAGACCGCCCATTACTTCAGGACGAGTGGTGCGTTTAGCTACCGACTTGATTCGGTCGACTAATGCGTCGCCCGCTTCGATGTCGACACCCGCATCTTTATAGCTTAAACCAGTGTTAGGGGTAGAAGTTGAGTTGCTCATAGTGAAGTCTCCGCATTGGCGGCAGATTATAACCTGAATATACGAAACTCTTATGGTATTTATGATCGAAAATGCTATCTTTACTGAATTATTTTTGCATCTATAACGAATACATTAAAAAAAGGCTAGAATTTATGCAAGATCGTATGCTTAGACGCGTGTTCATCTTGGCAGGTATAGCACTTTTATTGTGGCTCCTGTACTTACTTAAACCTGTCGTATTGCCTTTTATTGGCGCTTTTTTAATCGCTTATTTGTTTAGTCCATTGGTTGATAAACTTTGCAAGTTGCATCTGCCTCGCTGGCTTTCGATTAGTATTGTGTTTGTCGGCATTGGAGTATTACTTACTTGGGCGATGTGGTATGTGGTGCCGTTAGTTTGGCGTCAGCTCATTTATGCACGAGACAGTATTCCTTCGGGAATTCATTGGATTAATGCCACCTTCTTACCGTGGCTTTCGCACAACTTTAATGTTGAGCGGATGGAAATTGATACCGATCAGATTTCGACTGTGGTTATGGAGTACATTCAGACCAACTACAGCGCAGACAGTATTCAAAGCATGGCGCTACGTTTGGCACAATCTGGTTTGAGCTTTATTCAGGTGGGCGGCACCATTGTACTGATCCCGATCATTTCGTTTTATTTCTTGCTCGATTGGGAACGAATGCTGAATAGTTTGCGTCGATTAATTCCTCGTCCATATGAACACAGCACGTTAAAAATTGTGCGTGAGTGTCACAGTGTTTTAGGTGCTTTTGTCAAAGGTCAGTTTTTG
This sequence comes from Acinetobacter sp. V89_7, assembly GCF_029967895.1. Lineage (NCBI taxonomy): Bacteria > Pseudomonadati > Pseudomonadota > Gammaproteobacteria > Moraxellales > Moraxellaceae > Acinetobacter > Acinetobacter sp. V89_7. The sequence continues at coordinate 189,724 of NZ_JASCAJ010000017.1, forward strand.
GTCATGCTACTTTTGGGGATTGTCTATGCTGTTGGCTTACAACTTATTGGTTTAGAGGTTGGTCTGATTATCGGAATGGTGGCCGGACTGGCGAGTATCATTCCGTATTTAGGTTTTGCAGTCGGAATTATTGCTGCCGTGATTGCGACCCTATTTCAGTTTGGCGTCGACTGGATGCAACTGGCGCTTGTGGGTGTGGTCTTTATGATTGGGCAAGCTGTCGAAGGTTATATTCTTCAGCCGTTCTTGTTAGGTGATAAAATTGGCCTATCACCTGTTGCAGTGGTGTTTGCCGTATTGGCTGGTGCACAGTTAGCTGGTTTTCTAGGCATGTTGATTGCTTTGCCTGTGGCAGCAGTCATTGTGGTTCTGCTCAGGCACATTCGCGAAGCCTATGAACATACCGCTTTATATAGTGGATCAGCAGTGGTCGTTTCTACTGGAGACAGCGAGCGTATCAGTGTAGAAACTGAATCAGTTGATCTTGATATTGAGGTCAAAAAGCCGCAAGATACTGATACATCGATTGATGTTGATCGGAAGTAATACGAAGGTCTATTGGATTTATGCGTCAACTACAGTTGGATATAGAACCTCAGCTCGATGCCCGCATTAGCGATTTTTCCGGGCCGGGATGGGGACATGTGGTTGACGCCGTACGCCAGTTACATGCCGGATTAATGAACCGCTTTTATATTTACGGAGGGGCGGGTTCCGGTAAAAGCCATTTACTCTCGGCTATCTGTGATTCCTACCTCGAAATTGGAAAGTCGGCCATCAAAGTCTCTTTGTTAGAGCTTTTAGATGCGCCTATTGAAGCCATCACCTCGCTTGAACGATACGATCTTGTGGCATTAGATGATATCGAATCGATTAGTGGTGTTCCGCATTGGCAAAAAGCTGTGTTTCACTTAATTAATTACAATAATGAAGTGGGCGGACAATTGGTGTTTTCTTCACGTGTTGCCCCCATTGAACTACGTCTGGAATTACCGGATTTACAATCGCGTCTTACGCAGGCAGTCAGTGTAAAATTACCCAATGGTAGTTTGTATGCCGATCGGCAGGCACTCATAGTATCGACCATGACGCGTCGTGGTTTGCAATTTGATCCGCAAATTTTAGACTATTTGCTTTTGCACGGGCCTCATCAAGCGTCATTACTCTTGCAAACCATTGCCCAGCTTGAAAAATTATTAAAAGGCGAAAAGACAAAATTATCCAATGCGACCTTGCGTCAGATTTACGCATTGATAGATGAATATCGACACTAAAATTAGATCTTGAGTAATTACTCTAGCTGTGACAAAGTAGGCAAAGAATTCAAAGTTGTTGGGATAGAGCAACTTTAAAAAAATAATGAAAAATGGAATGTTAAGGAGAATAATATGCTCAAGCAGGGCTTAGGCATTGGCTTGTTGTGTATTGCGGGGCATGCGTACTGTGACAGTATTATAGTAAACACCACAGCGGATGAAGTGAAAGATGACCAATTGTGCTCACTACGTGAAGCTGTGGAGTACATTAATAAAGGGTCGCCTGAATCAGGCTACAATGGATGCGGGGGCAAAGACAGCAACCCGGTTATTTTGCTTGAAAAAAGTAAAACCTACGAATTAAAAAGCAAAATTGAAATTAAAAAAGCATTGCAAATTAAAACCACTTACGACACGACTATTACCAATCAGCTAGGTTTGAATAATGCCACCATCAAAATGACAGGGGCTGATCAGATTTTTCGAATCCGTGATGATAGCACCCAGAATGAGCAATATAATGTTCAGCTCACAGAAGTGAATCTGGATGGCTGTGCCAAAGATTGCGGCATTGCTCAGGGTGGTTTGATATACAACCAAGAGACACTCGTTTTAAGTTATGTGACGCTTAAAAACGGATATGCGAATTTGGGTGGCGCAATTTATAACGCACAAGCATCAACTACAGATAAATCCAGTGGATCAGTCACCATTATCAATAGTTTGATGCAAAATAATACTGCCAGCCAAGGCGCTGTAATTTACAGTGATCTTCCTCGATTTGTGATGACTCAATCGGTTGTGCGAGACAACACTGCAACGACTACAACGACACCGACATTATTTTTTAGCGCAGCAAAGTTTAGCGATGATCTTACAGCGGGTTTTTTTAGTTCGGGGTTGTATGGTGTAAAAAATTCGACAATCCTTAAAAACACGGGCTATCTCATCAATTTACGTGATGGCCAGAGTTTGAATAACAACACAGTGGTACGCAACTCTTTGGGTATCTATTTCGATGCGCCGCTTGGTAATGCCTATTTAGCCAATAGTATTGTGGTTGAAAACGGGATTGTTCAAAATGAAGTATTACAAACTGCCAAGAACTGTACCTTTACAAGCTCTGACAAAAGCTTGATTCAAAATAATCTAGTGAATTCTGACTGTGGATCGGGTTCAAGTAATGCACCCAATATTAATCTCGGTGCTGTAAAACTATTTGCAGGCTCGAGTGTAGAAGGAAAATGTACACTCGCACCTGCTGAAGGACTACTGTGTCCGTTTGCTACACCGAGTATGACCTTTTTAGGTTTTTTTAGACCGCGCTTATTGCTTAGCTACAACAGTTTAGATGACTCTTTGATTGTGAATCGTGGTCGTATTAGTGGCACGGGTGCATGTGAATCAGTCGATCAGCGTGGTAAATCTCGTAGTAGTAATCAATCATGTGACTTGGGTGCCATTGAACTCGTCATCGACACCTCATCAATCGCTACTGTGGGAAGTGATATTTTATATGGTGAACAGGCAAAATTTTCGATTGCAGAACAACTCACAGATGGGGAATTAGTTCCGGCGAGTGCGTGCGAGGCTATTTTAGGAAAACGTACAGACGGTAAAGCATGGCAAGTCGGTTGTTTGGACGTTATACAAACCAATACGCCATCTAAGGGAGCGTTAACGCTCGATCAGGATGGAAATGTGGTTTACACACCCAATGGCAACTGGCACGGAACAGATGAATTTAAAATCCGTGTTGTAACCACATTTAGCCGTTTTAGTTCGTCGACCAACAGCAAGTATATCGATATTCCTGTGCGTATTGTACAAAACCCGCCCAACACCTTCGAAGATAAAAAAGTCAGTACAGGTGGTGGTGGTAGTTTCGGCTGGGGAAGCTTGATCGTATTGGGTGGATTGATGATGTGGCGTCGGAAACGTCAGCAGTAAGAAAAGGATGAATCATGCAGAATTATAAAAAAGGAATACTGACATTAATGATTTTATCAGCCATGTCACTCATGGCAGCAGAAGATAAAACCATATACGTGAATACCTTTGAAGATATCGACAGTGACTCAAGTGCCAAATGTTCACTACGCATGGCGCTTAAAGCCGCGGCAGCCAATAAAGCCTATGGTGGATGTTCAGCTGGAAATACCGTTGCATCTAGCACCGATACCATCCAGCTTGAAGCGGGAACGTATAATTTGAGTTCCGAGCTGGTACCGACTTCACAGGTGATTATTAAAGGAAAAGAGGCGCTCGATTATACGCAAAAAGATGCAATCACCCAGCAGTATCCTGCACTGACCGCAGTGAAAACTGTGATTTCAGGACAAAATAATGTACGTATTTTAAATACCACCAATGCGAAATCTGCACTCACTTTGAATGATCTCGAGTTACGTCAGGGCCGTAGTTCGGATCGTGGGGGAGCGCTTTATTTAGGCGGATCGACCACGCTCAATCGGGTAAATATCCTCAACTCGAGCGCAGCCAATGGTGGCGCAATTTATCTTGAAAATGGCACCAGTGCCGTGACGATCAGTAATAGCCTTTTTCAGGGAAATACAGCATCAACCAATGCAGTACTGGGCATGGCATGCCGTGACTTCGGTGTGCTTAATCCACGCACTCTCACGCTGACCAATAACAGCATTATACAAAATGGCAGTGCATCGAGTGACAGTGTACTGACCTTTTGTGGAACGCCCACAGCAACTTTAACTGCTAACACGATTGCACTCAACACTGCCAATCCGACTTCTGGCAGTATTATAAAATTCAGCAGTGATCAATCAAACTCGCAATCGAGTAATCTTGATGCCAGCTCCAATTTAACCCTTGAAAATAACACGATTGTTAAAAACACAGCATTTAGTACCTTTTTATACGACAAGACTGGTACCAAGAGACTAACCCTGAATGCTTTATTTGCAAATACTGGAAAATCATGCCGTTATGCATACGGTGATGCCAAATCAGAAACTTCGACCGGTTTAAATTTATCTTATAATGCGCTGGTTTTGTCTGCTGCAAAAGAAGGGCAGTGTGATGTCGGTAATGAGGTTTTAGCTACACAGCACAATACCATCGATGTGAGTACCACCAGCTTCTCAAGCCTGTTCGAAGATTTACGTGCAGGTGATAAAAATACCAATTACTTACCTGTATATTTTCCAAGAAATAATCAAAATCAAAGCGATTTGGTTGATGTCGGCTCGACCAGTTGTAATGCCAAAAATGATCAACGTGGTATTCAGCGGATTACCGATGCGACGTTATTGCTGAATCCCGCTGCTGCCAATAGCTGTGATATCGGTTCAATTGAATTGTTAAAACTGACCGCAAGTGATTTAAAAAATCTAACCAATACATCATTGGTCGATTTATTCACAAATACTAATTCAGGTTATGAAACTTTAAGGGATTCGTATAAGAAACTGATTGAAGACAGTGCCACAGATCCGAAATTTTTACCGTTATATCGCGATGAATTTCAAAAATACAGTGACTTGGTGACCAATACCAAAGCCAATTTAAAGTACCGTGCAATTTACGTCGATCCGTTTGCAAAAAGTTTTGCCAATGAAAACGCCGCGCATGAAATCCAGCCATTAAATCTGGAAAATTATAATGTAAGCGTGCAACGTTTTGGAATTGGTACATTGAATAACTCAAGCAGTACCGCAAGCGTAATCAAATTAAGAGACGATGCAAATTTACAGTGTGAATGGAATCCGACTTTAAAACGGATCATTATTTCACGTAAAGACGATACCATTACACAAGCCGATGAATACAACATTTGCCAATATACATTAACGTCAAAAACGGATTCGAGTAGTCAGTCATCTGGATTGTTATTTGCACAGTTTGTCAATATTAAACCAATTGCAAAAGATGATGAGTACAGTCTGCAATATGGCAGCAGTCAAGAAATTAGCGTTAATCTGCTGAGCAATGACAGTGATGATGGCGATGGGCCAAGTTCAACCTTAACGTCAAATCCAAATAAACCAAAATTTTATCGCAATGATGACGGGGCAGAGCTTGCAGTAAGTTTAATTGATGTCCCATCAGGTATTACCATTGCAGCAGACCGAACAGGTAACTGTCCGGGTGATGATATTGCTAATCTTTGTTATGGCGGTAATCTGCGTATACAGGTAAAAAACAACTTCAGCCCATTTAATTATTCCTTCAAATATGTGATTTACGATGCTGAAGGTCTAAAGTCTGAACAAGCGACAGTCAAACTGGTCAATACCGCAACAACAACCAATGACAGTCGCGGTGGGGGTGGCAGTCTTGGTGTATTCGGCGTAATTGGTCTTATGGGGCTTGCGCTATACAGACGCTTCAAATAGTCAACTTCTAAAAGTAAGAAAGAGGTCAATCGACCTCTTTTTTGTTATATCGCTGTATTATTGCGGGTCGGCGGTCGTCAGATACTTATGAATGTATTCTTCACGAATTTGAGTACGCTCTTCCATACTGGCATTTTGCATACGTTTTCTTAAATCGTTGCGTTCTTGAGTACTCATTTTTTGCCAAGTATCTCGCATTTTTTGTTTTTCTTGCTCTGGAAGCTGAGTGAACCAGTCCATACGCTGCTGCAAATCAATTTTTTTATCTTTTGGTGCCTCTTTCAGCGATTGGTAGCGCTGTATGAGTGCACGTTGTTCGTCATCTGAAAGTGCATCCCAGGTTTCATTGACTTGCGTATTGGCATCTTTGGAAAAAAACCAAAAACGCTCGAATCCTGCAAAACTAGTTTGCAGAAAGCTTAAAGCACATAGGGCAATGGCGAGTCGTTTAGCTACCATGAGGCACCTTATCTTCGCCAAGTACACTTAGCATTTCAAAATCCTCCACCATTTGCGGTGAAAGTTTTGGTGTCACAATGACTTGATTTTGTGGTTTTTCAGTCAGATCAAACGAGCTTGGCAAAATCACAAAACCTGTGATTGCTGCGGCCAGAGCAAAACCTGACATTTTCCACACGCTATAGTATGACTTTGGTTCTTCTTTAATTTTTTCAAGAACATGGGTCATGACAACAGCTTTGTTTTTATGATGACGTGCGAGTCCATCAAGCTTAGACGTCACACGCTTTGTGAAATCATCTTGATTCATCTGATGAACCTCCCAAAGATGGATTTAAATGAGCTAACGAAGCGCGTAAACCCTGAATAGCGCGATGGTAATGCGTTTTTACGCTTCCCTCTGTGCAATTCATGATCTGAGCAGTGGTTTGAGTATCAAACCCTTCCCAAGCACGCAACATAAACGCCTGTTGTTGTCGAACAGGTAGTTTACTGATGGCGTCTTGAATCTCTTCAATGGTTACGGCTTGATCCAGAAAGTCAAAAGGATTAGGTGTTGTTTCATCAACAACATCAGTTATTTCGTCGTCGGAATCTAAACTGACTTTTTTAAAAAAAGAAAATGGGTTAGACCTTCGGGCTTCCTTACGCCGCCAGTCCTGTAATTTATTATTCAGTATGGTGTAAAAAAGAGGATACCATTCATCGATACTCTTGTCTGCATAAGACTTGTGAAGCGAAATAAACGCTTCTTGTACCAGATCCATGGCAATGCCTTGCTGACCTTGAGTGGCACTTTCCATCATGACAAGCGCACGGCCGCTCACATCTTGCATAAAAAACTTAAGACGTTGTTCGGCAGTACCTTCATGGGTACTACGTTCAGTTCGAGACTGTTTGGGCGCTAAATCCATAGAGATGGAAAATCCTGTCATTCGATCCCCATTCTTCCTATCTGGTTACATGTTCTATATAACGCTCAACAAGAAGAATAGGTTGACAACATCAACAGTTATTTACATACAGTCTAAATGATTTTATTCGATAAAAGAGAGACTTTAATATAAATTAACGTTTCTACAGTCGTTGGCGAACCATTTCAAAAAAACAGATAGAGCCTGCAATGGCCACATTTAAGGATTCCTGACCACCCGGCTGCGGAATGGTGACACTTTGCGCATGTGCAAGTGCATAATCTGACACACCCTGACCTTCATTCCCTAATATCCAGACACAAGATTGGGTTAAATCTTGATCATAGATACTGGTCGCCTCGTGCGAGCTGGTCACATAGACCGGAATTTTAAACTGATCAAGTACAACATCAAGCGCAATGTTTTCAAAGGTAAACAGACTAAAATGTGCACCCATCCCGGCTCGTAATACGCGAGGCGACCATAAAGATGCCGAACCTTTGGTGCAAATGACTTGCTTAATATTGGCCGCCGCTGCAGAGCGAAGCAACGTTCCGACATTGCCTGGATCCTGAATGTTTTCCAAAATAAGTGTATCTTGAGAAAAATCGATGGCCTGACTTGATTGAGGTAAGTCGATAATCGCCAAACATGCCAGTGAGGTACCAAGCGTACTTAAATCGCGGTATAAACTTTCTGCTAAAATAAACACGTGGCCAGTATATTGCGCTGCGATGGCGTCAAAATCTGGATGTTTTAATGCGGCTTCAGTGGTAAAAATGCTGTTAATTTTGCGTTGTTGCTGTAACCAAGACAAACATAAATGTGTGCCTTCAAGTACAGTTTGACGGTTCTTTTTACGAAAAGCTTGCTGTTCGATCAGCCCGCGCAAATGTTTAATTTTGGGGTTATCTTTAGATTCAAGATAAATAATCGACATATATAAAAGTCCACTGTGATGCCAAAACTGACATCACAGTCTGATAAAATTACTGATGATAACCGGTCACAAGATCGACTTCATTTTTTGAGCCGATAATGACAGGAACGCGCTGATGAAGATCGTTTGGCTCGATTTCCATGATACGCACGCGACCCGTGGTTGCTGCACCGCCTGCTTGTTCAATAATAAAGCTCATTGGATTGGCTTCATACATGAGACGTAAACGTCCAGCTGAGCTTGGATCTTTCAAATCGTATGGATACATAAAGATACCAGTACGGCATAAAATACGATGAACATCTGCCACCATACATGCGATCCAGCGCATATTGAAATCTTTACCGCGAACCGACGTTTTTCCTGCAAGCAACTCATCGATATAACGTTTAACTGGTGCTTCCCAGTGACGTTGGTTTGAAGCGTTGATAGCGAATTCTTGAGTATCCGCATTAACTTTAACCGACGCAGTCGTCAAGATAAACTCACGGCTTTCGATATCGAAAGTGAAGAAGTCTACGCCTGCACCAAAGGTAAGCGCCATCATAGTTGAAGGCCCATACATAACATAACCGGCAGCAACCTGAGCTGTACCAGGCTGCATGAAGTCAGCAGCTTGCGTCACTGCTTGTTTGGCAGGTAAAACCGAAAAAATAGTGCCGACGCACATATTGATATCAATGTTGCTTGATCCATCTAAAGGATCAAACAAAACCAAGTACTTGCCATCTTGATGACCTGGGGTAAAATCGTCCAGCTCTTCCGATGCAAGGCCACCTACCTGAGGGTGTGCTTGAAGGGCATCAAGCAAAAGATCATTTGATAACACATCGAGTTTTTTCTGCGTTTCACCCTGAACATTTTCGTTACCTGCGCTTCCAAGCAGATCGGCCAATGCTCCTTTTTGAATGGCTTGATCAATTTCTTTACAAGCATTTGTAATTGTTTCAATCACTTGTGCCAACTCAGGTGTCAAATTCCCATTTTTTTGTTGTAGGTATTGAGCCAAGGTGAGATTTGACATACAAAATAACTCCGAAGAAGATGAATAGTGGTGATCTGCAACTGGCGCATAGTTTAGATGAGATTGGACAAAAAGAAAAATTATCTTACTTTATTTCTGGTTATTTTTTGCTTGCAAGCTTGCCATAACATGTTATGTTTAGTGGCATAGGAGAAATCCGAGGGTAGGAGCAGCAAAAATGACGACCAAGAAGTTTGAGCCAAGTCCCACGCCGAGCGAAGCTTTGAGTTTGGATGAGATCTCCAAAGAAAGTATTGCTGCAGCTTGGGAAGGGTATCAAGCAAAACCTGAATATAAAGAGTTTAATAAACACGATTTGATCGAGTCGTTTCAGCACCAAGAAGCAGATTCAAACCATACTTCACAGTAAAAGACATTCATATAAAAAGCGCCTTTCAATGAAGGCGCTTTTTATATTTTTTATCTATTACTTCAACAAAGGAGGAACTGCTTCGTAGTTGATTTCAACGCGACGGTTCTCTTTCCATGCTGCTTCCTCATGACCCGCATTAATTGGCATTTCTTTGCCATAACTCACTGCTTCAAGCTGCTGTGGATTGACGCCATTGGTGATTAGGTAGCTTTGTACTGCTTTTGCACGACGCTCACCTAAGGCCATATTGTATTCACGTGTACCGCGTTCATCTGTATGACCTGTCAATGCAACACGAGAGTTTGCATTTGCCATTAGAAATTGAGCATGTGCTTGAAGTGTTTGATAGTCTTCAGTGGATAAATCACTGCTGTCGTAATCGAAATGGACCACGCGTTTTGCCAGAAAGGCACGATTTGCAGCAGTGACCCCTTTAGATGACGCACCAGTCAGATTTTTTGCATTTAATGCAGCATCTTCACTTAAGCCTTCTGTGCTTACAGTGGTCGTGCCAGTTGGATTCGTTCCAGTGGTCACAGGTGCAGCAGGTTTGCGGCTTGCACATCCTGTCATGATTACCGCTGTTGCCAGCACAGGTAAAACAAATAATTTCACAGCGTTCATATTAATCTCCAGTAAGATTATGTCTAAGCGTTATTTCGGTGCCCACGCAGGTTCTCTCACTTCACCCTGTTCACTTGGTAAATTCATTCGGAAGCGGCCATCTGTCGACATAATAGACAATAAGCCACGACTTCCTTCATAGGTAGCATAGACCACCATCTGGCCATTCGGTGAAAAGCTTGGTGATTCATCAAGGCTGGTTGGGGTCAGAATATTCACGATACCAGTCGAAATATTCATGATGGCCACTTTGTAATTACTACCTGAAGGGCGATGTACCAATGCGATATTCTTACCGTCTGCACTGAGTGTGCCACGTGCATTAAAGGCACCACGGAAGGTCAAGCGCTTAACCGATGAATCATCGAAACTGTAGCGATAAATTTGAGGTGAGCCACCGCGATCTGAGGTAAAAATAAAGGATTTGCCATCTGGTGCATAACGTGCTTCTGTATCAATCGCGTTATCGTTGGTCATGCGCTGTAATTGGCGGGTGGTTAAATCCATTTGATAGACTTCTGGATTGCCGTTCATCGACGCTGTAAATAACATCGATTTGCCGTCTGGAGAAAAACTTGGCGCGCCGTTTAAGCCTTTAAAACTTGCCAAAACTTCGCGTTGCCCCGTTGCTAAATCTTGCAAATAAATAGCGGGTCGTTTGGTTTCAAAAGATACATAAGCAATCTTTTTAGCGTCGGGTGTCCATGCCGGTGATAGAATTGGATCACGAGACGATAAAACGGTTTTAGGTTGTTCGCCATCTGTGTCTGCGATCTGGAGTGTATAACGCTGATTTGGAGTAGCAGGATTACGAAGTACGTAGGCAATACGCCCGCTAAAGTCGCCCGGTATACCAGTGAGGGCTTGATAAATCGCATCACTGATCATATGCGCAGCCTGACGTACGCGCGAAGCTGGAACAGTTAAGACTTCATTTAAAAGATATTGCTGCTTTTGCACATCGTAAAGTTGGTAATGTACTTCAAGTGCATTATTGGCTGCAGGTTTAACATTACCTACCACGACATAGGGAATGCCGGCAGATTGCCATGCTGAAGCCTGCACCTGATCTACCGAAGCTGTAGCGGGTAAATTTTTTGAAGAACTGCTAAAACGACCAGATCGATTCAAGTCGTTTTCCACAATCGGAAACAAGGATTGATCATTTGCAAAAGGCACAATCGCGATTTTAGGCGCTTCTTCAGGCGCCTTTGCAATTTCAAGATGCAATTGGGCAAACGTGTTTGAAGTCACGGTCATCCCGAGAGCCGCAATGAGTGCGAAAGAAAGTAAATGTTTACGCGTCATATCCATAGTCGTGATAGAGGGTCAAATTGAATGGCTTGTGCTGTTTTAGCACGATTACATGCTTTGAATCCATTTAAAGCATGTAATCACAATCAAAAATTATTTTGCTGTAAACGACGAGGTAAACGTACGCGCTTCACGTCGTGCATCTGGGTCTGACGGCATTGGATAAGGGGCGGCTGATCGTACCGCAGCTTCGACACTCGCTTTGACATCTGCATCACTGGAATTCACCACCACCGAAAGTACAGAGCCGCTATCACTTAAAGTGACACGTGCAGTGGCTTTTTTACCAGCTGCACCCATAGGAATATTCCATGCGCGGTAAATTTTCTGCTCGAAATCTTTTTTGGCACTTGAAGCCACGCGTCTAGCTTCAGCTTTCCTCTGTGCCGCTTCTTGCTGTGCTTTTTCTGCTGCAGATTCACGGGCTTCAGCTTCAGCTTTTGCAGCAGCATCCGCTTTGGCTTTTGCAGCAGCATCCGCTTTGGCTTTTGCGGCAGCATCCGCTTTGGCTTTTGCAGCAGCGTCAGCTTTGGCTTTTGCGGCAGCATCCGCTTTGGCCCTTTCTGCTGCTTCGGCTTTGTCTTTTGCAGCAGCATCCGCTTTAGCTTTTGCAGCGGCATCCGCTTTAGCTTTTGCAGCGGCATCCGCTTTGGCTTTTGCAGCGGCATCCGCTTTGGCTTTTGCAGCAGCGTCGGCTTTGGCCCTTTCTGTTGCTTCAGCTTTGGCTTTTGCAGCAGCGTCGGCTTTAGCTTTTGCAGCGGCTTCAGCTTTGGCTTTTGCAGCAGCATCCGCTTTAGCTTTTGCAGCAGCGTCGGCTTTGGCTCTTTCTGCTGCTTCAGCTTTGGCTTTTGCAGCGGCATCGGCTTTAGCTTTTTGAGCGGCTTCAGCTTTGACCTTTTCGGCTGCATCGGCTTTAGTCTTTTCAGCAGCCTCTACCTTGGCTTTTAATCTTTCTTGAGCTTCAGCTCGAGCTTTATCTTCTGCTTCACGCTTTGCTTCAGCTGCTGCTTTTTTTGCTTGTGTCAGCTCTTGAGCTTTTGCGGCAGCCGTTGCTGCTGCGAGTGCGGCGGCATTTGCCTCAGATTGAGATTGCTCTTGAGGACTTGCAGGAATAATGGGAGCTTCTTGATTGGGTGTTTGTGTTGACTGTATGTTCTGTGCGACTTGCGTACTCGTCGTATCTGCTTCTTGAACAGGTAAAGCCAAATCGGCAGGGTTCACCAGTACAGTGGTGATTTTTTTAGGCGGTTCAGGTGGTTTACTTAAGCCCAAATAAAGTAAGCCAACAATTGCCAGCGTATGCACACCAAGTGTAAATCCGAGTGCAATTGATCGTTCTTTAAAAGCGGGCTTTTGAAAATTTTTCATGGGTTACTTTAATGGTTCTGTAAGCAGACCAACTTGTGTTAAACCTGCTGCTTGTAAAGTAGACATGAGTGAAACCACATCGCCATAAGGTCTAGATTTTTCACCATTGACCAATACAGTCAGCTTCTGATTGCTTTGATCAGCCTGAGCTTGAGCCTCTCCTAATATATTTTTGAGCTGATCGAGTGAAACAGGTTCTTCTTTGTGATCTTTATATTGCAGAAAAATCTGGCCATCTTGTCCAAGGGTTACGATTGCGGGTTCTTTAGATTCAATTGGTGTGTTATTGGCTTGTGGTAGATCTACTTTAATACCACTGGTGATCATTGGAGCAGTCACCATAAAAATAACCAAGAGCACCAGCATGACATCAATATAGGGTACGACATTCATGTCACTTTTTAACGGCTTTTTAATGCGCTCAAAGCGCCCGGAACGCTGAATGGCCATTATACGTCTTCCTGAGTGGAACCTACAGATTGACGTTGCAGCAATGCGACCATTTCTTCTGCAAAAAGTGCGCGGTCAGAATAAAGCGCTTCACCCTTAGCTGTATAATGGTTAAAGGCGAGTACCGCTGGAATTGCAGCGAACAAACCGATTGCTGTGGCAATAAGTGCTTCTGCGATGCCTGGTGCAACAGTGGCCAGGGTGACTTGATCAACTGCTGACAAACCGATAAAGGCATTCATAATGCCCCATACGGTACCAAACAGACCAATATAAGGTGCAACAGAACCAATACTGGCCAAGGCACCAAGTCCTTGTTCGAGGCGGCCTTGATCCCGACTCAAACCGACACGTAAAATTCGCTCAGTTCCTTCAATACTTTGAGAGGCGGGAGCATGGCGCTTTTTAAGTTTAAAAAACTCACCCAGTCCATGATAAAAGATATCTTCAAGACCTGTGCGTTTTGAGTTGAGCTGTGCATTGTTGTAAAGCGTATTCAGCTCTGCACCCGACCAGAACATTTTTTGAAAATGTTCATCCTGTTGTGCAGATTTTTTATAGCTCATATGTAACTTGGCAATCAGATACCAACTATAAATCGATGCGAAAAGTAAGATCAACATTACGGCCTGTACCACAGGACTTGCTTGTAAAATAAGATCAGAAATATGCAATGAAGATTGAGCTGGTGTTGCCATAGTTACGTGTGCCAAAGTTTGTTTTTTTAAGCTTGTTCCAATTCTTGAAGAATAAGACCACGAATTTCATCTGGTAAACGACGAGGGCGCAATTCAGCATTTAAACACGCCAGTTCCACTTCACCAGAAGCTAGCATGATTTCACCACGATATATATTTTGTTGCAATACAAATGACGAAGCTTTACATGAAACTACACTTGCTGTAACAGTGATCATATCGTCCATCATGATTGGGCGAATGTACTTCAGTGCAATTTTGTGCACAACAAAGTTATAGTCTTTTTGGTGCCAGTAGTGATCGATGCCAGAGGCACGAAGCCATTCTGTACGAGTTCTTTCAAGATAGCGAATATGGTTAGCATGATAGACGATACCGCCGGCATCAGTATCTTCAATATATACACGAATTTGGAATTCGAATTTATTCGCCATGAGAGTGTTCCGTCTTTTGATTCAATATTGTGTTTTGAGTTGGCGCTGTTCAAAATCTGCGGGAAAAGTAGAAAAATTTGCTCATGCGCCAAGGTTCTACCGCATTGAAGTTTATCAGCTTATCTGAAGCGTCCAATGGCACAACACTCCAATCATCATGATGATTTAAACGAAAAAAAAATTCTGGAATTTTTCCTAAAAATCCAGAATAATTAAGATCTTAGTGGTGCATAATTGTTTAATTTTAAGCAGAGTGCACTTATTTAAATTGCCATCAGTTTCAATTAAGATGGATTCTGATCTTTATTTAACCAAGCATCTTGTACTTTTTGCGCTACATTTGGATAGTCCAAAACAAACCTCACATGTGTTTCAACGCCTGTTTTTAAAGTTGCATCATCGACAATAAAATTAGGATTATGATTTGGTGCGGCTTTGTTAAGTTCAATTGTGCTTGGGGTTGCTCCAAGAAATACAAACAACGATGGCATGTATCGACCATAGTATGAAAAGTCTTCACTCGCGCTGGCATTCGTATCTAGGCGATGTAGTTTTTGCACACCAACAACGGTGTTAAGTGTTGGCAGCATAGATTCAGTTAATATTTTATTATTTGAGGTGACCGGAGCATACTGTGCGATATCAACGTGGGTTTTCACATCATTTGCCAAGCCAATGTGCTCAACCATGACAGGTAAATCTTTTAAAATCGTTTGACGAATATCTTCATGATTAGAACGAATAGTCCCAACCATAGCAACTTGCTCAGGAATAATATTACCTGCCGTGCCTGCCTGAATATTTCCAATACTGACAACGCCCATTCCTTTTGATAAATCGGTACGACGACTTATCAAGGTCTGTAAATTATTGATAATCTCTGCTGAAGCGACAACAGGGTCGCGTCCATACCAAGGTGTTGAGCCGTGTACGGCTTGTCCCGTAACACGAATACGAAGCTGATCTGCACTGTTTAAAATCACACCATCTTTGTAATATAGCTCTCCACTTTTCATACCCGCGATCACATGAAGACCAAATATCACTTCAGGTTTTGGTTGATTTAATGCGCCATCTGCAATCATTTTACGTGATCCAATTTGATCACCCTGAGTAAAGTTATCAATATCTGCACCGCCTTCTTCAGCAGGCTGAAACAGAAACACCACTGTGCCCGCAATTTTATCTTTATGCTGAGCCAGAATTTTTGCAGCGCTCAGAAGCATCGCGGTGTGCGCGTCGTGACCACAAGCATGCATCACGTAACTTTCTTTACCTTGATAGATGGCTTTGGTTTGACTTGCGAAGGGAAGTCCTGTTTGCTCTTGCATAGGAAGTGCATCCATATCGGCACGTAATGCCATTACCGGACCTGGTTTTGCACCTTTTAATATGCCTATCACGCCTGTTTTAGCATAACCGGTTTTTACTTCAATACCATAAGATTTCAGCTCGGACTGGACCAGTTTTGAGGTTTGAAACTCCATATTCCCAAGTTCGGGATGCTGATGGATTTGATGACGTAACTGAATTGTTTGCGGTTCAACTTGTTGAGCTGACTGTTTCACCCAATCGGCATAACTCGCTGTGCAGACTGTAAAAAGTGACAGCGTGCATAGCAGTGCTTTTTTAAATTGTTTCAAGAGAAAATTCCTTTTTCAAAAATCGTTTTTTGTATTTTGATAACGTTATTTTGCCAATTTTATGGCGAAATTGCATGAGCGTATTAAGTATAAAAAAATACTTAATACGTATACTTATTCTTTGATTATTATAAAAATTACAGAAATGATATATGTAAAAAAGCCACGATTTAAATGTGCCAGAGATCAATTTTTTCTCGCTGGCACATTCTTAAAAATTAGCTTTTAGGCTCTGGCGGGGTTAAGCCAAATTGTAAATACGCCATGTTGGTGACAATTCGGCCACGAGCGGTACGCATCACATAACCTTGTTGAATAAGATACGGCTCAATCACATCTTCAAGCGTTCCGCTATCTTCTGCCATAGCGGCAGCCAATGCTTCCACACCTGCCGGTCCGCCATCAAAACGTTCAAGCAGCATGCTTAAGTAACGTCGATCGAGTGTGTCTAGCCCGTCTTTGTCTACATTCAGCATATCAAGTGCACGTTGCGCCATTTCTTGTGTAATTTCACCAGTCCCTTTTACCTGCGCATAATCACGTACTCGTCGGAGCAAACGATTGGCGATACGCGGCGTACCTCGTGCACGACGTGCGATTTCGGCCGCACCCGAATGTGTGATCGGAACATCCATCAGATTTGCAGAGCGCGTCACGATATGGGTCAGATCCTCGACCGAGTAAAATTCAAGACGCTGGACAATACCGAATCGATCACGCAGCGGCGAGGTGAGTAGACCTGCTCGTGTTGTGGCGGCCACTAGGGTAAACGGTGGAAGATCAAGCTTGATCGAACGCGCAGCAGGCCCTTCACCAATCATGATATCCAGTTGATAATCTTCCATTGCTGGATACAGAATTTCTTCGATGACCGGCGATAAACGATGAATCTCATCGATAAACAGCACATCACCTTCTTCAAGATTGGTCAGCATGGCGGCAAGGTCACCGGCACGCTCAAGCACCGGGCCTGAAGTTGACTTGAGGTTTCCACCCATTTCTCTGGCAATAATGTTGGCCAGTGTGGTTTTTCCTAAGCCAGGAGGACCAAAAATAAGCGTATGATCCAGTGCTTCACCTCGGCCACGTGCCGCACCAATAAAGATTTCCATTTGCTCACGAACCACGGGCTGACCAATATAGTCAGCGAGCGAGGTAGGACGAATGGCGCGATCAAAATGATCTTCTGGTTTTTCACTGCCACTGATTAAACGATCACTCATTGACGGCTCACTTCATCATCGATTTTAATGCAGCACGAATAATATCGGCTGCTTCGGTGTGGTTGGCTTTTGCTGCTGCCACTGCTTTTTGTGCTTCTGCTGGTTTATAGCCCAATGACTGTAAGGCGGCTTCTGCTTCTGCCACGGGGGAGTTAGCGCTAAACTGGATCTGTGCTGGCGCCATAGCGGAGCCTGTGCCACTCGGAGTAGATAAGGCTTTGAAGCGATCACGTAACTCTATCATTAAACGTTCGGCTGTTTTTTTACCTACCCCAGGAACTTTAATAAGAGTATTGATGTCATCATGCTCAATGGTATGGATCAGTAAATCAATGCTGAGGGTAGATAAAATGCCCAATGCCATTTTGGGACCAACACCATTCACTTTGAGTAGGGTTCTAAAAACCAACTTTTCTTGTGCATCGATAAAACCAAACAGTTGCTGTGCATCTTCTCGAACCACCAGATGCGTCCATAATGTGACGCGTTGTCCTTTTTGCAACTGACAAAATGTTGATAGCGGCGTGTCGATTTCATAACCGACACCATTGACATTCAGCAATACGGTCGGCGCCTCAAGCGCAAAAACTTCACCAATTAAACAACCAATCATGCGATTCAATCACTCTTCAAATTCAAAAAATACAATAACAAAAATCTTGATACTCCACAGCAAATAACCGGCTGTTGTACAAGCAACTGATTTGATCTGGCGACTAAAATTTAAAACATGCTGACTTTATTGCCTTTGAGCTCTTGCGAAATGGCATAAGCCTGATGGTCGGAAAAACGACTGATAATATCTAAAATCTGCATGATGTTTTGATAGAGATCATCACTCATGATCATGCCAAGATTTTGCAAAATTACCATTAAACGCTGATCTTTAAAGCGTAGCCGCTGTTTTGGTTGAGCAAGCGGAATAAAAGCATCGAGTAAATGCTGCAAACTCGAGTGTGCCAGTAATTCAAGATCCGCTTTGTGTGGATGATCAAAAATTTTATCTCGAGTCAGGTTTTTTGCATTTTGAATACCAATATGAATATCACTTGGGCAATATTGCAATAAACCGCCATTGAGCTTACCCGCCAGTATTTCATCATGATGACGTGCAAAGGCGTTGGTTACTTCTGCAACCAGACGTTTCATCACCCGTCCACGTAAGGCCGCGACTTTCTGATGCCATGTGGCGTGCGGGAGGGTCAGTTCGTGTGGGGTGCCGTAGTCACCAATCAAATTCAGAAAATAAGGCTCAACTTCATCATATTCGAGCATATTCATGCTGATGCCATCTTCAAGATCAATCAGGGCATAACAAATATCATCGGCCGCTTCGAGTAAATAGGTTAAAGGATGGCGACAATAATGATAGTCGCCTAACTGGATGAGCCCGAGTTGTTCTGCAATTTGCACAAGTACTTCTTTTTCAGACTGATAGCAGCCAAACTTGGAGCGCAGATGCGTTGAGTCGATATGGTCAACCGGATGAGACAACCACGGATATTTTAAATAAGCACCCAGTGTAGCAAAAGTGAGTCGCATCCCACCGTCATTGGGGTGATAATCTAGACGCGTTAAAATACGTAAGCCTTGGGCATTGCCTTCAAACTGACATACATCGGCATGCTGTTCGGGGGTAAGGCCTTCAAGATAGCGCTGATTTTCAGCTTCATCGAACCAGTCACGAATCGCATATTCACCTGCATGACCAAAAGGTGGATTGCCAATGTCATGTGCAAGACACGCAGCCTGAATAATGGCACCGATGTCTGATGGAGAAATCCACGCGGGAAGTTCATTCTTGATTTTTTCAGCAGCTAACATTCCTAATGTGCGCCCAACACAAGATACTTCAAGTGAATGTGTGAGCCGTGTGTGAATGCCATCTTGCTGGGTGAGCGGGTGGACTTGAGTTTTGCGGTTTAGTTGCCGAAAACTCGGCGAGAAGATGATGCGATCATAATCTTTATGATATGGGCTACGGGCCAATTCAGTTTTACTTTTTTTACTACCTAAACGAACCGCTGAAAGCAGCTCTAACCAGCGCATTTGTTCCATTTATAACTTTTCTTGAGATCTCTGATTTCATGATGCCAAAAAAAAGAAAAAAGCACTAGATCAGTGCGACAGAAGTTGGCGCTTTTAGTGAAATTTAATTTCTTTTCGTGAATGTGATTATTTTGATGCAATTCATTTAGATAATACGGAATGTTCATCTAGCCGATTTTTGCTTTTCACAGTAGAATATGCGCTCTCTCTAAAGTCACATTGCGGTAAAGTTCATCAGACTTGCCCGTGGAGCCAAAATCAACATGTTTATCGTGGCCGGTGCACCAGCACATTCTTCTTTTAAGAAAGCTCAACTATTAACACGTTTATCGTCAATTAGTTCTGTACAATCTTTTGACAGCCAATGGGTTTATCTGTTTGATCAAGCGCTCAACGAGCAGCAGCATCAATCTGCATTACAACTATTAAATGATGGATCATCGTTTGAGCTGCGTCAGGCGGCAACAGATGAAATCCAAGTTTTGGTGACGCCACGTATCGGCACCATTTCGCCGTGGTCGTCTAAAGCCACCGATATTTTCAAAAACTGTAATACACCGATTCATCGTTTAGAGCGTGGTATTTTGTTTACCCTTAAAGGGATTAGCGAAATGACCCATGAAGTGAAACAAGCACTTCATGACCGCATGACTGAAACAGTTTTTGCAGAAATTGACAGTGCCAATGCATTGTTTTTGGAAACTTCGCCAAAACCGCTCAACTCGATTGATATTTTGGGTGAGGGTAAAGCGGCACTGGTCAAAGCCAACAATGAATTTGGTTTTGCATTGTCTGAGCAAGAAATTGACTACCTTACCGATGCCTTTACTCAATTGGGCCGTAACCCGAACGATATCGAGCTGATGATGTTTGCTCAGGCAAACTCAGAGCACTGCCGTCATAAAATCTTTGGTTCAGAATGGACGATTGATGGTGAAGTACAGCCGTTATCCTTGTTCCAGATGATTAAAAACACCTATAAAGAGTCACCAGACGAAGTGTTATCTGCCTATAAAGATAATGCGTCTGTGATTGTGGGCTACGATACTCAGCGTTTTTATCCAAAAAAAGACAACGACACCGGTCATTATATTTATAAATATAAAAGTCAGGCTGCACACATCCTGATGAAAGTTGAAACCCATAACCATCCAACTGCAATCTCGCCATTTGCGGGTGCTGCAACGGGTTCAGGCGGTGAAATCCGCGATGAAGGCGCAACAGGCCGTGGGGGGAAACCAAAAGCAGGCTTGACCGGTTTTACCGTTTCAAACCTCAATATTCCGGGCTTTGAACAGCCTTGGGAAGACAACTACGGTAAACCGTCACGCATGGCATCTCCACTTCAAATCATGATTGAAGGTCCATTGGGTGGTGCAGCATTTAACAATGAATTTGGCCGTCCGGCATTAAATGGTTATTTCCGTACATTTGAACAAAATGTCAACGGCGAAGTGAAAGGCTTCCATAAGCCAATCATGATTGCGGGCGGTTATGGCAACATTCGTCCAGATCATGTCGAAAAAGATGCAATTCAACCAGGTGATTTACTGATTGTACTCGGCGGACCAGCCATGTTGATTGGTTTGGGTGGTGGAGCAGCATCTTCTGTAGACAGCGGTACCATGGGTGAGAGCCTTGATTTTGCTTCTGTACAACGTGAAAACCCAGAGATGGAGCGCCGTTGCCAAGAAGTGATTGATACCTGCTGGCGCCTAGAAGATTTCAACCCGATTGTGTCTGTTCATGACGTTGGTGCAGGTGGTCTTTCAAATGCGATGCCTGAACTGGTAAACGACCATGAGTTGGGTGCGATTTTAAATTTACGTAAAATTCCATCGCTTGAGCCTGGCATGAGCCCAATGGAAATCTGGTCAAACGAAGCACAAGAACGGTATGTGCTTGCGATTCGTCCAGAGTCTTTGGCTCAGTTTGAAGAAATCTGTGCGCGTGAGCGTTGTCCGTTTGCTGTGCTTGGTGAAGCAACTGAAGCGCGTCATTTAACGGTTGAAGATCCATTGTTTGAAAACAATGCGGTGGATATCCCGATGCAAGTCATGCTAGGTGGTACGCCTCGTATGCAACGTTCTTATGAAAGCATTGAACGTGAAGGTACAGCTTTTGATACGACACAGATCGATTTAAAAGATGCCATTTTCCGTGTACTTAAAAACCCAACTGTGGCATCTAAATCGTTCTTGATCACCATTGGTGACCGCTCGATTACTGGGATGGTGGCACGTGACCAAATGGTTGGCCCATGGCAGGTGCCTGTTGCCGATGCTGCGGTGACCACAACCAGCCTTCAAGGGTACACAGGTGAAGCCATGGCAATGGGCGAACGCCCGCCAGTGGCATTGTTAAACCCTGCGGCATCTGCACGCCTAGCGGTGGCTGAAGCGATTACCAATATTGCATCGGCCAATATCGAACAAATTGGTGACATCAAACTTTCTGCAAACTGGATGGCAGCTGCAGGTCAAAAAGGTGAAGATCAAGCTTTATTTGAAGGTGTAAAAGCCATTGGTATGGAAATGTGCCCTGCGCTGGGCATTGCGATTCCGGTCGGTAAAGACTCGCTTTCCATGCGTACCACGTGGAATGATAATGGTGAAGACAAAGCCGTGACTTCGCCAATGTCGGGTGTGATTACTGCATTTGCACCTGTGAGTGATGTGCGTAAAACCTTAACACCAGAGCTGAAAAAATTTGATGAATCTGTTCTGGTTCGTATCGATTTATCGAAAGGCCAGTTCCGTCTCGGCGCTTCGATTCTCACTCAAGTATACAAGGCAATCGGGACGGTTACGCCAGATGTTGACAGTTTTGATGACTTAAAAGCATTTTTTGCGTTGGTACAAGACTGGAATAATCGCAGTTTAATTCAAGCCTATCACGATATCGGTGATGGTGGCTTGCTCGCTACGGTTGCCGAAATGATGTTTGCATCACGTTTAGGTGTTGCACTTGAACAGCAAAGCATTGAAAGCCTGTTTGCAGAAGAAATTGGTGCAGTGGTTCAGTTAAAAGCTGCAGATTGGGACGCTGTACAAGCTGAAATTTCGGCTTCTAGCCTTAAAGATGCGATTTCGGTAGTTGGCCGTGTGAACAGTTCAGATCAATTAACTGTGAACGGTTTAACTTTTGAACGTGCCGAATTACAACGTGCATGGGCAGAAGTGTCTCATCAAATCCAGCGTTTACGTGACAATGTTGAAACTGCTGACCAAGAATTTGCCTTGATTTCAGATCAAGACCACAAAGGTTTGATTGCACAAGCTACTTTTGATTTAAACGAACCAGTTGAAGCACCTTTCATTGCGACACGTCGTCCAAATATGGCGATTTTGCGTGAGCAAGGTGTCAATGGGCACGTTGAAATGGCGGCGGCATTCGATAAAGTCGGATTCAACACCATTGATGTTCACATGAGTGACTTACTCGCCGGTCGTGTCGATCTTCAAGATTTTGAAGGTTTGGTGGCATGTGGTGGCTTCTCATACGGTGATGTCATGGGTGCAGGTGGTGGCTGGGCCAAATCGGTGCTGTTTAATCCGAAATTACGCGATCAGTTTGAGAGCTTCTTCCATCGTGACAATACCTTTAGTCTGGGGATTTGTAACGGATGTCAAATGCTGTCACAGCTTGCACCGCTTATTCCGGGTGCTGATGCATGGCCACGTTTCCATCGTAACGTTTCGGAAGTGTTTGAGGCGCGTAGCGTAAACGTGCGTGTTGAAAAATCGGTGTCGGTATTGTTGCAAGATATGCAAGGTTCGATCTTGCCAATTGCAGTCGCTCACGGTGAAGGTCGTGTAGTGACAACCGATGCTCATTTGGCGAGCTTAAATGCCAATCAGCAAGTCACTTTACGTTATGTCGACAGCTTGGGTAACCCAACTCAGCATTATCCGCTGAATCCGAATGGCTCACCAGAAGCTGTTACAGGTGTGACCTCTAAAGATGGCCGTGCAACCATTATGATGCCGCATCCAGAGCGTAACTTCCGTGCTATTCAACATTCTTGGTCACCAGAAAACTGGACTGAAGATGGTGCATGGTTACGTATGTTCCGTAACGCACGTAAATTTATTGGCTAATTCAGCCGCATAAAAAAACGCCACCTTGTGTGGCGTTTTTTTATGCTGTTTATATTTTGTGCTGTGGTATGGCTTTTGCTTTAGATTTATGAGCACAATAAAAAAAGGATGTATCTGCAATGTATTCTAATAAGCACACAGTTCAACACAAACGCAGAGGGTGGTGGTTATTTGGCATGGTGATGAGTCTGGAAATGCTCTGGATTGTGGCAAATTATTTACGCCTTAATGTGTCGTAACCACATTCGCGGGATTCGGTGTACGCAGTGTCCAGAGCAGGCCCCAGATCAGAGCTGCCAAGCCCATGTAAAAGCTTTGCAGTAATGTCCCGCCATGATCAATCCAGAGTTTAGCCAGCCACGGTCCAATTAGTTGGGTGCCAGCATATAGGCTAATCAGCGCTGCGTATAGTTTAGGGCCTTGATGCGGTTGAAAGATTCGCGCAATTCGCTGAGAGCACACCACAGTCCCCATAAAACTCCCGCCCATCAAAATCGCGCAGATCACCACACCGATTGCATTATGAAAGATCAATACAGCAATCAAGCTTAAAATTTGCACAATATAAGAACAAATCAGTGCAAAGCGGTCATTGGTACTTGCGCCGAGCTTATTCCAGAAAGGTAACAAAATTAGGCAAGAAAGTGCCGTAATTAGCCAGATATTGGTCAGAATGAATGGCTGGTTACGAATTAACTCATGTGCTAGCGTAGGCAAAAACGTCATCGGTAAAATATAGCCTAAGCCAGCACCTGCATAGCCGATAAATAACGGAGTACTGTTTCGGTCTAGTAAGTGTGATGAACGAATGACGACTGTAGGGCGAGAAGATAATGCAATTTTCTTAAGTTGCCAGACACTAAATAACGCCAGCGGCAGCGCCACCAAGCCGATTGGAATCCAGCGCAATTGTCCGCTAAACCATGCCGATGACCAGTCGATTAATATACTGTCCAAAATGAGCCCAATCGACACGCCTGTAAACATCAGCCCGCTTAACTGTGTTTTATGATGCTCTGCCAACCATTCAAGAATCAGTGCAGGGACAAGCACAAACACCAGCCCGTTGGTGATACCATTGCATAAACGCAGCAGTAGAAAAAACGTATAATCTGTTGTGATAATTTGCAAAATAGTCAATCCTGCATTGACGAGTAATGCCCAGATCAGCACACTTTGCGTGCTGTTTCGTCCATGTAGAGAGACTGCCACCAGTGCACCGACCAAATAGCCAATATAATTCCAAGTTGCGAGATTAGCCCCTTGAGCAAGTGTGATCACATTATCTTGAATGAGATAAGGCAGTAAGGGGGTAAATGCAAATCGCCCTAGACCATGTGCCACAATTAAACTTGAAATGCCTGCGAACAGGATAAGTAACGTTTCGGCTGGGCGTGGCGAGGAGGCGGTGAGTATCATCTGACTATAAGCTCCATCTATAGATCTGACAGCTGTATTTGGAACAGCTAAAATACCATGCTTTGGTTCGCTTCGAATATCACTAATCTATAATCACTATTTAAAATTATTAGGAATTTTATATGCTTAAACTAATTTATTACGTACCTGAATCTCATCTGGAATCGACCAAAGCTGCAATTTTTGCCGCCGGGGCAGGCGGTGTTGGTCATTATGAGCAGTGTGCTTGGCAAGTAAAAGGTATTGGACAATTTAAAGCAGTTAAAAATGCTCAACCTTTTTTAGGGCAACTAGACGCTCTAGAGCAGCTTGAAGAATGGCGTGTGGAAACGATTGTATCTGAACAAAAGGCCAAAGCAGTTGCCTTGGCCTTAAGTGCAAGTCATCCGTATGAAGAACCCGCATTTGAATTTATTCAAATGGTAGATATTGATTCAATCAGATTTTCTGAATAAACAGCTCACGATCAAATCGGTACTGTGGATAAAACACACCATCTGTGGCACGTTCACCCGCCGCAATGACCATAATCGGAAATTGCTCGTCATTGAGTTTAAGCAGCTTATGTACCATTGGCTCGTCAAAGCCTTCCATCATGCAGCTATCAAATCCATAGGCTCGTAATGCCAAGACCAGATTTTCACAGGCCAGTGCGGTACTCTTTGCAGCCCAAAGCTTTGCGTCGGCCGGATTAAATGCCGTCACAGGCAGCTGGCGATCCAGTGTTCTGGCCACTTTAAAAGCCACTTTTTTTAAATTTCCCAGTGCGTTGAAATAGCCGGTTTTATAGTTGAACGGAATAAAACGGTAATACTGTTTAACCATTTTAGGCGGTTCATTAAACGGAAATTCAGAAATATTTTTCTTGGCCATTTCATCGACACGATCGGTACGCGCAACACAGACGATCAGTTCTGACGCTGTTTTTGCAGCCAATTGCCCTAAGCAAGCCTTAACCAGCTGTTTTTTCTTGGCTGGATTTTGCACTACATAAAATGTCCATGGCTGAAGGTTTGACGAGTTTGGTGCCAGTAGGGCCAAATCCAGACAGGCATCTAAGACCTCAGTAGGAATGGCTTTATCGGTAAATTTGCGTACCGAGCGTCTGCTTTCAAGCACTTTACGAAAGTTATCGACATCGATATCTTGAGGTGCAGGCTCAAAATAGCGTTTTTTTTCAGTTGAATCTGAGGTTGCTGAATCGTGAGAAGTCGTGGTCATGATCTTTACTTAAGCGAGACAATAAAATGAGCATATCACTGCATCAATTTTGTGATGTTAAAAAAATGTATCACAAAACTGAAGATTAAGTGATTGATTGTATTGAAGTATAATAATTAGGCAAACTGTGAGAAATCAGGTTGGCGTTTTTGCATAAAAGCTTGCACCGCTTCTTTCATTTCTGCCGATTGCACACGTTGCATAAAAATTTCGGCTTCGTTGTCAATGCAGTCGATAATCTCAGATAGGTCTTGCTTCATGAGGGCTTTAGACTGCTTGATGGAAGCCAAAGGA
Organism: Acinetobacter sp. V89_7; assembly: GCF_029967895.1. NCBI lineage: Bacteria > Pseudomonadati > Pseudomonadota > Gammaproteobacteria > Moraxellales > Moraxellaceae > Acinetobacter > Acinetobacter sp. V89_7. Next base: position 215,900 of record NZ_JASCAJ010000017.1, read on the forward strand.
AGGGCAGATAACTGTTGAGCCGTTTTGTTTGCTAATGTATAGACATCTTCTGAAATCTGGTTGATCAAACTGGCTTGTAGCGCTTTTTCGGCATTAAATTTTTGTGCAGTAAACAGTAATTCTGCCGCACGATGATATCCTGCTTGTTGCACCAACAGACGGCTTGCAGCCCCTTCAGGTGACAATCCTAGGCTGACAAATGGAATCTGGAACAACGCCGTATTGTCGGCGTAAACAATATCTGCATGTAGCAAAATGGTCACTCCAATACCAATGGCGACACCGCGAACTGCAATAATAAGTGGCTTTGAAAAGCGCGCAGCCGATTTTAACAAGACAAAAGGCGGCTGATCGCCAGCTTTGCCTTCATGCGGTTTTTGAATAAATGACATAAAGTCTTTCATGTCATTGCCAGCCGAAAAATCTGCATCAACACCACGTAACACAACCACTCGAACCTCAGACGATGCATCAGCATCATCGAGCGCTTTTGCCAGCCAAAGATATAATTCGCCATAAAGTGCATTTTTTGCTTCTGCACGATTAAGCGCTAAGGTAAGCACCCCATTTTCTAAATTTGCTTGTAAATGTTGATGAGGTTGTTGAATACATTGTAGTGTCATCGTACTATCCTTGGTTATTTATAAAAGGCTATGCGGCTCATTATGTCTTAAAACTGCTTGAAAAAAGCAACTGATGAGTTCATTGAAGTTAAGTTGATATATGTATACGTTTGATTACCTTGTTTTTATTGGGCGTTTTCAGCCTTTTCATTTGGCTCATCTTGAAACGATTCAAATTGCATTACAGCAGAGTCGACAAGTGATTATTGCTTTGGGGTCGGCTCAGGTAGAGCGAAATATTAAAAATCCGTTTCTGGCGGCAGAGCGACAAGACATGATCTTGTCAAATTTTACACCCGAACAGCAAACACGTATTTTGTTTGCGCCCATTATTGATGTCTATGACGATAAAAAGTGGGTTGAGCAAGTTAAATCTGGTGTTTATGCGCTGGCTCCATCCACAAGTAAGATTGGTTTAATTGGCCATTTTAAGGATGAGTCATCCTACTACTTAAAGTTGTTTCCAGAGTGGCACATGGTTGAACTGGACAGCCTAAAGCAGTCTATGTCGGCCACGCCGCTGCGTGAAGCGTTCTATGAGGGTTGCATTGATGAGTCGGCTTTTCCACAAGGCACCATTGCATTTTTGAAGGCTTTTCAAAAAACTGATACCTATCGAGAGTTACAGCACAAATTTTCTTATCACGATAGTTCAAATCTTTAATATGTTGACAATAGACTTCGCTCTAAGCGAAGTCTATTGGACTAGATTATTTGGCTTGAAGCGCCTGAATATCCTCAAGCACCTGTTCTGCATGCCCAGCTGCTTTCACTTTACGATAGCTTTTGACTAATTTTTTATTGTGAAAAATAAAGGTTGAGCGTTCAATCCCCATCACCATTTTACCGTACATATTTTTTTCTTTGATCACGTCAAAATGCTTACACAACACTTCTTCTTTATCGCTGATCAAATCGATGGTGAGTGCTTGCTTTGCTGTAAAGTTTTGATGTGATTTCACTGAGTCGCGTGATAAACCAACAATTTTAACATTCAGAGCATCAAACTGATCTTTCAAGCAAGAAAAGCCGACTGCTTGTGTTGTACAACCCGGGGTGGAGTCTTTTGGGTAAAAATAGATCACCAACCATTCGTTATCTAAATCAGATAAATTAATTTCACCCGTTGTAGTTGGAAACACTTGATCCGGTAATTGAATTTCTACGTTACTCATTGTTCTCTCCATAAAAAACAAGCCACATAATGTGGCTTGTAATGTCATTTTAAAATGAACTTAGTTTTTCGCTGCTGGTGCGGCTTTCATAGCTTCTTCACTTAAAGTTTTAAGTTTTGAAGTCAACTGAGGGCCTAAGCAAGTTTGAAGGCTTTTGTTTTGCTGTTGTACGAAAGCCAATGTGCTTGGGCTTTTCTTAGCATTAATCGCGCTTTGAATTTCCCATTTTTGTGCATTGGTCATTCTGCCGTCTGCTTCTACTGCACATGAACAATATTTGCTTACTTCTGCGCTGTTCAGTTTATTACCTTTAGCAGTTTCTTCTTTACACAGATTGATCAAAGCACCTTTTACATTTGTGCTTTTGTAGGCTTGCTGAAGTTTGTTGTCGTCTGCATGGGTTACAGATGCAAACAAAGCTGCAGATGCCATTACAGAAGAAAGTAAAAGTTTGGTATTCAAAAATTTCATAAATAGTACCTTATTATTGCGGTATGTAGCGTGTTGGATCTGCGACGCCAGCTTCAATAAAACCTTCTTTACGTAAGCGGCAGCTATCACATTTACCACAAGCACGGCCTTGCGTATCAGCCTGATAGCAAGAAACTGTTTGACTATAGTCTACGCCATGTTCAATACCAAGACGTATAATATTCGCTTTGGATAAATGTAACAAAGGTGTTTCAAATGTAAGAGGTTTTCCTTCTACACCCGCTTTTGTTGCCAAGCGTGCCATATTTGTAAACGCTTCGATATATTCTGGGCGACAATCAGGGTATCCAGAATAATCTACTGCATTTACGCCAATAACAATAGCCTCAGCGCCAAAAACTTCTGCTGCAGCAAGCGCATACGAGAGAAAAATTGTGTTACGAGCCGGTACATACGTCACCGGAATACCATCTTGTTGTTGTTCTGGAACATCAATGCTGTGATCGGTAAGGGCAGAGCCACCCAAATTACCTAAATCGATATTGATCACGCGATGTTCAACGCCAGCGCGTTGAGTCAGTGCTTTGGCTGCATCTAGCTCTGTAGATGAACGTTGACCATACATAAAGCTTAAGGCCATGCATTCATAGCGCGCTTGTGCCCAAGCTAAACAGGTTGTTGAGTCTAAGCCGCCTGACAATAAAACAATGGCACGAGGGCGCATATATCATTCTCCAATCAAATTAAATTAACGACCCGTTTCATCGTTCCATAAAATTTTATGGAGCTGTAACTGAAACCGCACGGGGAGATGGTCGTTTAGAATCCACTCTGCTAAATCACGAGCCAGTTGAGGCAGTTTGGCTGCATTTTTCTCAACGGCAAAAGCAGGCGAGAACCATACGGTACTCACTTTTTTCTCAAGTTGAAATTGTTCGACCTGAAGTTTGGACCATTCATAATCTTCACGATTACAAATCACAAATTTGATCTGATCGTGAGGAGTCAAATGATCAAGATTGCTCATCAGGTTACGCTTCTCTTCACCAGAGGTTGGCGTCTTGAGATCAAGCACTTTTGATACCCGAGCATCGACCATTGAAACATCGAGTGCACCACTGGTTTCCAGTGAAACGTCAAAACCTAAATCACACAGACGCGTTAATAACACCTGACAATTGGGCTGAGCCAGTGGCTCGCCACCTGTCACACAAATATAAGGCGTTTTGTAGGCACGTGCAGTTTCTATGATTTCATCAATTGAAAGTCGTTGCCCACCTTCAAATGAATAAGTGGTATCACAATATGTGCAGCGTAAAGGGCAACCCGTTAAGCGGATAAAAACTGTTGGTAAACCCGCAGTATTGGCTTCCCCTTGTAAAGAGTAGAAAATTTCCGTTATGCGTAGTCCCGCAGCCGGGTCCGTCACTGGAATTGTCGTAGAACGTAAAGAAGTCATTACAGCATTACCAAGAGTTGAAAAACAAAAATCTCTACGATCAGGCTTGACCGTAGAGACGAGAAGCGAATCAGGCTCCGAAGAGCATCAATATTTCGCTAATCTGTGAGAATTACTCAGCGCGAAGCAAATCGTTCAAACTGGTTTTCGAGCGTGTTTGCGCATCTACTTTTTTCACAATAATTGCAGCATACAGACTGTACTTGCCGTCTTTAGACGGTAAGCTGCCCGGTACAACTACTGAACCCGCAGGTACACGGCCGTAATGAATTTCACCAGTTTCACGGTCGTAAATACGAGTCGACTGACCAATATATACGCCCATTGAAATTACAGAACCTTCTTCTACGATTACACCTTCAACAATTTCAGAACGCGCGCCAATAAAGCAGTTATCTTCAATAATCGTTGGATTGGCTTGAAGTGGTTCAAGTACACCACCAATGCCTACACCGCCAGACAAGTGAACATTTTTACCGATCTGAGCACAAGAACCTACAGTAGCCCAAGTATCAACCATGGTGTTTTCATCAACGTAAGCACCAATGTTGACATAAGATGGCATCAACACAACATTTTTCGCTTGGAAGCTACCACGGCGTGCAACAGCAGGAGGAACAACACGAACACCAGCTTCTTTAAACTGCGCTTCAGTCCAGCCTGCAAATTTAGTGTCTACTTTATCGTAAAACGCTAAATCGCCAGATTCAACAGGTTTGTTGTCGTTAAGTTTGAACGATAATAAAACCGCTTTTTTAACCCACTGGTGAACAATCCATTCACCATCAATTTTTTCAGCAACACGTAAAGTGCCGTTGTCTAAACCAGCAATAACGTGTTCAACTGCTTCACGAATTTCTGTAGGGCAATCAGCAGCGGTAAAGTTGGCACGATTTTCAAACGCTTGCTCAATGATCGTTGAAAGCTCAGACATGGACGTCCTTCCAAAAAAAATTTTAAAGATTCTACACGAAAACGGCCAAAGAATCTTGGGTTGAATGATTGTCGTGATTAAAAAACAATCAAAATTTAGACATTGCGTTTTTGCAGCAATAATTATATTTAAATTCAATAAAAATTGATTAAAAAACAAGCTAAAAGGCCAACTTGTATCAAAAATTAACAGAAAATAAGCAAATTTTGTATAAAAACAAATCACAATTTCATCTACTATGGGCTTACCAAAAGAAATCAGATTTATTAGAACAAACCTTTACTCTTTTTGAGGAGACGAAAATGAAAGTATTAAAAGTATTCGCATTAGCAGGTGCACTTAGCGCTGTAGCAGGCGTTGCATCAGCTGATGATGCTGTGGTACATGACCGTTATGCATTTGATGCGCAGCAGCTCATTCCTGTAGGTGTTCGTGCTGAAGTAGGCACAACGGGTTATGGTGGTGCTTTGCTTTGGCAAGCAAACCCGTATGTAGGTCTAGCACTTGGTTATAATGGTGGCGATATTTCATGGCGCGATGACGTTTCAGTCAATGGCACCAAGTATGATTTAGATATGAATAATAACAATGTCTATCTAAACGCTGAAATTCGTCCTTGGGGTGCAAGCGATAACCGTTGGGCACAAGGTTTATATGTTGCAGCGGGTGCTGCATATCTAGATAATGACTACGATCTTGCAAAACGCATTAATCCTGGTGAATCGTTATCAATAGATGGTAAAAATTACCAAGTAACTGATACAAATCAACAAGGTGGCGTTCGCGGTAAGATGAACTACAACAATGATATTGCGCCTTATTTAGGCTTTGGTTTCGCACCTAAGATTAACAAAAACTGGGGTGTATTCGCTGAAGTTGGTGCTTACTACACTGGTAATCCTCAAGTTGAACTCACCCAGTACAATCTTACACCAATTGCTGGTAACACAACATCTGCTCAAGATGCTGTCAATAATGAAGAGAACAAAATCCGTAACGATGACAAATACAAATGGTTACCTGTTGGTAAAGTGGGCGTAAGCTACTACTGGTAATTGTTTGAACATAAAAAAACGGGAGAAATCCCGTTTTTTTTGTTTTATCAATTTGATTTTACTCGTCTGGGTAAGCCACTTTTTTAAGCTGCTTAATGTCCGCTTCTGGTGAGCATAAAGAAATAAACTCGTAGCCGTAACCACGAAGTAAGTGTCCTTTACGAACCGCGATCCATGTTGTATTTAAGCCAAAAATTCCGGTTTTGAGTTGGCTCAAGCGATAATCTCGTTCTTTATCGTAGGCCACGTCATTCACAATTCCCACACCCATTCCAAGTTCTACATAGGTTTTAATGACATCGGCGTCGAGTGCAGACATGACGATATCGACATCAATGCCGGCATCTTCAAAGGCTTTATCGATTTTTGAACGCCCAGTAAAGCCGCCGTGATAGGTGATGATTGGAAAATTTGCGAGCTTCTCAAGTGTAATGTCGGTTTCTTTGGCAAGCGGATGATTTTGCGGCGTGATAATGCTGTGTTCCCATTGATAGTAAGGGACGCTGGCCAAATTATCTTCGGTGGTCAAAGACTCGGTGGCAATACCGATGTCCGCTTCACCAAGCAACAACATTTCTGAGATTTCGGTTGGGCTGGCCTGTTGCAAGATTAAATGTACCTTTGGAAACAGTTTCTTAAATTGATTGACAATCGGAGGCAGCACATAACGAGCTTGTGTGTGCGTGGTGGCAATAGTCAAGGTGCCTTCATCAACTTTGTTAAAGTCATCGGCCAGACGTTTAATATTTTCTGCATCGACCAACATACGTTCAACAATGCCAAGCAAGGATTGGCCGGGTTCTGTCAAACCTAACAATCGTTTTCCTTTGCGAACAAAAAGTTGTACACCCAACTCATCTTCTAAATCTTTAATATGCTTACTGACACCTGATTGTGAAGTGTAAAGTGCAGCAGAAGCTTCGGTCAGATTAAAATTCTGACGCACGGTTTCCCGAATAATGCGTAATTGTTGAAAATTCATGTTCTCTTGATCCTCTCAACGAGAATGGGGGACTTGCCCCCATTTTTTAATTCTAAGCAACCCGTTCTTCAAAAAGATGAAGCTGAGACACACTGATCCAAACCGTTTGGTTCGGTCTAAATTGATGAAGGCGTGCTTCATCGGGTGTCAGGGCAATTTCGATCAGTCTGCCATTACGATCTTGTAATTCAGCAACGACTTTTCCAGCAATCCAGACTTCTCTTAAAAAGGTAGCTTGAATGGTGTTATCTGTTGGTTGTGCATGAATATGTAGTTCATTTGGTCGAGCAAATGCTATCACTTTACCATGAGGTGTTTGCGAGGCATTCGGTAAAATAATTTTGTCATCGCCCAATTGAATGATGTTTTCATAATAATGTCCATCAAAGCGATTGGCTTGTCCTAAAAAGTCGAAAACAAACGGAGTAGCTGGCTTTTCGTATACTTCACGTGGTGAACCAATTTGCTCGACATTCCCTTTATTCATCACAATAATCTGATCGGCAACTTCAAGCGCCTCTTCTTGATCGTGTGTCACAAAAATCGAGGTAATATGTAGCTCGTCATGCAGTGTCCGTAACCAGCGTCGCAATTCCTTACGCACTTTGGCATCCAGCGCACCAAATGGTTCGTCAAGCAGTAGCACGCGCGGTTCAACTGCCAGTGCACGGGCCAATGCAATACGCTGGCGCTGACCACCCGAAAGTTGAGAAGGGTAGCGATCGGCTAAAAAACCGAGTTGAACCAGATCCAGCAAACGTGTTACGCGCTTTTTAATCTCTGCTTCCGATGGGCGCGTCCGCCGTGAGCGTACACGTAAACCGAAGGCAATATTGTCAAATACGGACATGTGGCGAAACAGCGCATAATGTTGAAATACGAATCCCACTTGACGCTCACGCACATGAATATCGGTGGCATCGGTGCCTTCAAGCAACACTTGCCCGCCATCTGCCGATTCTAGTCCTGCAATGATACGTAAAAGTGTTGTTTTTCCGCAGCCTGATGGTCCTAACAATGCCACCAGTTCACCTTCTGGAAAGTCTAATGAAATATTTTTTAATGCATGGAATGCACCAAAATGTTTTTCAATATTTTTAACTTGAATACTCATTTGTCATTCCTCAAGATGAAGTTGAATCATGTTGTTTGTTTTGTTTTTCCTGACGCACTTCCACCCATGTTTTTAAAATCAGGGTCACAATCGCCAGCAGCGCCAACAGTGAAGACACGGCAAAAGCGGCACTAAAGGTGTATTCGTTGTATAAAATCTCGACATGCAGTGGCAAAGTATTGGTTTCACCGCGGATATGTCCTGAAACCACAGAAACTGCACCAAACTCACCCATCGCGCGTGCATTACACAAGATCACACCGTAAATTAAGCCCCATTTGATGTTGGGTAAGGTCACTTTCCAAAAGGTCTGCCAGCCCGATGCACCCAAAACCATCGCCGCTTCTTCTTCTTCAGTGCCTTGCGCTTCCATTAAAGGAATCAGCTCACGTGCCACAAAAGGTACGATAATAAAAACAGTAGCCAATACAATCGCAGGTACGGCATACAACACCTTGATGTCATGATCCATAAACCATGGCCCGAACCAGCCTTGCATACCAAAGATCAGGACCAGCATCAAACCTGCAATTACAGGTGAAACTGAAAACGGTAAATCGATTAAGGTCGTGAGTATCGATTTTCCGGCAAATTGAAATTTTGCCACGGCCCATGCTGCTGCCACACCAAAGATGACATTGAGTGGTACCGCAATTGCTGCCGTAAGCAAGGTTAGCTTGACTGCCGATAAAGTGTCTGGATTAATCAGTGCATTGATATATACCTCGACACCTTGTCGAAATGCTTCTACAAAGACCAAAATAAGGGGCAGAATCAGGCAGCTTAAAAAGAACAGTAACGCAATACTCAGCAGCGTATAACGAACCCACTTAGGCTCGCGTGTGGCATCACGGCTTTGAAGCTTTTCTGCCAGTAAATGGCTATCGGTGACTAAGCTCATTTCACTGTTCTCCCGGTACGGCGGCTCGCCCATGCTTGTAAAAGATTGATCGCAAACAAGATTACAAAAGAAATCACCAGCATCACGACAGCAATTGTGGTTGCAGCCTCATAGTCATATTCTTCGAGTCTGGAGATAATCATTAGCGGTGCGATTTCTGTTTTAAAAGGTTGATTGCCGGCAATAAAAATCACTGAACCATATTCACCCACGCCACGTGCAAACGCTAAGGCAAAACCGGTGAGCAAGGCTGGAAATAAAATGGGCAAAATAATTTTGGTGATAATTTGAAAACGGTTGGCACCCAGAGCCGATGCAGCTTCCTCAAGTTCGGTTTCGATATCGCTTAAAACCGGCTGCACAGTACGTACTACAAAAGGTAATCCAATGAACACCAAAGCGAGGGTAATGCCAATCGGTGTATATGCAACCTTAATACCAAGTGGCTCAAGATACTGACCCACCCAGCCAGTCGAAGCGTATAGCGAGGTGAGGGCAATACCTGCAACCGCAGTAGGTAAGGCAAATGGTAAATCCACCAACGCATCGACAATACGTTTACCTGGAAAGCTATAGCGCACCAAGCACCATGCCAGAAGCAAGCCAAACACTACATTAATGAGCGCGGCAATCATGGCAGTCGTAAAACTGAGTTGCAAAGATTTAAGAATGCGCTCTGAACTCAGGATCTCCCAGAGTCCATCCCATCCCACACCCAGAGATTTGATAAAAACGGCAGATAATGGAATAAGCACGATTAAAGATAAATATGCAAGGGTAAAGCCCAGTGAAAGACCAAACCCTGGCAGCACTCGGGATCGCTGCGACATGGTAACTCCTGAAAAAGAGCAGGTTTGCTCAATCAAGCAAACGAAAAATAAAAAATCTTAATCCCAACATTGATTTACAGTGCAAAGTCAAAAAATCGATTGCTGTAACGCGCACGTACAGATCCAGTACGCTGTTTTTCTGGGAGAACGTAGTCAAATATTTCTGGAAAAGGACCGAAACCCGAAGCCACATTGATATGACCAACGTGGCCTAGGCTGACGGCCTTTAACTTCCAGCAGTGTGCAAGATGCTGTGCATCTTGCACATGTAGCCACGGATCATTTTCACTCATCAGCAACTGTGTTCTAACGATTGGTCTAAGTGATTCAAAATAGGCTAAATAGTTGTTGGTGCTGTCTCTGGCGAATCCTGCATCTCCAAAACGCGCTGGATTCGCGGGTGCAACTAAGGTCAGATGCTTGATCTTGTGCGTCAGATCTGGATGCTCTTTCAAAGCCGCCAAACTGGTTAAACAGCCAAAACTATGCGCCACCAGTTGTACTGGTCCATGAATTGAGCGTACATGCTTTGCCAGTTGTTCTACCCATTCAGAAAGTACAGGTCGATGCCAATCGGCTTGTTCGACACGTGAGCATGACTGCAGTTGACGTTGTAACCATGACTGCCAATGATGTTGTTCACTACCACCAACACCCGGAACAATTACTGTATGAACCATTGTCATGCTCCTAAACGCTCAATTATTTTGCGCTATTTTCTTTAACAATTTGGTCAAAGACGCCGCCATTACTAAAGTGTGCCTTTTGTACTTTTTTCCAGCCGCCAAACTCTTGATCAATCGTGACCAGTTTGAGTGGCTTAAAAGTGCCGCTATAGCGTTTCAAAATATTTTGATCACGTGGGCGATAAAAGTTTTTCGCCGCAATATCTTGGCCTTTTGGTGAATACAAGAAGTTTAGATAAGCTTTTGCTAGGTTTTCGTTGCCATCTTTTTGAACATTCTTTTCTACAATTGCCACAGGTGGTTCAGCTAAAATTGAAAGCGAAGGCGTAATAATTTCAAACTTGCCGGGTTGTTCACGTACCGCCAGATAAGCTTCGTTTTCCCATGCCAATAACACATCGCCAATACCGCGCTCAGCAAAGGTTGTGGTCGCACCACGAGCACCTGAATCAAGCACTTTGGTCTGTTTGTAAATTTGGCGCACAAAATCGCGTGCTTTGGCATCTGAGCCATATTTATGTTTTGCCCATGCCCATGCCGCTAGGTAGTTCCAGCGTGCACCACCTGAGGTTTTTGGATTTGGCGTAATAATTTCGACACCGGGCTTGGTAATGTCGCTCCAGTCTTTAATACCTTTTGGGTTACCTTTACGGACTAGAAATACAATCGTTGAGGTATATGGTGTTGAGTTATTTGGAAATTTCTTTTGCCAGTCGGGTAATAGTAGTTTTGCTTTATCGGCAATTTCATCGATATCAGCAGCCAAAGCAAGGGTAACCACATCGGCTTGCAAACCATCAATCACTGCACGTGCTTGTTTGCCAGAACCTCCGTGTGATTGTTTAAAGTTAATCTCTTGACCAGTACGTTGTTTCCAGTACGCACCGAACTCTTTATTGAAGTTTTCGTAGAGTTCACGTGTTGGGTCATAAGACACATTTAAAAAGTCTTTTGCTGCAAATGAAGAAACGGAGATTAATGCAGCCAGTACCCCAATTTTTAACTGTGCAAATCGCATATTCGTATCCTTAAATAGGTTAGTTCTAAATCTAAAAAGGAGAATACAATGAGTTACTATCCATAAAAAATAATAAAAAATGAATTTTATATGAATAAAAAAGAAATAAGAAAATGCATCATTTTTATGGTTCGGTTTTACACTAAGCTGCCAAAAAATAGAGAAATTGCCTATGTGGTGCTTTAAAAATGCTCAACCCGTTGCGTCTGTTGCTTTACAGGATCGCGCATTTCAATATGGGGATGGGTGTTTTTCGACAGCACGCATTGTGAAAGGGCAGATTCAACTGGCCAATCGACATTATGAGCGCTTGAACTACGCCTGCCAGCAATTGGGATTAAATGTTGATTTAAAGCTGATTGAGCAAAGCCTACAGCAACTGACTCATCAGGAGATAGTGCTCACCGGAACGCTGAAACTTTTGATCAGTCGGGGTGAAGGCCCACGAGGCTATAGCGTTCCAGATCATAATGCGGATCTGTATGTATTTTTCTATCCGCAAGCCTATAGTGACACCGCACCGCAGTATGTAGAGGTTGGTCTGTTACCACGCCGTATCGGATTGACCATGCCAGATATGGTCGGTATCAAGACGCTCAATCGACTCGAACAAGTCTTGCTCAAGCAGCAGGCAGATCAATACGGCTGGGCAGAAGCATTGGTGGCAGATTTAAACGGGAATATTGTTGAAGGCGTAAGCAGTAACTGCTTTATTTACTTAAATAACGCATGGATTACGCCCGAACTTCGCTATAATGGCGTTCGCGGTTTAATGCGAACTGAAATTTTGGATCGGGCCCAACAGGCCGGTATCGATATTCTTGAACGTCAGATTCATCTCGATGAACTCGATCAGGTTCAGGCGCTGTTTTTTTGTAATACGCTTCATCCGATGACCATTGCCTCGCGGATGCATTCGCGATCTTTAAGTACCGAGGCATGTTTGACACTTTTCCACACTCTTAAACTGAATCAGATTGATTGATATGTCGAAGCAGCCCACAAAGCCGAAATCTAAAAACACATCGCAAAAACTGCCTTCTTCGGGGTGGAAAAAACATCGTTTCACTTGGGTACTATTGATCATCTTAGTGGCCATGTTTTGGGTGCTATGGAGTAATTTGTTTCGTGCCTACCCAATCGAAGGTAAAAAACAAATGCTGTCGATTGCTCCCGGTGATACCTACACGCGATTTATCGACCGTCTGGGTCGTGATGAAAAAGTCAGCTTGCCAATCGTTTTGAAAATTTATCAAAAGTTTTTTATTCATGACAGTTTAAAAGCAGGCGTGTATGAAATTCAGCAGGGCATGAGTATTCGACAAGTTCTGGCAATGCTCTCAAATGCCGATAATGCGCAAATGAACCGTATTTTGGTGATTGAAGGTACCACTTTTAAACAGTTGGTCGAGATTCTTAAAAAAGATCCTTTGGTTGAAAAAAGCGTGGTCAATTTACCGCAACAAGAAATGTTGAAGGCTCTGGATATTCCGTATGATCATCCTGAAGGACTATTTGCACCAAACACCTATTTTTTTGCCAAAGGTGAGTCGGATAAAAAAATCCTGACCGATTTGTATCGCTATCAAATGAAAACCTTAGATGAGGCGTGGCAAAAGCGAGCACCGGGTCTGCCGTATAAAAATAAATATGAGGCGTTGATTATGGCCTCGATTATTGAAAAAGAAACCAGTTTGGATTCAGAGCTACGTCAAGTTTCGGGCGTGTTTGTACGTCGTCAAAAATTGGGTATGCGATTGCAAACAGATCCGACTGTTATTTACGGTATGGGTGAGCGCTATACCGGCAATATTACCCGTCAGGATTTGCGAACACCTACTGCCTATAACACATACACCATGGCCGGATTACCCCCAACCCCAATTGCATTGCCGGGTAAAAAAGCCATTGAGGCTGCCATGCATCCAGACAATTCTGACAATATTTATTTTGTTGCTACTGGCAACGGCGGGCATAAATTTAGTGCGACTTTGCAGGAGCACAATCAAGCGGTTCAACAGTATTTGTCCGTGTTAAGATCGAAAAATTAAGGTATTTGAATGTTTATTAGTTTTGAAGGCACGGAAGGTGTAGGAAAAACCACGCTCATTCGTAAACTGTACGAATATTTTGAGGCAGCCGGTCAGCAGGTGATACTTACCCGTGAACCAGGAGGGACACCGCTTGCAGAACAGATTCGCAGTTTACTGCTTGCTGTTAATCATAGCGAAAGTATGAGTTCAGACACTGAACTATTGCTAATGTACGCGGCGCGTGCGCAGCATATTCAAGAAGTCATTCAGCCTGCATTGAAACAGGGGAAACTGGTTCTGAGCGATCGTTTTACCGATGCCAGCTATGCTTATCAATGTGCTGGCCGTGGTTTAAGTAAAGACAAACTCTCGATTTTGAATCAAACCTTTGTCAATTGTATGCCTGAGCTGACCTTCTGGTTAGATGCACCGATTGAGCTGGGGATGTCGCGTGCGCGCGAGCGTGGAGAGCTGGATCGTTTTGAACAAGAAAAAATGACTTTTTTTAGTCGTGTTCGTGCAGGCTATGAAGAGTTGAGCCTGCAATATCCAGAACGCGTCAAGCGTCTGGATGCGACACAAGCGCCAGATCGAGTATTTGAAGCTGCGCTCAAGCATTTAGAAGCACGAATCTGACTTTAGATTCGTGCTAGGCCTTTATGCCAGATTGACGAGCGGTTGCTCCACTTCAAAATGAGGTGGAGTGAGCACCGTTTTTCGAAGTTCTGAGCCAAGCTCTGGATAGTCTAGTGTGTAATGTAAGCCGCGTGATTCTTTGCGCTGCATGGCACAGCGTACAATCATCTCGGACACCAATACCAAATTCCGTAGTTCAATCAAATTCTTGCTGACGCGGTAATCTTGATAATATTCGGTAATTTCACTTTTAAGCATTTCGATGCGATGCAGTGCACGCTGTAGACGCTTGGTTGTTCTGACAATCCCCACATAATTCCACATGGTTGAACGTAGCTCATCCCAGTTTTGTAAAATCACCACATCTTCATCGGCATTGGTCACTTGTGAGTCGTCCCATGCAGGCACATCTGGAAAATCAAACGGTTGAGTAAATTTTCGCTCAATATCAGATGCTGCGCCCATCCCATAAACAAAGCATTCAAGCAGTGAATTACTGGCCATACGGTTTGCACCATGCAACCCGGTGTACGATGTTTCACCAATCGCATATAGCCCTTCAAGATCGGTCTGACTGTTTTCGTCGACCACCACACCCCCACAGGTATAATGTGCAGCCGGTACGACTGGAATCATGTCCGTGGTAATATCGATGCCCAGTTCCAGTAAGCGCGCATACAGGGTGGGAAAATGCTCCTGAATAAATGCTGCCGGCTTATGGGTAATGTCGAGCCAGACGTGACGAATACCGAGTCGTTTAATCTCAAAATCGATCGCACGCGCCACAACGTCGCGTGGCGCCAATTCTGCACGTGAATCAAACCGAAGCATAAAACGTTCACCATCGGGTAAACGTAAGTAGGCACCTTCGCCGCGCATGGCTTCAGTAATCAGAAATGAGCGTGCTTGTGGATGATACAAACAGGTGGGATGAAACTGGTTGAATTCCATATTGGCAACCCTGCAACCTGCACGATAGGCCATCGCAATCCCGTCACCCGTTGCAATATCCGGGTTAGACGTATACAGATAAGCCTTCATGGCACCACCGCAAGCCAATGCGGTAAAAGGCGCCAAAAATGTATGGATTTGATCTGTTGCTTCTTCAAGTGCGTATAAACCTACTGCACGATTGGGTTGATCTGTGTGTCCAAGCTTATGCAGACTAATCACATCAATGGCGACGAAATTTTCAAAAATTGTGAGATTGGGTGCCTCTTGTGCCCGCTGCACCAATGTGGTCGAAATGGCCTTTCCGGTTGCATCGGCTGCATGAATAATACGACGCTGCGAGTGTCCACCTTCACGGGTCAGGTGAAGCTGTGCATCTTCATCGAGAGTAAACTCAACCCCTTGTTTTAATAAGAAATCAACGGATGGACGTCCGCCTTCCACGGTTTGCTTGACCGCATCTAATTCACACAGGTGCGCACCAGCAACCATAGTGTCATCGATGTGTTGTTGAATAGAGTCGGTTTTATCGAGTACAGCAGCTACGCCGCCTTGCGCATAAAATGTGCTGGCTTCAGTGAGAGAAGATTTGGCCAAAATCGCAATATTGAAATGGCTCGGAAGTGAAAGTGCGAGACTTAAGCCGGCTCCGCCACTGCCCACAATAATCACATCAAACTGATGCGTAGAATTTAAATTAGACATGTCCATCAGCTAATTTTAAAAAAGTCTGATAATAACAACGCTTTTTTGCAAAAAAGGCAAGACTTCGACCAGTTTGTGATGAATAAAAATTTCAATCATATTTCAATTTTGTAACGGAAAACTAAGGTCTTGTTTTGCCACCACTAATTAAACATATTATTACGAAATGTCTAAAAATCTTGTGATAAAAACAAAACGATTGAAGCGAGTTGTGTAGGTGTAATTTGTGATGCGTAATGGTTATTTAAAAAAAGGATTGTATGCGGTGACGTTTACCGTGGCAGCTGCACAGGTAAATGCAGCAGCACCTGTGGACTTTTCCAATCTGGTCGAGCAAGTCAGTCCGGCGGTGGTCAGTGTCAGTGTCGTCAAGAAAATGACGCAAGAGGAGCTATTACAGCAGCAAGTTCCTGAAATCCTACGCCGTTTTTTTGGAAATCAGGTCATTATTCCACAGCAGCAGGCACCGCAAGAAAAAACGGGATACGGCAGTGCATTTTTTATCAGCAAGGATGGCTACTTGCTCACCAATCATCATGTGGTTGAGGATGCATCACGCATTACCATCACGCTAAATGATCGTCGTGAAATTGATGCCAAAGTGGTTGGAAGTGATGAACGTACCGATGTGGCTTTATTGAAAGTTGATGGTGCGAATTTTCCTGCATTAAAAATTGGTAATGTCGATCAGCTGAAAGTAGGACAGCCTGTTTTAGCGATTGGCTCGCCGTTTGGTTTTGATTATTCGGCATCTGCGGGGATTGTCAGTGCAAAATCACGCAATATGGTGGGCGAAACCTCAGTGCCCTTTATCCAGACCGATGTAGCATTAAATCCGGGTAACTCGGGCGGCCCATTATTTAATCAGCAAGGTGAAGTGGTCGGGGTCAATTCCCGAATTTTCAGCGGTACAGGCGGTTATATGGGGTTGTCGTTCTCCATTCCAATTGATGTGGCAATGGACGTTGCACAGCAATTAAAAACCAAGGGCAAAGTCACACGTTCGTATTTGGGTGTCATGCTACAAGATATTGACCGGAATCTTGCCGATGCCTACAACTTGCCAAAACCTGAGGGCTCGCTGATTAATCAGGTTACACCGGGTTCACCTGCGGCCAAGGTTGGTTTAAAGGCAGGGGACATTATTATGAAATATAATGGCAACCCGATTTCACGCACTTCTGAGCTACTGAATTATCTGAATCGAACCATGCCGAAACAGGTGATTCAATTGGAAATCCTTCGAGACGGTAAGCCAATGAATGTTTCGGCTACGCTCACCACAGCACCAGACGATACACCTGCAACTTCTGAAAAAGCGGCTGCACAAAACGGGCCGGTATTGGGTATGGCAATTCGTAACCTAACCACCGATGAACAAACGCGTCTGGATATTTCGGGCGGTATTTTTGTGCAGGATGTGACCCGTGGCGGTTTGGCTTCGCGCTCAAACTTAATGCCTGGGGACGTGATTGTTCAAATCAATTCAACTCGAATTAACAATACCAGCGAGTTTGCCAGAGCGGTTGCTTCGCTTCCTAAAAATTCGGTTGCTCGCATTTCACTGATTCGTCAAGGGCAACGCGCCATGTTGGGTTTACGTATTAACTAATCGGCACAATGTTAAAACGTACTTAATTTGAAGCCAGAAGCATCTGCTTCTGGCTTTTTGTTGTTTTAAACGTGTTGTTATTATTATAAATCCCATGCTTTTTCGGCACTGGTGATTTGCTGATAAACGTGTTGATGTTCGGCGTACTTTAAGGTGTGCCAGAGCTCGCAAAACTCTCGACCTAGATAGTGCTGGAGTGTTGTATTATTTTTAAATCGATCAAGTGCATCCAGTTGCTGCTGAGGTAAAAAAATATGTTCATGAAGCTGCTTGATTTGGTGGGAAGGTTTAGGCATTTCCAGTGAGTGCTCTATACCATGTAAAATTCCCGTTAAAATCACCGCTACGGTTAAATAGGGATTACAGTCTGCACCAGCTACCCGATATTCGAGCCGTTGATTCTCTGCATCTGCACAGGGAATGCGGATGGCCACATTGCGGTTATTGATATTCCAGTTGGCTTCCATAGGCACATGCTGGCCGGGTTGAAAACGACGATAAGAATTGATGTTGGGTGCTAAAATTGCCATGGAAGCAGGCATTAAATCGACCAATCCACTAATGGCTTGTTGTAATGCATTGCAGGGTTGATCTGGCGAAGAGGTACGAAAGCGATTTTGTAAATTTGAATCGCAGATACTCAGATGAAAATGCATGCCACTTCCAGCCTGATGCAAATCGGGTTTTGCCAAGAAACAGGCCTGCATATGAAATTGTTTGGCGACCTGCTTAACAATACGTTTTAACGACATGATCTGATCACACAAGGTCAGAATATCAGGACGATGCAGAATATTGATCTCGTATTGGCTCATGGCAGATTCTGCGACTAGGCCTGTAATGGGAATCGACTGTAATTTCGCAATTCGTTCAATTTCTTGCAGCACCTGTAAATCTCGTTCAGGCATGTCCATATCAAAGCTTTGATTACTGAGCAGGGCATCACGTGAGCGGGCGGTGATATCAAACAAATAAAACTCAAGCTCGGCCGACATCACTGGATAATACTGCTCAGCATGTAGCTGATTGACAATTTTCTTGAGCACATTCCGAGGTTCATAGGGACAGTCTATTAGCGTGTCATCTTGCATTGAAACATACACCTGAGCATTGAATTCAGGTTGAATCGCTGCGGGTTTTAAACTCCCTAAAATAGGACGGCATAATCGGTCTGGCTCGCCAATATATTTACCTAAACCCGTCTCTTCATTGACTTTTCCATCTAGATTCATGGCATAGACCGATAGGGGGAAATAGCAGCCTTTATCGAGTTGTCGCAGGCTGTTGATATCGATGCGTTTGCCACGAATATGACCATTGAGATCGTGCAGGCATACATCAATATGTTGTGTATTTGGATAGCGTTTCAGGTATTCTTCGACTTCCTGCAAAAACGCAGAGCTGTTATTTTTAGAATGTGCGGTGGTAGGCGCTTCAAGGTCAATGGGCAATGAGCTCACTGAAAAGCGACGTGGGGTTTGCTTTGACATTGAAACGATCAGGCTACTCATGTTTTAAACCTATCTTTGTATCGTGCTCAAAAGCGTAGATGAAGCACAGCAAGATGTAACGTAAATTCTGCGTAACTTTTTCAATGACAATAACGGACAAAAGATGAGTGCAATTTTTGATTTGGCTCTGACGGTGAGCGCTGAACACATTGATCAACTGGGTCATGTGAACAATGTAGTTTATGTGCAGTGGATGCAAGATGTGGCCAGTAAGCATGTCAATGCACTGGGGCTTGGATTAAAACAGTATCAACAGCTTAATCATGCCATGGTGGCGGTGGAGCATCATGTCCAGTATCGTAAAGCCGCGTTTGAAGGAGATGAACTGATTTTACGCACATGGTTAGATGCGCTCGATAGTTTGTATCTATCACGCCAGTACGTATTTTATCGCCCTAAAGATCAGACAATCTTGTTTGTAGCGAAAACCAAATGGGCCTGCATCGAGATGAGTTCAGGCCGACCAAAACGCATGTCTCCGACGTTTACTCAAGCGTATCAGCCTTTATCGAAGGACATTAATCCGATCGACTTTACGATGTGTTACGCAGTTCATCCGTCTCCATAACTGCGCGATTGATTGATCTAATGGGATATCAGTGCATGTTAAAGAGATGTCATAGAACAGTGGTTTAAGTGAATAAGGGAGGCGTGGCTCAAAATGCAATGCTCTTAACCCATTTCGATTACTTTGTGAAATGCGCCGGATCGCACTATATTTTTGGTGTCTGGTTGCTTATACTGTGCAGCAATTCAGGACAGTCCTTTTTACACCTTGCATGCTATGTTCAGTATTGCGCTTTAAGGTGTACTTTTTTTCAGAGTAATCTATGGCATCGGCTAAAAAATCCGTTGATATCAAAAATATTCGTAACTTCTCGATCATTGCACACATCGATCACGGCAAATCGACACTTGCTGACCGTTTTATTCAAATGTGCGGTGGCTTGCAAGATCGTGAAATGCAAGCTCAGGTATTGGATTCAATGGAACTTGAGCGGGAACGTGGAATTACCATTAAAGCGGCATCGGTAACCTTGTATTACACGCATCCGAATGGACAAGAATATCAACTCAACTTTATTGATACACCAGGACACGTCGACTTTTCATACGAAGTGTCACGTTCACTTGCAGCGTGTGAAGGCGCACTTTTGGTGGTCGATGCAGCACAAGGTGTTGAGGCGCAATCTGTTGCCAACTGCTATACCGCAATTGAGCAGGGCTTAGAAGTTTTACCGATTCTCAACAAGATTGATTTGCCACAGGCCGAGCCAGAACGCGTTATTCACGAAATTGAAGAAATTATTGGTATTGAAGCCACTGAAGCACCGACTTGTTCAGCAAAAACTGGTCTTGGGGTTGAAGGTGTGCTTGAGCGCTTGGTCGATGTGATTCCAGCACCAGAAGGTGATCGTGATGCGCCACTGCAAGCACTGATTATCGATTCATGGTTTGACAACTACTTAGGCGTTGTTTCCTTGGTACGTATCAAGCAAGGTCGTATCCGTAAGGGCGACAAAATGCTGGTTAAGTCGACCGGTCAGGTGCATCCAGTCACCTCTGTAGGTGTATTCAATCCAAAACATACCGAAACTGACATGCTCGAAGCGGGTGAAGTAGGCTTTGTGATTGCGGGGATTAAAGACATCTTTGGTGCGCCGGTAGGTGATACCATCACACTTTCTGCAACGCCAGAAGTTAAAACTTTGCCAGGGTTTAAAAAGGTTAAACCACAGGTCTATGCGGGATTATTTCCAATCGATTCAAGCGATTTTGAACCGTTCCGTGAAGCGTTGCAGAAACTTCAAATTAATGACTCGGCATTATTTTTCGAGCCTGAAAGTTCTGATGCGCTTGGGTTTGGTTTCCGCTGTGGTTTCTTGGGCATGCTGCACATGGAAATCGTACAAGAGCGACTTGAACGTGAATACGATTTAGACCTGATCAGCTCTGCACCAACCGTAGTGTATGAGGCACTGACCAAAAAAGGCGATACGATTTATATCGACAGTCCGTCTAAAATGCCAGATGCCAGCACGGTAGAAGACCTTCGCGAACCGATTGCAGAATGTCATATTCTGGTGCCTCAAGAATATCTTGGTAATGTCATGACGCTATGTATCGAGCGCCGTGGTGTACAAAAAGACATGAAATTCTTAGGCAACCAAGTGTCGGTGACGTTCGAAATTCCAATGGCTGAAGTGGTCATGGACTTTTTCGACCGCTTAAAATCTTGCTCACGTGGTTTCGCATCACTCGATTACAACTTTGTCCGTTTTGAAAGTTCATCTCTGGTTAAGGTAGACGTGTTAATTAATAGTGAAAAGGTCGATGCATTGGCCATGATCTGTCACCGTCAGGATGCGCGTCACCGTGGTATTGCACTGGTTGAAAAAATGAAAGACTTGATTCCTCGTCAGATGTTTGACGTGGCAATTCAAGCGGCCATTGGTGCTCAAATTATTGCGCGCTCAACCGTAAAAGCCATGCGTAAGAATGTATTGGCGAAGTGTTATGGTGGTGACGTTTCGCGTAAGAAGAAATTGCTTGCGAAACAAAAAGAAGGTAAGAAACGTATGAAGCAAGTGGGAAGTGTTGAAATCCCACAAGAAGCGTTTCTAGCTGTATTAAAAGTAGAGAGATAACCTTTAGGACTCGCCCATGGATTTTGATTTTAATTTAATTCTCGTTCCTGTCACGCTCATTTTTTTCTTGGTGTGGCTTCTCGACAAGTTGGTGTTTAAGCAACGTGTAACCAAAGGACGGGGAAGCGAAAATTTTATCATTACTTGGGCGTACGACTTCTGGCCAGTGCTGGCCGTGGTTTTAGTGCTTCGATCGTTTATTATTGAACCGTTTAATATTCCGTCTGATTCAATGGTACCTACCCTCGAAACTGGCGACTTTATTCTGGTCAATAAATACGACTATGGTGTTCGTCTTCCGATCGTAAACACCAAAATTCTTGATGTAGGTGAGCCAAAACGCGGTGATGTGATTGTATTTCGTTATCCACCACAACCGACCATCAGTTACATCAAGCGTGTGGTTGGCCTGCCGGGCGATCATATTGTCTATGATCATGGTCAGTTAAGCATTAATGGTCAGAAAGTACCTAAAGTTGCGACTCAGTTTAGTCGTGAAAAAGACAGTTTAGACACTCCAACCTCGATTTATCATAAAGAGACCTTGGGTGAGCATACCTTTACCATGCGTGAGCTTGAAGGGGTCAACATTGCACGCCAAGCGCCGTTTATCAATTACATCGACAACGGTAAATATGCCGCTGAAGACGGAATGTACTGGGAAGTTACGGTACCAAAAGGGCATTACTTTGCCATGGGCGATAACCGTGATCAGAGTGCAGATAGTCGCTTTTGGGGATTTGTACCTGAAGAGAATCTGACTGGGCGTGCATTCTATATTTGGATGCATAAAGAACCTGGCTTTAAGATTCCATCCTTCAACCGAAATGGTACAATTGACTAAAATTAGAAATTAGGACAACAACAAATGCGCAAGTCTCAATGGGGTGCTTCGTATTTAGGTGTTTTTTTGGGGATTATTGTCTTTGCTTTAGTACTTAAAGCAGCAGTGGCAGTTGCTCCGGCTTATTGGGATGATCGAATCATCAATAACCAGATCGACGCCTTAATGCGTGAATCTCCTCGCAATATCGCGGTCGATAAATTTGTGACCCAGATGAATCAGCGTTTAGACATGAACAGTGTACGTGACGTTCGATTTAACGAGATTGCAAAGGTAACGAACAAAGGTGGTTTACGCGTTAGCAAACAATATGAAGTAAGAAGACCGTTCTTGTTTAATATTGATTTAGTTATAAAATTTGAGAAAAATTTTGAACAAAACGCAGTCCAAACTCAGTGATCCAAGATTACAGAGTCGGATCGGATACGAGTTTAAGCAGTTGGAATTACTTCAGCTTGCACTCACGCATCGATCTGTTAGTCACAAGTACAACTACGAGCGCCTTGAATTTTTGGGCGACTCGCTGTTGGGTATGATCATTGCCAATTATTTGTATCAGACTTATCCGCATGAAAATGAAGGTCGCTTAACGCGCATGCGTGCGACCTTGGTGCGTCAAGAAGCGCTTGGTAAAATCGCAAATGATTTGAAACTGAGTCGCTGTTTAATTTTAAGCACAGGTGAATTAAAATCGGGTGGACATCATCGCGAATCAATTCTGGCCGATACGGTCGAAGCGATTATCGGTGCAATTTATGTCGATAGCGCCGATTTAAATTTGTTAAACAAAATTGTTTTAAACTGGTATGTACCCTATCTGGATCATATCGAACCGACAGATCAGTTAAAAGATCCGAAGTCGCGTTTACAAGAGTATTTACAAGCACGTAAAAAACCTCTCCCTGTTTACGAGGTTGTGGATATTCAAGGGGATGCCCCTCACCAGCACTTTAAAGTAGAATGTGTGGTAGCCGGGCTACCAAATGTTTTAGGTGAGGGCTCGAGCCGCCGTTTTGCTGAGCAAGCAGCTGCGGCAGAAATTTTAAAGTTATTGGAGCAGTAATTTGCATGTCGATGCATTCTGATCAAATCAATCCAGATTCACATGATAATGATGAAAATCAATCCCCAAATCTGATTGATCAATTTTTTAGTTCCGCCGGTGTCGAGATACCTTCCGACTTCCGTAGCGGCTTTGTTGCAATTGTTGGGCGTCCAAATGTGGGTAAATCCACATTAATGAACCATTTGTTGGGTCAAAAACTTTCGATTACTTCACGTAAACCGCAAACCACACGTCATAAAATTGTGGGAATCGATTCACGCGAAAAATCTCAAGCGGTGTATGTCGATACGCCGGGTATGCATAAAAAAGAAGTGCGTGCGATCAACAAGATGATGAATCGTGCAGCGCACTCTGCACTGCGTGACGTGAACTTGGTGCTATTTGTGGTCGATGGTCACAAATGGACTCAAAATGACGATCTTGTGCTTGAAAAGCTCAAAAACGCAGATATGCCGGTCATTATGGTGATCAACAAAATTGATACCGTAGAAGAAAAACGCAGCTTGCTGCCTCTCATTCAAGAGCGCGCAAAGCTCATGAACTTTGCAGAAATTATTCCTGTTTCTGCGCTTCGTGGTGCAAATCTAGATCATTTGCGTGACATCATTGAAAAATACCTGCCGTTTCAACCGCCATTGTATTCTTTCGATCAAGTGACTGACCGTTCAGAGCGTTTCTTGGCCAGCGAAATTATTCGCGAAAAAATCATGCGTCAGCTTGGTGAAGAATTGCCATACGATTTGACGGTGCAGATTGAATCATTTAAAACTGAAGAACCGGCGATAAGTGAAAAGACTGGCCGTATGAAGCCTGCTTGTACCTATATCGATGCGACCATTTTTGTTGAGCGTGCTGGACAAAAAGCCATTGTGATTGGTGATAAAGGCGCTAAACTCAAACGGATTGGTATGGAAGCACGTACAGACATGGAAAAAATGTTTGAACAAAAAATCATGCTCACGCTTTGGGTGAAAGTCAAAGGTGGCTGGTCTGATGATGAGCGTGCGCTGAAAAGCTTGGGCTATAGTGATATTTAAACAAGAGTAATGTCGATGACAGTCATGATTCGCTGTGTTGTTCTGCTGGGTTGCGTGTTGATGCTTCAAGGCTGTATTACCAAGATTGTGACTGTTCCTGTCAAGGTGGCCTACAAAACCACCAAAGGGGTGGTTAAAGGTACTGCTGCGGTGGTGGGTGCCGTGATTCCCGATGGGGATGACGATAAAGACTCAGCCAAGAAGGATTAGTTTGCGTTTTTATGCGAAACCAAGTCCTTCATGGTTATCTGATTCATCACCGGCGTTATCGTGAAAAAAGTCATATCGTGCATTTGTTTAGCGAAGAATACGGTCGTATCGATGGTATTCTTCGGCAAAATCCTCCTCCGCAGTATCAGCCTCTTACCTTGCAAGCCACAGGCAAAGGTGACTTAAAAAATTTTACCAAGCTCGAAATTTTAAACTTTCCGGTTTTCTTTCAGGGCGATGCATTTTTTGCCGGATTTTATCTCAACGAAGTTTTACTGCGTTTATGCCCGCTAGAAGAGCCTATGCCAGAAACTTTCCGGCACTATCAGCACACATTGCTGCAATTACAACATTTGCATCAGCAACAGGCACCGAGTCATTACCTGAAACAGATTTTAAGGCAGTTTGAGCATGTGTTATTGCAAGAGCTGGGCTATGCCATCGATTTTGAAATCGATGCTAATCAGCAACCGATTAATCCGTTAGCGCACTATCAGTTTCAGTCTACAGAAGGCTTTATGCCTGTTTTACAGCACACCCAGTCGACCTTGTCTGGGCAATTGATTGGCTGTATGCAGAATTATCAAATCGGGAACGAATTTTCTCCCGACCAATTACAATTATTAGGTAAACTATACCGTCAGATGATTACATCCCTTTTGGGAGACCGACCATTAAAAAGTCGCCAATTGTGGATTCAAAATACTCAATCTCGTTCATAAATAGGATGTTTGTATGGCTGCTTTGCTTGGCGTCAATATCGATCATGTCGCAACTTTGAGACAGGCCAGAGGAACCGTTTATCCAGATCCTGTACAGGCTGCACTGGTGTGTGAGCAAGCAGGTGCCGAGGGCATTACACTGCATTTGCGTGAAGACCGCCGTCATATTCAAGATGACGACGTACGTCGTATGCGTCCAGTGCTTAAAACACGTATGAACCTTGAGCTTGCAGTGACAGATGAAATGATTGCATTTGCCAAGGAAATTCAACCTCAACATGTTTGCTTTGTTCCAGAGCGACGTCAGGAAGTCACCACAGAAGGTGGGCTAGATGTTCTGGGGAATTTTGAAAAAGTGAAAGCAGCGACAGCTGAATTAACTGCCATAGGGTGTGATGTGTCGTTATTTATCGATGCCGATGTTGCCCAGATTGATGCTGCCATTGCCTGTGGTGCGCCGACGATTGAACTGCATACAGGCGCCTATGCCGATGCAAGCAGTGAGCAACAACAGCGTGCCGAGCTAGAGCGGATTGTACGTGGCGCTGAATATGCTGCAAGCAAAGGGCTGGTAGTAAATGCAGGGCATGGCCTGAATTTAGAGAACATTACTCCGATCGCTGCGATCCCGCAGATTCATGAATTGAATATTGGTCATTCGATTATTGCAGATAGTGTATTTGTTGGACTTGAGCAAGCTGTAAAGCAAATGAAGGCTGCGATTCAAGCAGCAGGATAAGTGAGTCAAGATGTCAAGTCCAAACTATGATGAACTGATGCAACCTGTAATTGAATTCTTGGGGTGTCAAACACCTCAAGCATGGTTGAACGAAGCGCTCAATAATCTTGAATTATTAATGCAAGATCACGCCAATTGTGAAAAAAAAGCAGCAGGAACAGCCATGAATTTGATGTTCCGCTACAGTTTTTTTACAGATTTACAGGTGAAGCTGGCGCAACTGGTGCGTGAAGAAATGTTGCACTACGAGCAAGTGCTCGAGTTGATGAAAAAACGTGGGCAGGAATGGAAGGCGGTCAGTGCAGGGCGCTATGCGGGTGAACTT
The DNA here is from genome assembly GCF_029967895.1 of Acinetobacter sp. V89_7. NCBI lineage: Bacteria > Pseudomonadati > Pseudomonadota > Gammaproteobacteria > Moraxellales > Moraxellaceae > Acinetobacter > Acinetobacter sp. V89_7. Next base: position 242,148 of record NZ_JASCAJ010000017.1, read on the forward strand.
CGCAAACAAATTAGAACCTATGAGCCAGAAGCACTCATTGATGTTTTAATCATTGGTGCTTTTGTTGAAGCGCGTTCGTGTGAGCGTTTTCATGCCTTGGCACCGCATGTCGATGACGAATTAGGGCGTTACTACCGATATCTACTCAAGTCTGAATCTCGGCATTTTGAGGACTATCTGGCACTAGCTTTAGAGGTTGCACAAACGGCAAAAATGAAGAACCCTGAAGAGGATATTCAACAGCGCATTGTGCAAATTCGTGAAGTAGAAAAAAACCTCATTCTCTCAGCAGATAAAGTGTTTCGTTTTCATAGTGGCGTACCAGAAGCACAGGCTGCTTAAAATAAAAAAACCTCTTTGTATAAGAGGTTTTTTTATAGCAATTTTTAGGCAAAAAAAAGCCCGCTTTAATACTGCGGGCTTTTTGATATTTGGCTCTCCCACCTGGGCTCGAACCAGGGACCTGCGGATTAACAGTCCGTCGCTCTACCGACTGAGCTATGGGAGAATCTGAATGCGATTATAAGGAGATTTTGACAGGGGTCAAGCCAAATTTGTCATCTTTGTTTCATTTTTAGTGTGTATGTTTCTTATTTGAGCAAACTGGCTCAAATTATCAATTTTGCTTGCACGGCACGAAAATCACTGTTATGTTTTATATAAGAGAACGTTCAGATGGTCATCTGAACAGTGTGGATTTAACCAACTTGCCAGCACTAAATGGCTAAACCGGAGGGCTATATCATGCCGACTCTTCAAATTGAACAAATCTTTTCTGATTTCGCTTTCTATCAAAAAAACTATCTCGACATTATTCGCGATCCTCAGCAGTATTATCAAAATGTCACCGACGCGCACATTCATTTTGCCGTTTTTAGTCAAGAAAAAATCTATTTAGGCGATTTATTGCAACTCTGGTTTGGCGATAAATGGACTGAGCATCAGGTTAAATTGCTACATGATTCAGCGGATCACTTGTGGGAACGTGCGTCTGAAAGCTGGGATAACTCGTTGTTTTTGTTTTCCATTGAGCGTAGCGGTCTATTTTCTCCTGCTTATGCCTATGCATGGAGCACACAAGATCAGCAGGTAAAGCAGATCGAGATTGATCATACCTTTCCGTATTATTGTCATTATTTGACACTATCACGCCCTAAGCGTTATAGCTAAGCAAAATGCTGTTTAAAGCTATATGATGAGCGGGATGCAGTGTATTTAAACGTATAAATAGCTGTGCAAAAATAAAAGTATATCAAGTGAAAAATAATGAACAATTCAGCCATAAAAAAAGCCTATCCGAAGACAGGCTTTTTTTATAAATCGGGAACTCAAACAGTTAAGCTGTTTTTTCAGCTTGAATTGATGCAATGGCTGCATCGATACCGTCAATGGATTCTGCCGCTTTTTTAATACGGGCTAATGCATCAACCAATACTTCATCTGCGGTAGCGTATGAGATACGCATAAAGCCACCAAGACCGAATGCATCACCAGGTACAACTGCAACACCAGTTTCTTCTAATAACCACTCAGAAAACTCGGTGCACGATTTGAGGCCTTTGGCACGAATCAATGGGCGAATGTTGGCATAGGCATAAAATGCACCATCCGCAGGCAGGCAAGAAATACCATGAATGGCATTTAAGCCGTTTACAACCAAATCATGACGACGTTTGAACGCTTCAATCATTGGCTCTAACACATCTTGAGGGCCATTTAGTGCTGCTTCTGCTGCAACTTGTGAAATTGAGGTTGGGTTAGAAGTCGATTGCGACTGAATCTTCTTCATTGCGCCAATGATTTTTGCAGGACCCGCTGCATAGCCAATGCGCCAGCCAGTCATGGCATACGCTTTTGAAACACCATTTAATACAATGGTACGGTCGTATAAATCGGGTGCCACAGTCGCGATGTTATAAAATTCATCTTCCCAACGAATCGGTTCATACATATCGTCAGATGCAATATATACTTGTGGGTGCTTACGAAGTACATCGGCAAGTGCTTCAAGCTCTGCTTTGGTGTAAATCATGCCTGTCGGATTGGATGGGCTGTTCAATACCAATAAGCGTGTATTTGGAGTAATGGCTGCTTCAAGCTGCTCTGGGGTAATTTTAAAGCGTTGCTCTTCACCGCATTTCACGATGACTGGCGTACCTTCGGCAATAATCACCATATCTGGGTAGCTCACCCAAAATGGTGCTGGGATGATTACTTCATCGCCTTTATTAAGCAACGCAAGTGCCAAATTGAAGAACGATTGTTTGCCACCACATGAAACCAAAATCTGGTTTGCTTGATAATCTAGATTATTGTCACGCTTGAATTTTGCAATAATTGCTTTTTTTAAGCCTGGCGTACCATCTACTGCGGTATATTTGGTGAAGCCATTGTGAATTGCTTCAATCGCAGCATCTTTGATGTGTTGCGGGGTATCGAAATCTGGTTCACCTGCACCTAAACCAATCACGTTTTTTCCTGCAGCTTTGAGTTCTGCTGCTTTGTTCGTAACGGCCAAAGTAGGGGACGGCTTGATGGCATTTACACGATCAGACAGACGTACGTCCACGGCAATATTCCTTCTTGTGGGATAAAAAATAAAAGCACACTATCTTAGCCCAAAAACCACAGTTCGTGTTTTATTATCAAAACAAAAATAAAAAAACATTCAGAGATACCTGTAAATTCAGCTTGATCATCATCATTTACGATTTTTAAAAGCATCCTGAAGCAAAATCATTTAATATATGCGTTGTTCAAGAAAACTTGAGTACAGAACATGAGTCAAGCCAAGCCAAAAGCCAAAAAAGCTTTGGTTAAATTACCTTTTCCAATTGCAAATCCAGCAGATCAAAACGAAGAGGATGTCGCACACAATTATGTGCGTCCGAAACCTGAGCAGTATGCAGACCGCACCTGGATGCCACCGCGCGGAACACGTCGTTCGATGGGAAAACGCTAAGCAGCGTCATCAAACAATTAAAAAGCCCCTGCAAAATTGTAGGGGCTTTTTTGTATGAGATAAAATGGTTTAAACGCGATCATGATGCATTTTTTTCTTTGTATACATCTCGGCATCTGCGCGCTTTAACATGCTTTCCATCGTTTCATGTTCGCGTGTTGTGGCATATCCCATAGAAATACTGATCGGCTGACTCGAATAAAATTGATTATCCAAAGTGAGTAGGGCATCAATGGTTTGTAGCATCACGCTGACCGCCGTTTCGTCTGCTCCATGCATTAAAATTACAAATTCATCGCCGCCAATTCTAGACGCCGTATATGGAGTTTGCTGAATCGATTGCGTTAAGATCTGCCCCACACGCCTGAGTACATCATCTCCCGCATCATGACCATGATAATCATTGATGGCTTTAAGCCCGTTCATGTCTAAAAAAATACATGAGATAGGGCGCACCATACTTCGTTCTAAGCGATGAATTTCTTCGCTATAAAACGAGCGGTTATGAAGTTTGGTCAGCACATCGTGTTTACCTAAATACTCAAGGTAATTCTCTGCCTTTTTGCGTGCTGTAATATCGGTTAAGGCGACCTGCACAATGCCCCAGTTGTGCTCATAACCCGGAAATACGGTAAATTGCAGCAATACATTGCGAATACTGCCATCGAGTGCATAATTAATTGCTTCTCGCTGATGATGGATATTGCCTTTCCATAACTCGATAAGCTGTTCACGAAAAGTGCTGAGCATTTCTTTTGCAAATATTTTATGCGTATTTTTAAGCAGTGTTGCTTTATCGGGTGCTTGAAATAAATCGAGGGTCGCTTGATTGACATCTAAAATCAGGATGTCTTCCACACATTGATTGACAAACTCGGGATGGACATCAATAAAGGTCCTAAAGTCATCTATTCCCAGCTGTCTGAGCTGATCAAGCCGGAATTTGACACGACTAAAATCTTCAACCCATAACGAGGCCGGTGAATAGTGAAAACGAGATTCGGCCAGTCGACGATTTTTTTCTTCTAAGCGGCGTGCATGGTGAACTTGGGTGACATCTTCAGTGGTGACCAGTACACGCGCAAATGAATCTTCATAGCCCGGTAAAATGGTACCGTGCAATTGTATATCCAAGCGCCGACCACTGAGCGTGTAGTTGACGGCCATACTTGAAAATAGCGTTTTACCTTCCCATAAATCGACCAATTCATTCAAATGTGAATCGAGCATGTCTTGCTGAAAAATAACCGCCAGATTGTCGCAAAGCTGCTCAAATGATGCTGCTTCAAAAAGTTGTAAGGTTTTTTGATTGACACGAATCAGCTTGATTTTATGTGCGCATTGTCGAACACGTTCGAGATCTTCACGAAGAAAAGTTCGTAAATCTTGAATTCCTTGATCACGCCACTCATCAAACTGAATTTTGATCCCGCTGTAATCTTCGAGCCACATAGGAATAGGTGCAAGATCAAAAATTGAAGAATCTAGCGTAGGCATGGTGGCTCAACTTTCAAGGGCTATTTTTTCAGCAGTATAATCATAAGCCTTGTGTTTTTAAACAAAAAATAAGACTGGCTAAAAAAATCATCCAGTTAGGTCATCTTTTTTTTACTGCTTAAAATGACCTTTAAGTGGTTTCGCTGATGGCTTGGCCTCGATTTGCCGGATGAACAATTTCGATTTCGTTACGCCAGAGTTTGACGAAATCCTGTTCATCAATGTCATACAGTTCCATCAATGCAACAATCACGCTGACAAAAATCATGGCGCCTTCGGTATTGCCATGAAAATTAAAGATTTTACCGTTTAATTTTCCAAGAATGTCTTTTAGCTCGTGTTCACGACCACGTCCGTAACGATCTCGTGGGTATAAATCTTCATTTAAGACAATTAATGCAATGGCTTTCTCGGTATCGCTCAATGATGTTTTTTGTAGTGCATCTTCGAAGGATTCACTGCCATGATCGAAGTAAAAAATCACCTCATCGGTAATAAATGCTTGCACCATACGCGAGGTGAGATTTGGAAACAGTGAAACCGCGTTCTCTTCGATATAGGGTTTAAATGATTCTGGAAAGATAATATTGCTGCTCATACCACGAAATAGTGGCGCGATTTCCGATACTTTGTAGCCTGCTATTCCGCAGCCAAGTGCCGTTAAAAAATACGTCATTTTGCTGTGATTTTGAGCATAAATTTTAAAATCATGGATATAGTGCGCAATCTGTGAAAGCGGCATTTGTTGTTGGTGTTCATTTAAGGTAGGAATCGCGAAGCTTTGGCCCGCCCAGCCACGTCCTACACCTTTTACAGCACCAAAATGCTGTGCGGCGATACGTGCAGCGCCATGCGTATGTTGCCCAGCCATGTTGCTACCAAATACAAATACGGTATTTTCTGGTAGCTCAGTCACAATTGTTTCGTCGTGGTATTGAAAGCTCATCATGATCTTATTCTTGCTGTAATAAGTTCATGGTGCAATTGATTCAGTCACAAATCAAGCAAAAAATAGTGCGCTTTTTTATTTTACAGGGCATAGTAGCGTGACATGATTTTGAGTGAAACAGATCAAGAATAGCAAGATTATTTTTTCATGACATAAAATTCACACGCATTTTTTTATGCTGAATCTGTAGAAAATCATTATAAAGAGAAGATCATGAGCATACTTGTCGCAGGCGCCTCTACAGGCATTGGAAATGCATTGGTTGCAGCGCTAAGAGCGCGTTCAGACGAACCAGTTTACACCATTAGCCGTTCGGATTTGGGGCAGCATAATTTACAAATCGACTTATCGGATGCCTCGAATATTTCGGCAGTACAGACTTTTCTTGCTTCAATTCAACCCACTCGCGTTTTTTGCTGTGCAGGTATGTTGCACGATGACACCCATATGCCAGAAAAAATGCTCAGCCAAATTCAGGATGACTGGGTGTTTGAATCTTTTTCAAAAAATGTGCTCACGCATATACATCTTGCACAAGCCTTGACTCCTGTTTTGACCAAAACCTCTTCACTCAAATGGCTGTCTTTATCGGCTAAGGTGGGCAGTCTGGATGACAATGCATTGGGTGGTTGGTACAGCTATCGCATGAGCAAAACCGCTTTGAATATGTTTATTAAAAACCTGAGCATTGAGTGGGGGCGTAAATCGCCTGAAATTTATGTGGCGAGCTTACACCCGGGAACCACGGATTCTGAGTTGTCCAAACCTTTTCATAAAAATATTTCACCAGATCGATTGTACAGTGCAGAGCAGACTGCTACGCGTTTGATCGATGTTATGGATCATTTTGGTCAGGCAGAGCAGGGTAAATTATTAAATTGGGACGGCACTGTAATTGCCTACTAACGACCAGTCATCGGGCTTGAAAAGTTTCAGTTTGCCCTAATAGTTTGTATGACCCCTTATTTTTGAGCGTGCCAGTGAACGACAACCAGCCTTTTGATTTAGTGACAAGTTTCCAACCCGCAGGTGATCAGCCTCAAGCGATTGAAAAGTTGGTCAATGGCATTGAGCGCGGCTATCGTAACCAGCTATTACTTGGGGTTACGGGTTCGGGTAAAACCTACACCATGGCCAATGTGATCGCGCAAACACAGCGTCCGACCATCATTATGGCTCACAATAAAACGCTGGCTGCTCAGCTTTATGGTGAATTCAAGGCCTTTTTCCCGAATAATTCGGTTGAATACTTTGTAAGTTACTACGATTACTATCAGCCAGAAGCATATGTGCCTTCGTCGGATACTTTTATTGAAAAAGATGCCGCGATTAACGACCACATCGACCAGATGCGTTTGTCGGCTACGCGTGCACTTTTAGAGCGACGCGACGCGATTATTGTGGCCTCGGTTTCGGCCATTTATGGTTTGGGTGACCCTGAAGCGTATATGAAAATGCTCTTGCATGTGGTGCAAGGCGATCGTGTCAATCGTGACGATTTGATTCGCCGTCTGGTCGAGATGCAATATACCCGGAATGAGCTGGAATTTTTACGAGGTACCTACCGTATTCGCGGTGAAATTCTGGATGTGTTTCCTGCTGAATCCGATCAGTTCGCGATTCGCATCGAGCTGTTTGATGATGAAGTCGATTCAATTCGCTGGTTCGATCCGCTTACAGGTAAAATGCAGCGTAAAGTACCCCGCGTGACAATTTATCCAAAAAGCCATTATGTTACGCCTAAAGATAATCTCACCCGCGCCATCGGTACGATCAAAGATGAACTGAAAGAACAACTCAAATTCTTTAAAGACCATGACAAGTTGCTTGAAGCACAGCGCATTGATCAGCGTACTCGCTATGATTTGGAAATGATGCAGCAGCTTGGATACACCAATGGTATTGAAAACTACTCACGGCATCTTTCTGGGCGCCCGGCAGGCGAAGCACCGCCAACATTGTTTGATTATATTCCAGATGATGCCTTACTGATTATTGATGAGTCGCATGTGACCGTGCCGCAAATTGGTGCTATGTACAAAGGTGACCGCTCTCGTAAAGAAAATCTGGTGAATTACGGTTTTCGTTTGCCAAGCGCACTGGATAACCGACCGATGAAATTTGAAGAATGGGAGCGAATTGTTCCGTCGACAATTTTTGTCAGCGCGACACCAGCCAAGTACGAGCTAGAAAAGTCTGAGCAGATTGTGGAGCAGGTGGTGCGCCCAACTGGTTTGATTGACCCGGAAATCGAAATTCGACCAGTACTCACACAGGTCGATGACGTACTTTCCGAAATCAACCTGCGTAAAGAGATTGATGAGCGCGTGTTAATCACCACACTGACCAAACGTATGGCAGAAGATCTCACGTCTTACTTAAAAGAATATGGTATCAAGGTGGCCTATCTACACTCAGACATTGACACTGTAGAGCGGGTGAAAATTATTCATGAGCTGCGTACCGGTGTATATGATGTGCTGGTGGGTATTAACTTGCTGCGTGAAGGGCTCGATATGCCTGAGGTGTCTTTGGTCGCAATTTTAGACGCAGATAAAGAAGGCTTCTTACGCTCTGAACGTTCTTTAATTCAGACCATTGGGCGTGCAGCGCGAAATATCAAAGGTAAAGCCATCTTATATGCCGACAAGATGACGGATTCAATGCAAAAAGCCATTGATGAAACTGACCGTCGTCGTACCAAGCAAATTGAGTTTAATGAACAGCATGGCATTACACCACGTAGTGCTGTGCGTCAGAAAATCAAAGAGATTGATACAGGCGAAGTCTTTAATGAAGACGAGATAGAGCTGTCTGAATCTGCTCAGGCAAAAGCACTGAGTGCAGATGAGCGACATATCTTGGCAGATCCTAAACTATTAGCGAAACATCTGGCCAAGCTTGAAAAAGAAATGCTCAAGGCTTCCAAAGAGTTGCAGTTTGAGCAAGCCGCTCGTATCCGTGATGAAATCTTGCGACTTAAAGCGCAAATGATCCAGTAATACCAATGAATGTAGAGCTAAGTGCTACATATCTCTACATTAATTTCAAAAAAAAGCGCTACTCTAATGAACAATCCGTTGCAAACTATCATGATGAGCTAATATTTGAGGGAACTTGAATGCCATTGTATAAAAATATCCCACAAGGGGGCTGGCGTTTAGCAAAGATTGCATTGGGTGGCGCCGTATTGACAGGATTAGCGGTTGCAACCATGGCTTACGCACACAATAAACCACTCGCGCCTGTGGAGCGTGTAGAGTTAGACAAATACTTAGGGGTTTGGTACGAAGTGGTTCGTAAGCCCATGTATTTTGAAAATAAATGCGTCAAAAATATCACCGCAACCTATACTTTAAATGAAAACGGTAATATTACAGTCGATAACCAATGTATGGGCAGTGATGGTCAGCGCCATCAGTCGCTTGGTGAGGCCTTTGTGGTCAATCCTCCGTATAATTCCAAATTGAAAGTAAGTTTTTTACCAGAAATAGTACGATGGGTACCTGTTGCACGCGGCGACTACTGGATTTTAAAGCTGGACGAACACTATCAAACCGTTTTGGTGGGTGAGCCATCTCGCAAATATATGTGGATTTTATCGCGGACGCCTCATCCCTCAGAAGACGTCGTAAATGACTATCTGGCCTACGCGAAAAGCTTGGGTTATGAACTCAATGACATTATTCGGCCACAGCATACGGCCCAATAAGCGCTATATAGATGAAAAGAAAAACCATGCCTAGCGTGGTTTTTCTTTTATTAGATGTTTAAATTCAGTATTGTACAACGTCTTTTTGATTACTTGGTCAAGCGGGGGGAGATATGCTTCAGGGGATTGCGCTGTCGGTTTTGGCATCGGTTACGTTTGGGGTGTTGTACTTTTATAGCCAGCTTTTGACCGGAATAAACGCAGAGCAAACTTTTGGTTGGCGCATGATTTCAACCTTGCCGTTTTTAACCTTATTTATGTGGTTAATCGGGGATTTACATTTCATTAAACAGATTTATGAAAAAATAAAACAACACCCCGTTTTTCTACTGTATCTCTTGCTTTCATCTCTTTTAGTGTCGATCCAGCTTTGGCTATTTATGTGGGGGCCAATGAATGGTCGGGGATTGCAGGTATCGCTCGGTTATTTTCTACTGCCCTTGGTTTTAGTATTGGTGGGCAGTCTTTTTTACAAGGAAAAACTCTCTAAGTTTCAGCAAGCGGCAGTTGCTCTCGCGATACTCGGCGTTGCACATGAAATTTGGCAACAAGGCACCATCGCATGGGAAACCTTATTGGTCGCCTTTGGTTATGCTGCGTATTTCTTTTTACGACGCAAACTTAAAACTGATCATTTAGGTGGCTTCTGGTGGGATATCGTCCTCAGCTTACCGGTTGCATTTTATTATGTGTCGTATTTGGGCACCGTACCTGACGGATGGAGCATATTAAATTTACTTTTGGTGGTGACTGGGCTTGGGTTATTCAGTGCCATTGGACTTGGAAGTTATATTTTGGCGAGCCGCTTTTTACCCATGGTATTGTTTGGATTGCTTAGCTATTTAGAGCCAATTTTACTGGCGCTTGCTTCGCTCATGATTGGAGAAACAATCAACCCTGAAGACTGGTGGACTTATATCCCAATTTGGGTGGCTGTGCTGTTATTGGTGGTAGAAGGTGCATTGCATTTATGGCGACAGCAACGCAACACGCGTATGTTGAAACGTAATGTCGCTCAATATGAAAAGAGGTAGGATGAAAATTGAACACGAAATGAAGCTTTTAATGAATAATGCTTGTTTTCTAAGCATATTTTGGCATTTAATAATTTCGTCACGAAATATTATAAATAAATTTTAAAAAATATTTTTAATTATTTTATAAATTTATAGTAATTATATGAAAAAATATAGGTGTAAGCGCTGGCGCCCGATTTAATCTTGGCGCCTTTTGATTTACAATTATCGCGTTTTGAAATTCACGCCTAGATAACATTAATTAGAGGACGTATCTGTGAGCAAAGAGACTATCATCGCACTGCATGCTGAACATCAAGGACGTTGGACAAATCGCGAAGAAATCGCGGAACATATGATCGCTTTGATTGGTAAGTTGTATCGCGAAAAAAATATCGTTGTTTCTGTTTATGGCCGTTCTTTAATTAACCGCTCTGTCATCCAGATCTTGAAATCGCATCGTCGTACACGTGTTGTCGATGTCGAGCTTTCTGTTGTTAATACTTTCCCAATTTTGGAAGCCTTGGCAAAACTTGACAATATTGGTTCTGCCGAAGTAGATATTGGTAAGCTGGCAGTGGCCTACAAACAGCAAGGTGGCGATGTCGACGCTTTTGTTGCGCAAGCTGTTGAATCAATCAAGGGCAATGCAGCCTCTGAAGAGCCAAAAGATGTCGTTCTCTACGGTTTTGGTCGTATCGGTCGTATTTTGGCGCGTTTGATTATCAGCCAATCTGGTTTGGGTCGCGGTTTAAGCTTAAAAGCCATTGTGGTTCGTAAATCATCTGATGGCGACTTGGCAAAACGTGCATCTTTGCTACGTCGTGATTCAATTCACGGTTCATTCGACGGTACGATTTCAATTGATGAAGAAAACGAAGCAATTATTGCAAACGGTAAGTTCATCAAAGTGATTTATGCATCGAGTCCAGCAGAAGTAGACTACACTGCTTATGGTATCGACAATGCGCTTTTGATCGACAACACTGGTAAATGGCGTGATCTTGATGGCTTGAGCCAACATTTGAAGTGCCCAGGTGTTGCACGTGTAGTATTGACTGCACCAGGTAAAGGCGACATGAAAAATGTGGTATTTGGTGTAAACCAAGCCGACATTTTAGATGAAGATAAAATCATTTCTGCTGCAAGCTGTACAACGAATGCCATCACTGGTGTGCTTAAAGTAATCGATGATAAATACAAGATTTTAAATGGTCACGTGGAAACTGTTCACTCATTTACCAATGACCAAAACCTCATCGATAACTACCACAAGGCAGACCGTCGTGGCCGTGCTGCAACACTAAACATGGTGATTACCGAAACTGGTGCTGCAAAAGCGGTGGCCAAAGCATTACCTGCACTGAAAGGTAAACTCACAGGTAACTCGGTACGTGTACCAACACCAAACGTCTCATTGGCGATTTTGAATCTAACGCTTGAGAAAGAAGTTGATCGTGATGAAGTGAATGAATATATTCGTCAAATTTCAATCAACTCAAACCTTCAAGGTCAAATCGGGTATACCAATTCGACTGAAGTAGTTTCAAGCGACTTTATCGGCTCACGTACTGCAGGTGTATTTGATGCGCAAGCAACTATTACATCAGGTACACATTTGACAGCATATGTATGGTACGACAACGAAGTTGGCTATAGCTGTCAGGTACTTCGTATTGCAGAAAAAATGTGTGGCGTAAACTATCCGAAAGTGCCTGCACTTAGCGTGGCATAAGCCAGTTTAAAAAATATAAAAAGCTCAGTTTCGACTGGGCTTTTTTATGTATGATGTAATGACAGTTAAATTGGAAACCAAGCTGGATATTGGTGAGTGATTACCAAGCTGAAAGCCAAGTAAAATAAAAAAGTTGCAAAAGGAAAGTACGTTGCAGGTCAAGAAATTGCTCGGAGGGCTGGTGTTTATTGTGCTGGCCAGTATTGTCGGTGTTGCGATTGGTATCTGGGTATTTAAACATTTTAATGTGTATATCCCGCTTGAAAATCAGGCCGTGAATATTGATTTACAAGAACCACTTCAAGCCAAAGTTAAAATTCAGGATGCCTTGAATGTGGATGTGAGCGGACGCGTCAATGCGACCATTCCCATACACGAAAACCTAAATATCCCACTCACTCAAACGCTGACGCCGCGGGTGTACTTTGATAATCAGGTGCCGATTAAAACCATCATTCCGGTAAAAGAAGTGCTCAAGGTTCGTCAGGATTTACCGATTGATACCAAAGTACAGGTCAGAGTACTCGGACGTGATATCACGCTGCCGATTAAAGGCACTATTCCCATTAACCTAGACGTACCTCTAGACATTCAAGTGCCACTTGATCAAAACGTCCATCTAAAATTTGATGCGCCTGTGCGAACAGTGCTTCAAGAAAACTTAAATATACCGCTCAACACGACCTTGAAAACCAATATTCCAGTCGATGGGCATTTAAATGTACCAATCAAAACTGCACTTGCAGCAAGCGTAGAGGTGAAGAATACCTTGCCTATCAAAATTCAGAAAGGCGAATTAAAAATTCCGCTGTCTAGCGTGACGCTAAAGAAACAACCCGTTGCTGCTCCCTCAACTGCTGTCCAGTCGGGCGTGCAATAGGGGGTGACTATGTGGTTATTCGGATCATTGAAACGCACATTACTGAGCTTTGTTGCGGTGGTTGGTCTTGTGGCATTGCTATTTTGGCTTTACCTCAACATTCAGGCTTCCATGTATGTTTCAGCGCAGCATGCACAGGTGCAATTATCGGAGTATTTGCCTACACGCATCGAGGTAGGCAACCATTTGGAAACCCATTCTATGGGGCAGCTTAATACCGATATCCACATTAACCGACAGCTTTCCTTGCCCCTTAAAGGCAAATATCTGGCTCAGTTGGCCTTTGAAGTAGAAACACCTGTTTCTGTGAGTGTGGATTATTTAACCACTATAAAAATTGATGAACAGATGCCGGTCGAGAGCACGACAGATCTGATTTACCAAAATCAGCTGTTACCTAAATTTCCGCTGAAAATGAATATTCCGATTCGGCTGGATGTGCCATTTCGTTTGAATCGTACTTATCAGGTGCCCATCAAAATTGTATTTAATGGCCCGGTGTATTTTGAATTTGATGAACCGATCAATCTGGCTGTGAAACATCAGTTTAAACCGACTTTGAATATTGATGATCCGATGACCATGCGAAAAGTCGCGACATTTAATGCCATCATGTATAACGAGGTAAGAGAAACACAGGCCAATCTGGATATGCACATTCAGTTACCACTACGAAATATACACCCCTAAACGGCTCAAATGAAGATGTTGTTCTGCATATACAGCATGCCTGTGCATCGGCTTTCTCGCGCACAGGTGAAATAACTGATTTTATATTCGAGAAATCCTTTAAAATATGGCAGAATAGGCGGTTTTAGAGATTTTAGAGGATTGGCAAATGCGCTTTGTTGATGAAGCAGTCATTACCGTAGAGGCTGGCGACGGTGGCAATGGCGTGGCCAGTTTTCGCCGTGAAAAATTTGTACCTTTTGGTGGTCCAGATGGGGGTGACGGTGGTCGAGGCGGGAGCGTCTATATTCAGGCCGATGACGACACCGGTACACTGGTTGACTACCGTTATACCCGTAAATTCCGTGCAGAACGTGGTAAAAATGGCGCCGGCGCAAACTGTACAGGCCGTGGTGGCGAAGATGTTGTATTAAAAGTACCAGTAGGCACCACCATTGTGGATGTCGATTCTGGCGATATTATTGGCGATTTGGTTGAAGATGGTCAGCGTGTTTTGGTGGCTGGCGGTGGTGATGGCGGCTTAGGAAACACACACTTTAAGTCATCGACTAACCGTTCACCGCGTAAATTCACCACAGGGATTAAAGGCGAATTTCGTGAAATCCGTCTTGAGCTGAAAGTACTTGCAGACGTTGGTTTGCTCGGTATGCCAAATGCAGGTAAATCGACGTTTATTCGTGCAGTGAGTGCGGCGAAGCCAAAAGTTGCAGACTATCCGTTTACGACGATGGTGCCGAACCTAGGTGTGGTCGATGCCGATCGACATCGTTCATTTGTGATGGCCGATATTCCGGGATTGATCGAAGGCGCTGCGGAAGGTGCAGGTCTTGGTATTCGTTTCTTGAAACATCTGGCACGTACACGTATTTTGTTGCACATTGTGGATGTTCAACCGATTGATGGTTCTGATCCGGTACACAATGCCAAAGCGATCATTGGTGAATTGAAAAAATTCTCTCCGACGCTGGCTCAGCTTCCTGTTGTACTGGTACTCAACAAACTCGATCAGATTGAAGAAGCCAGCCGCGAAGAATGGTGTAAACATATCTTGGATGAGCTAGAGTGGACTGGCCCGGTGTTTCGTACCTCAGGCTTACTCTTAGAAGGCACCAAAGAAGTGGTGTACTATTTGATGGATCAGATTGAACAGCAGCGCGAACTTGAAGCTGAAGATCCAGAATACGCACGACAAGTAAAAGCATTCCGTGAACAGCTTGAAGCTGAAACACGTGAACAAACGATCGCAGCAAAAGAAGCATACCGAGCCATGCGTAAAGCACAGCGTGAAGCAGGTCAGGGTGATGATTTTGACGACGATGATGACGAAGTAGAAGTGATTTACGTTCGTTAAGACGAACTCGAGGGAAAAATGATTGAAGTGATCGATGGGCAACGACAGCTCAAGGCGTGTAAACGTATCGTTGTTAAAATCGGATCATCTCTTCTTACCGCCAACGGACAAGGTCTAGATCTAGATGCAATTTCGCATTGGGCAACTCAAATTGCCGATCTACACACTGCCGGACACGAAATTATATTGGTGTCGTCTGGTGCGGTTGCAGAAGGTATGGTTCGCATGAAGCTTTCGAGCCGACCCACCGATCTACCCAGTCTTCAAGCCTGTGCGGCCATTGGTCAAATGGGCTTGATTCACACGTGGTCGAGTGTGCTCGATAAGCACTCGATTCAGACGGCTCAAGTCTTGCTGACCCATGATGATCTGGCAGATCGTCGACGTTATCTCAATTCATGTGATGCTTTGCAAAACCTGATTGAGTGGCGTGTGATTCCGGTGATCAATGAAAATGACACTGTTTCGACCGATGAAATTCGTTTTGGCGACAACGATACGCTGGCAGCGATGGTGGCGGGCCAAGTACATGCTGATTTGCTGATTATTTTGACCGATCAGCAAGGCATGTTTGACTCCGACCCACGCAATAATCCAGAAGCAAAACTGCTCACCATCGTCAATGCACTCGACGATCGTTTGTTTGAAATGGCCGGTGGTGGTGGAGTTTTAGGCCGCGGCGGTATGGTGACTAAGGTACGTGCAGCACGCTTAGCCGCGAAGTCTGGTTGTCCAACATTGATTGCCAGCGGTGAAAGTGACCGTGTTTTGTCTCGCTTAATGGCGGGTGAAATGCTCGGAACGCTCTTTAGTACCGATAAAGATCGCATGACTGCGCATCAGCAGTGGCTTGCCGCACATTTGCAAACGGCTGGCCGTTTAGTCATTGATGATGGTGCCGTCGATGCGATTAAACAGCGTCATCGTAGTTTATTGCCTGTAGGCGTTAAAGCGGTTGAAGGCCATTTTAATCGTGGTGATGTGGTTGAGTGTGTTGATCAATTGGGGCAGCGAATTGCAGTCGGGCGAGTGAATTTTAGTTCACGTTCGGCTGAGATCATCAAAGGCCTCGCTTCAGATAAAGTCTATCAGGTATTGGGTGAAGCTCGATCACTCGAGATGATTCATCGCAATCATATGGCGATTTATTAAGATCCAATGTGAACAAAAAAGCCCAGAATGAATGTCTGGGCTTTTTTTTGAAATTTTTTATCTGTCTTGATTGATATTAGGCAAATTTCTTAAGTTGCTCAATGTGAGGTAATGTTTGATCTTCACCAACCATATAGCTGGCATCGGCTAACGACATCATCTCTAAATCTTCATGGCTATTGCCATAAGCATAAACCAGTTCAAAATGGTCTAAATTATACTGCCTTAAAACACGCTGCTTTTTTTGTTCAGAACTACAGTCGGGTGTGGTATACGTGCCAGTGATGATTTGATTACGGATATCGACTTCGGTACAAATCAGTTCAACATCGAGTAGATCAGCCAATGGTTTGAGATATAAGTCTATTGAAGCCGAGACGATCACTACTTTATCGCCACGCAACTGATGTTGTTTGAGCTGAGCGTATAGTTTCGGATCAAGATGATTCATCAATTGCTGCGCATATTCTTTTGCGAGTTGCTCAATGGGGGGCAACGGAGTATCACGAAACATGCTGTCGAATAGTTTGATCCGCATGGACGGGGCAGGGTAAAGCTTTAAATAATATGCCTGAATCCAAGGCAAAATTTTAATGCCCTGACGCACAATATGGCGTTTAGACAAGGCATAAAAAATAAAATGCGTAAAACTGTCTCTCGTGCATAAAGTGCCATCAAAATCAAAAAGTGCAAGATTTACAGTTTGATCCGTTTCGCGCGTTGCATGCATGTCTGATATCTTCCGTTTACACGTGTGGCATACCAATTTGTATTGTAATCACGACTGAGCTTTGGCCCAGAAATGACGACCTGCGGCATGATGGCGTAAGGGGCATCTTTGCCCGTTTGTTTCTCGTACAATTTAATAATAGCAATATATGTCGGTGATTGCTCAAAACTTTGAGTTTTTTCAAGTTTTAAATCTGTACGAATCTGGTTAGGCGTAATCAGAATATTGTTTTGCGTAAACAGTTTGATCAGGGCTTTTTCCGAGCTACTCTTGGTCCCCAAAACGGAACCATCCTTGCTGTAAAGCAACATGTCTCCATCTTCGGTAAGTTGCTCACCGCTAAGCTTGTTGATCATGTCCTGAACAGACGCATTGCGGCTCGAATACATACCAGAGTTGTAATCTGCAAATCGATACAGCGGCTTACTGTAATCTGCCTTATAAAGCATTAGGCGATGAATGCCATAATACAGCCCGCCATATTGAGTATATAAATCATCGCGTAAATCATTGACACTTTGCAGCTTCACACGCTTGTGCTCTTTGGCATAAACGATATTGACCTGCATAGAACCCAGCGTGGTAATCGGATTCATTTTTTCTGCAATATCCTGACCGACAAGTTTGGCCGCACCAGTAATAGCGCTCACATGATAATGGCCAGCCATATAGTCAAACATTTCTCGATACAGCACATCTAGATCTTGTTCTGTGCGTACTTTGCGCATTTGACTCATGTAATTGTCTTCTTTAGACGGTTGGTTTTTGAGAACATCTTCAAAATAACCAGCCACTGGCCCGCCTATGGTTTTGCCCAGCTTATCTTCAAATTTCTCGTTTAAACGGGTGCTGACTTCTCGAACCGACTTTTCCCCTAAGCCAGCCACCACAGGGTTTGCCACAAAATTTGATTCCTGATCGACCACCGCAATGACGGTGCAGACGTTATCTTTGGTTTTGGCAATACTAAGTTTTTGCATGATTTCATCAATGTCATTGGCCCACGATTGACGGTCATGCACACGTGTTGGAATCAGTTTTTTAATTTGTTCGGCTTTGAGTTCGGGTTCATCATTGCTTGACCACCATGAACTATCACTGCACCCTGCCATTGTTAGCCCTAAAAGTGCAACAGACAACGTTTTAAGCAAACCACCAGAAAGAGTTGAATCGTTCATGCAAGCAAAACACCTTGAAAAAGGATGAGTCAAAAAAGCGGATGAAGTATACTATGTTGATCGTAAAATGTATGAATATATATGTATATTGGGTCTTATCAACTGTCAAATAATTTAATCGTTGCCCCTATGGCCGGAGTAACGGATCGTCCGTTTCGTACACTGTGCAAATACTTTGGCGCAGGTCATGCCGTAAGCGAAATGATGACGGCCGATAAGACCTTGAGAATGACGAAAAAAAGTCTTTATCGTGCAAACTTTGACGGTGAGCTGGCTCCAATTTCGGCACAAATTGCGGGTTCTGACCCAGAGCAACTGGCCGAGGCGGCACGTTATCAGGTGGCTAACGGTGCTCAAATTGTCGATATCAATATGGGATGTCCCGCAAAAAAAGTCTGTAACAAGCTTGCCGGTTCAGCACTTTTACAAGACGAAGATCTGGTGGCGCGTATTTTAGACGCTGTAGTTGCGGCCGTTGATGTGCCTGTAACACTTAAAACACGGCTTGGTTTTTTAAATGGTCAAGAAAATATTTTGCGCGTGGCCAATCAAGCCGAACAATCAGGTATTGCGGCCTTGGCGTTGCATGGCCGCACACGTGAAGACATGTATTTAAATACTGCGCGTTACGAATTGATTAAGGAAGTGAAATCACGCCTTAAAATTCCCGTGATTGCCAATGGGGATATTGATAGCCCAGAAAAAGCCAAATATGTTCTCGATTATACTGGTGCAGATGCCATTATGATTGGACGTGCGGCACAGGGGCGCCCCTGGATTTTTAGAGAAATTTCTCATTATTTAGCTACGGGTACACATTTAGATGCACCGACTATTTTAGAGGTGAAAGAAGTATTGTTGGGACATCTTGCTGAGCTATATGCATTTTACGGTGAATACTCTGGATGTCGAATCGCGCGTAAACATATTGCGTGGTACACCAAAGGCTTACGTTCGAGCAATGAGTTTCGTCAAAATATGTATCAAGTCGATAGCACATTACAACAAGCGCAGGTCGTTGAAGCCTATTTTGATGCATTGTTGGCTCAGGGAGAACGTATGAGTGATGTTCAGACCGAGCAAGTTAATTTATTAGAGGTTAGTTAATTTCTTCTAATGAGAAAATGGTCATGAATCGTGGCCATTTTATCATGATTCCAAAAAATCACTTGAGTGATAATGGGTATATAGTTGATCTTTAAATAAAAATATCGATCTAAAGATATACTGGTTCTTAAATATACATCATGAGAAAAGATTGTATAAAAGCAGTTAAAAATGAACAGTTTGAATAAATTTGATCCACTCATTTCAGTGTAGTGTGCTAATATTCATAAAAATCGATATAACGCTCCTTAAGAATTCTGTTAACGGATTAAAGATGCAAAGAAACTTAAAACGATCACGGATCATGCAGGTCGCGACGGATCTCTTTAGCTCGTTTGGATACCATGCAGTTGGGGTGGATTGGATCATCAGAGATGCCGATATCTCAAAAAATACGTTATATAAGTATTTTTTCTCCAAAGAAAATCTCATTTTAGAAGTGCTTAAAGAACGTGACCGTGCTTGCCAGGAATCACTGAGTCAGTTGATTCCGAATGAACTTCCACCCATTCAAAAGCTTGAGCTGGTATTTGATTGGCACAATGAATGGTTTACCGCAAAGAACTTTACGGGCTGTTTATTTGCTAAAGCAATTAATGAGTTTCCTAGTAAAACAAATGAAATCAATAGAGTTGCTACACAGCAAAAAGAGCAGTTAATTCACAAGATCGAACAGATTTTAAGTGAACTCATGGATGATACTCAGGCAAAAAATGTAGCACCGATCATGATGATGTTGCTCGATGGCGCTACACTTTCGGCCCAGATTATTGGCAATCGGCATGCGGCCCTAGATGCTTGGAACGCAGCAAAACGCCTTATCCAACAGACTTAACATACTTGAGTAGGCTGTCGTAGTATTCCTGACAGGTTTTCAAGCGATAGACCACACCAAGTAAAATATCGCGGCTGACATCACGCTCTTTTAAGATCGGCGCGATGACGTAATTGAGCCAGCCTTGAGAATGTTCGATGTCGATCTCAGAATGTTCAGAGTAATAACGATATAACCATTCAGTTAAGCCATGACGCTGGCATGCGACTTGAACTTTAAGGTAAGACTGTGGATCGATAATTTCGGTCGCAGCCATAATGCCGAGTAAAAGGTAATAATGCTTTCTGTTTAAGGATGCCAGCATAAACAGGTTATAGCCTGCCATTTTTTGCCAAGAATCATGCGCAGGAAATGACGCTTTATTATCCAGATTGAAATGCTCCATCAAGTCATTAAACATGTTGACGTGCGTTTCTTTGCGGTCGCCTTTACCAGATTCGTCCCAAAGATTTTTGATCATTTCCATGCGTGCAGTTGCAGGCGAATTTAAAAGCGTCAAAATGAGCAAATCGAAGAAGCGGATATTCAGCTCATAGTCACTATGGAAAAAAGCATACAGCTGACGATCGGTAGCCTCATGAGCCAGAAAATCAAACAAGGGATGAGCCGATAAATTCTTGCTCTCGCATAGCTGCATAATTGTGTCTGAAATATCACCAGCTGAATGGTCTAGCTGATAAATCGAATCCAGATTTAAATGATTTAACCAGTATTCTTCGATGGTGTTGCGTAGTGCATAAAAAAATGGCTGATGCTGATTCAGTGCTTCTGAAGAAAGCGGGTCTGAGATTTGCAGATTATACAATTGGTAAAGTGATGAGTGAATTTCGTAGGCGGCTTGATCATCTTTCGCAACAAAAGCTCTTTCAAGCGTAGATTCAACTAACTTTAGAAAATCTTGTTCAAAATCGGGATCTGATTGGAGAAATTGATTCAGTTCGGTGCATTGAATCATATGCTGAAGACTAATATGCACTGGATATTTCAATAAGCAAGCAACATCCGTGATGGACAACGCGGCTGAAGATTCTGCTGGTGTTAAAAGCTTTTCCATAATTCTACCAATACATTATTTATTAAACGGTTTGACACGTGAGCGTGCCCTAAACCGCAACAGAATATACAGGAATTCAATTCAAATATGGCTATTAAAAACAGCCAAAATCTTAAAAAATAAACTTAAAAAACTGACGCTAAATATAAAGAAAGATGATTTTTATTAAAAATAAGCAATTGAAATAAATAAATTTATAGAGAATATTTTAATATAGGCTCTAAAAAAATTAACTGCACATTTCTAGTAAAATTTGATTGATCAGATCGGTGGCTTCTAACTCACGGATTTGCGCAACATGACTGCCAGCCCAAAACGCACCGTATTCATGATGTCCGTGTGTAGCCGCCAGTTGATGTAATTGTTTGGCCAGATCATATGTATATGGATAAGCCGGTACATTTGGACGCTGAGGATGATCACATTCAGTATGCCAGCGATTGATAATACCGCGAGCAGGGCGTCCTGAAATACTGGCAGTAATTTGCGTGAGTGGATGCTGTCGAAGTGCTTGTCGGTATGCCGCATTGGCGTTTGAAGTTTTACATTGAACAAATGCCGTACCAAGTTGTACCGCAGCCGCGCCCAGTCGCATCATGTGTTTCGCTTGCTGACCCGTCATGATTCCACCTGCGGCAATAACTGGACATTGACAATGCTGGTGAATCAGTTGAACCAGATCGGCTGTATTAATGGCTGCATCAATAGTGGGATTAAAAATACCCCGATGTCCACCTGCTTCAATCCCTTGCGCAATGATGATGTCGATCCCCGCAGCCTCAATGGCTTTTGCTTCTGCCAGATTGGTTGCACTAACCAGTGTGACAATACCCGCCGCTTTTAAGGCCTGAATTTGATAGGCATGGGGAAGGCCAAAATGAAAGCTCACTGCTTTGGGCGCAGTAGCCAAGACCAATTCTAAAAAGTCGTCATTTTCTAAAAAACTAGGATAGATACGGTTTAAGGTGGATGGCGGCGTGGCATTAAAACGAGAAAATTCCGGGCTTAAAAAATCAATCCATGCACGGGCATGCTCAGCATTAAGTGCTTCTGGCGTATGGCAAAAAAAGTTAAGTTGAAAAGGTTGATCGGTCAGTGTCTGTGTATGTTCGATTTGCTTTTTTGCATCATTCAGTGAGCTGGCACCTAAGCCTAAAGCGCCTAAACCACCTGCATTTGAAACCTCTGCTGCAAGTTCGGGGGTCGAAACTCCCGCCATCGGTGCAACTAAGATGGGATGTTTAATCTTGAGCAGCGATAATAATGACATCCTTTTTTATCCTTATGCGATGGTTCAAAAGCTTGCAATGATTCATGCAGCATATTTATGAGATGAATTATTATTCTACGTTAAATAAATTTTTGTGAAAGATAAAGCAGTTTCAGCACTTGAAATACTATTCAATAAAATGAGAAAGATCATGATGACAGGTTTAAAATGATGCTGGTTATGTTATGCATCAAAACATGACATAAACTACATTATTTTGTACTCAAATGATGCATAAAAAATTCTTATTAAGAATAATAAAACTTTTAAAACTCTAAAATATTGAAAATTTGGATAATTTATTCATGGCATGTTCTTTGCTCTAAAAAAATAACTGACAACTTTGCAGGAGATGAAGACATGAAAATCGACAGTGGATTCAAAATCAAGAATATACGTTTGATTGGTCAAACGACCTGTGAACTGTATATGGAAAATACTGAAACATCATGTGTGAAAGGCTGGATTATCAATTGTAATCACGTATTTGTGCATCAATTTCATGATCAGTTAAATCAATTATGCCAGTCTGCCAATCCATTCGATTCATTGTTGCAACTCAAACAATTTCATACCGTCGAAGTGTTGTGCTAATTCCACGCTTTATGTGGATAGTCCAAATCGGGATTATCCATGTTTTTGCACGTCTGTATATTTATAAGTAATTGATAATCATATATAAAAAATATTCCCCACAGTAAAAAAATTTTCAAATTCACTAGACGAGAGATTTATTTTCTTATATAAATTACCAAAAGGAAACTTAATTTCCTGATAGTAAACTTACCGATGTTTGCCGATTGCATTGATTACATCGTTAAGTGTCTCGAATCTGTTAATTGGGGAAACATCATGGCCAACGATCTTGTCGATCAGTATGTTCTAAAAATCTCTTGTCCTGCTGCCTCGGGTATTGTGGCTGCTGTGTCGAATTGTTTAGCTGGAAATAATTGCTACATTAGCGAGATGGCACAATATGACGATGAAATTACAGGACGTTTTTTTAGCCGTATTGTATTTCGTTTTAACGAAGGGCAAGGAGATTTGGCATTACTCAAAGAAAAGTTTGCAGATGTCACAATGAAATTTGCAATGAAGGCAGATTTTTACGAAAAGAAAAATCCGATGAAAGTGCTGATCATGGTGAGTAAGTTTGATCACTGCTTGTTGAATTTGTTATATCGCCATCATAAAGGTGAGCTGGATTTTCACATTACTGCCATTGTTTCCAATCATCTGGACTTACGTGCCATCGCCGAGCGTGAAGGGATTCGCTTCATTTATTTGCCAGTGACCAAAGAAACTAAACAGCAGCAAGAACAAGAACTACTAAAAATTGTCGATGAAACCAAAACTGAATTGGTCATTTTAGCGCGCTACATGCAGATCTTATCCAATAGCTTATGTACTCAATTATCTGGACGTGCAATTAATATTCATCATTCATTCTTACCGGGTTTTAAGGGTGCTCGGCCGTACCATCAAGCCTTCGAACGAGGCGTCAAGCTGATCGGCGCAACTGCACATTTTGTCACCAGTGATTTAGATGAAGGTCCGATTATTGAGCAGGAAGTACAACGTGTTGACCATGCGTATATGCCAAATGATTTGGTCTCTGTTGGACGCGATACTGAAACCGTCGCACTTTCTAAAGCCGTAAAATATTTTGTCGAGCATCGCGTTTTTATGAATGATGACCGTACGGTGGTGTTCAAATGAGTCTTGTCTTAGTAAAACAGCACAGTCCCAAAATCATTGATGGTAAAGCCATTGCGCAAAGCGTACTTGATGAAGTCAAGTCAGACGTTGAGCGTTATACGGCTCAGGGTGTTGAGCCATGTCTGGCCGTTGTACTGGTTGGGGAAGATCCAGCAAGCCAAGTGTATGTACGTAATAAAGTTCAAAAAGCAGCATTTGTTGGGATTCGTTCATTGGAATTTCGCTTTGATGCTGACCTGAGTGAAGATGAACTGCTTACACAAATTGATCGGCTAAATGCAGATGGCAGCATACATGGCATTTTAGTGCAGTTACCTTTACCTAAACAAATCAATGAAACTCGCGTGCTTGAACGCATTCACCCTCAAAAAGATGTGGATGGTTTTCATAGTGAAAATGTGGGGGGCTTAAGTCAAGGATGTGATGTTTTAACACCATGTACACCGACGGGCTGTATTCGTTTACTTAAAGACAGCTTAGGTGATGATTTAAGTGGTTTACATGCGGTTGTAATTGGGCGCTCCAACATTGTAGGCAAACCTATGGCGGCATTATTGCTCCGCGAAAGCTGTACGGTCACGGTTGTTCATTCCAAAACCCGCAACATTAAGCAGGTCTGTCAGCAGGCCGACATTGTAGTGGCGGCTGTGGGCAAAGCCAATATGGTCAACGCATCGTATCTAAAAGCCGATGCCGTGGTGATTGATGTGGGTATTAATCGAATTATGACACATGAAAAAACACGCTTGGTGGGTGATGTCGATTTTGAAGATGCCTTGCCGATGGTCAGTGCGATTACCCCTGTGCCTGGTGGTGTAGGCCCCATGACCATTGCGTATTTGATGAAAAACACCTTGCAGGCAGTACGTTTGCAGCATCCACAGATATAAATGATGAAAAGGCGTTATGACACGCCGCGGAGAAATACACCATGCCTTTGAGTCTGCTGAAGTATGGATTAAGTGATGAGTATCCTGTGGAAGTGGATTTGCCACCCCCTAAGGAACTTAAGTCTCATTATGACGTTGTGATTATTGGTGGAGGTGGACATGGTTTGGCGATTGCCTACTATTTATCGAAATATCACGGCATCAGTAATGTTGCGGTACTGGAAAAATCATATTTGGGCGGCGGTAATACGGCACGTAATACGGCAGTGATTCGTTCCAATTATCTGACTTCAGACGGTGTGAAGTTTTATGCCGAGTCGGTTCGGATGTTTAAAAATCTATCAAATGAATTTGATTTTAATATTATGTACTCCGAGCGTGGTCAATTGACCTTGGCGCATACAGATTCGACAGTTCGAGCATTTCGTCAGCGTGCAGAAGTCAACAAGCATTTTGGTGGGCGCACTGAAATGATTGATCGAAAGCAAATTAAGGAGCTAGTACCCTGTTTGAATCTGGATCCCGCACATCTTCCGGTATTAGCAGGTTTATGGCATATCGATGGTGCGACAGCGCGTCATGATGCTGTCGCGTGGGGATATGCTAAAGAAGCTGCGAAACGCGGTGTTGAAATTCATCAGCTCACTGAAGTGCAAGATTTTGTGGTGCAAGGCAATCAGGTCACGGCAGTTAAAACCAATCGCGGTATGGTGCAATGTGGCTGTGTGGTTCAGGCCATTGCGGGTGCGTCTTCAATCTTAATGAATAAGCTCAAGATCCGCGCGCCGATTCATACCTATCCTTTACAGGCCATGGTTTCACAACCTTTTAAGCCATTTATCAATCCGCTGGTAAGTTCTTCCGCGCTGCATTGTTATGTGCAGCAAACCAGTCGGGGAGAAATTGTATTTGGGGGGGGATCAGACCCATATCCGTTGTACAACACGCGCTCCACCCTAGATTTAAAAGAAAGCCTGCTTGCCCATGCGATTGAAATGTTTCCGTTTATGGCCAATGTCAAGCTCATGCGTCAATGGGCGGGAATCACGGATATGACCCCAGACTATAGTCCGATCATGGGGGAATCGCCGTATGACAATTACTATCTGGATGCAGGTTGGGGCACTTGGGGCTTTAAATCGACGCCTATTTGCGGCAAAACCATGGCAGAGCTGGTCGCAACAGGGCGTACCCCCGACCTGATCAAGCCATTTGAGCTGTCGCGTTTTAGTCGTTTTCAACAAGTCAATGAAATGGGCGCGACTGCGGCGAGCCATTAAGGAGAATATGAAATGAAAATTATGCATTGTCCTTTAAATGGGCCACGAAATATCAGCGAATTTACCTACGGTGGTGAGTTTAAAGAAATGCCGGATCAGAATACGTGTAGTGATCTGGAGTGGGCAGATTATGTATTCAATACTGACAATATTGCAGGCGTGGTTTTGGAGTGGTGGATGCATACCCCGAGCAGTTACTGGTTCATTGCACAAAGACATACCGTGACCGATGAAATTTTAAGAACTTTTGATCCTAAAGAAATCTTTGATCGACGTGTTGAATTTTCTGCAGTCAAAACCAGCGCATCTGCTACACCTATGAAGGAGTCTTTGACATGAGTAATCTTGCTTTACAACGGCTTCCGCATCCGTACGGTCGTATGATCGATCGTACCCAAGTCGTAGCGTTTGAATTTGATCATCAAAAATATCAAGGCTTTGCAGGGGATAGCATTGCCAGCGCCTTAATTGCCAATCAGCGCTGGGTTATGTCGCGCTCTTTTAAATATCATCGTCCACGTGCACCATTGACCATGGCTGGACAAGATGCCAATACCTTGATTCAGCTTCCAGAAGAAGCGAATGTTTTGGCAGATACTACAGACATTCAACCGCAATTACGTGCCGCTGGACAAAACTTTTCAGGCTCTTTATTGAAGGATTCTAATGCCTTTTTAGGTAAGTTTTCTAAATTTATGCCTGTTGGCTTTTACTACCGTGCATTTTACAAACCTAAGGGCGTGTGGAAACTCTGGGAACCATTCATTCGTAAAAAAGCAGGTTTGGGTGTTCTGGATTTAAACTTTGAACCAGAATATTACGACAAAGCCTATTTGTTTCACGATGTGGTCGTGGTCGGTGGTGGGCCAGCCGGTTTGCAGGCGGCATTGTCTGCTGCAGAGCAAGGCGCCAAGGTACTTTTGGTCGAGCAAGAGAAATTGTTGGGTGGCAGCCTGAATTATGCACGCTTTGATGTTGAAGGAGTGCTGGCCGATCAGCTACGTGAGCAACTGGTAAACGCCGTCACTGCACATGCCAACATTCAAGTCATGACGCAGGCAGTATGTAATGCATGGTTTACCGACCATTATTTGCCTGTGATTCAAGGCAAGCGCATGTATAAAGTGCGCGCCAAGCAATGCATTGTAGCCAGCGGTAGCTTTGATCAACCTGTAATCTTTAGAAATAATGATTTACCAGGGGTGATTCTAACCAGCGCAGTACAACGTCTCATTAAATTATACGCAGTTAAACCTGGCCAAAAAGTTGTCATTTTAACTGGTCATGATGATGGTTATTTGGCAGCACTGGACATGCTTGAAGCAGGTATAGATGTGGTTGCGGTGGTCGACTTGCGTGAAGTTCCACGTAATAAAGCCGCCTATGGTGCGGTCAAAGCCAAAAATGTGGCCTGTTATCTGGGCAGTACCGTATTTGAAGCTTTACATGACAAAACCATGCATCGCGTTCATGGTGTTGATATCCGAAAGATTGTATCTGAAGGTCAAGTCGCTCAAGAGATAAAAAAACTGGATTGCGACGTATTGTGTATGTCTTCTGGATACATGCCCGTGTACCAACTGCTCTGCCAAGCAGGTGGAAAGCTGAGTTATAACGATCAAAAAGCCGAGTTTCATCTTTCAGGCTTGCCTCAAGGCTTACATGTCACAGGCTCAGTCGAGGGTATACATGCCATTGAGCAGGTGGTGGAGCATGCAAAATATACGGGCACACTGGCTGCACAGTATGCTTTAGAGCAGCCGCTTAATATTCAATGGCCTTCAAATACTGTATTAAAAAACAATCCAGTCAATTTTCCTTGGCCGATTTTTGCCCATCCTAAAGGCAAAGAGTTTGTCGATTTTGATGAAGATTTACAAATTCGAGATATCGTCAATGCCACCAAAAGTGGTTACCGGGATATCCAGTTGGTGAAGCGCTTTTCAACGGTTGGCATGGGGCCATCGCAAGGTCGTCATTCAGCACTGCCCACAGCTCGTTTGGTCGCTAAGTCGACTCAGCGCAGTGTAAGTGAAACAGGGGTGACCACAGCCCGACCTCCATTTACTGTGGAAAAACTGGCGCATGTCGCAGGGCGTAGTTTTGATCCATATCGCCAAACTCCGATGCATGCGCAACACCTTGAAGCAGGCGCCACCATGATGCCGGCAGGAAATTGGCAACGACCAGCTTTTTATGGTGATGCGGCACACCGATTACAACATATTGAAAATGAAGTGAAGCATGTACGCAATCAAGTGGGCATGATTGACGTTTCTACGCTCGGCGGGCTTGAAATTCGTGGGCCAGATAGCGCTGAATTCATCAATCGGCTTTATACCTTTGGCTTTACAAAGTTGCCAGTGGGGAAAACCCGCTATGCCGTGATGTCAAATGAGCACGGTGTAGTGATTGATGACGGTGTTGCAGCGCGCTTGAGTGAGCATCACTTTTATGTGACCGCCACTACAAGTGGTGTCGATCGTATCTATCAACAAATGCTGAAATGGAATGCGCAGTGGCGTTTGAATCTAGACATTACCAATGTGACCACTGCGTTAGCCGCGGTGAATATCGCAGGCCCACAGTCACGCGCAGTGATGCAAAAAGTGTGTCACGATGTTGATTTGTCAAATACAGCGTTTCCATATTTAGGTGTAAGGGAAGGACATATACAGGGCATTCCTGTACGTATCTTGCGAGTTGGCTTTGTAGGCGAGTTAGGCTATGAAATTCACTTTCCGGCACGCTATGGCGAGTTTATGTGGAATCATCTCATGCAGGCTGGTCAGGCATTTGATATCAAGCCATTTGGCGTAGAAAGCCAGCGTCTGTTACGTCTGGAAAAAGGTCATATCATCATTAGTCAGGATACCGATGGCATGACTCATCCACAAGAGGTTGATCTAGGATGGGCCGTTGCTAGAAACAAGCCTTGGTTTGTGGGCAAGCGTTCAATAGCAATCCTTGAGCAACAACCCTTAAAACGTAAATTGGTGTCATTTGTACTCGATAAATCGCAGGAAAAACCCTTAGAAGGACATATTGTGCTTGAGGGTGAGAATATTTCTGGAAATATCACCTCATGTGAATATTCACCTACGCTCGATAAAATTATTGGAATGGCGTATGTCGGAATTGGGCAAAGTGAAGTTGGACAGCAATTTCCAATTCGTGTTGAGAAGGGCGCAATGGTTCATGCCACTGTGGTGAAAGCGCCATTTTATGATCCAGAAAATCAGCGTCAGGAGATTTAACCATGCAGTCACTTTATCAGGCAGAACGTAGTCCTATTGAAAAAGCTGGATCTCAAATTGCATATCAAAGCTTTGGTTTGGGAAAACGCTTTCTTAAGGATCAATCTTTTTCCGATGAAAAAACGATAGCCCAGTGCAGTATTGTAGATTTAACCAATCTATCCCGTGTAGGGTTTAGAGGACAAGATGCCGCTGCCTACTTGAGCAGTTATGGATTTCAATTACCACAGCAACCGAATCAGGCCATACAGCAAGAAGATGGATGCTGGGTACTACGTTTATCCTTGACTGAATATTGTGTACTTGGGTCGCTTCAGGATTTTGGTGAGCGCGTGAGCCAGTTGGAGCAAGGTTGGCAAATGGATGAGTGTGCCAATTATTTACTCCCACGCCAAGATAGCCATGCATGGATTCAGTTATCTGGCGCGCCTGTAGCCGAGGTCATGGCAAAGTTATCTGCTGTGGATATGCGACTTGATGTATTTCAGGTGGGGCAGATTGCACAGACATCCGTCGCACGAATCAATGCAATAGTGGTGAATGCTAGTGATTCAAATACGCATAAGTTTAATATTTTGTGTGATCGTGCGGCAGCACTCTACTTGTGGGGTGTTTTGCAAGATGCGATACAGGAATTTGATGGAAAAATATCTGGAATCAATGTGTTGTTGTAATGCGGGAAGATCATTGCAAGCGTTCACCACTTCCCCATTAAAATGATGAACGCGATCGACTCGTTTTGGGACAAATATCTGCCCAATGTATTTGTCCTTTTTTTAAGGAGTATTTGGGTTTTGTGTTAGCTTGTTGGCACGCCTTCTACGAAGCTAATCATCACATCTGCACATCCTTCACGCGCTAAACGCGCCTGTTTATATTCTTCTGAGTCATAACATTGTTGTGCAGTCGCCAGATCTGAAAACTCAATAATGACATGACGCTGATAAGCCTGTCCTTCTAAACAAACAGATTCACCACCACGCGCTAAGAATTTTGCACCGTATTTTTCAAAGGCAGCCGGCGCAAGTTTCATATATTCCTGATATTGCTGCATATCATGAATGGTGACATGTGCGATCCAGTAAGCACTCATATTTAATCCCTTTGATTTATTGTTCCTGTGTTTGTTTTTCAAGAATTTGCTTGGCGATTGTCGATGCCTCATGCAAATGTGCAGCAACGGCTGCTTTGGCTGCATCGGCATCTTTTATTAAAATTGCCTCGACAATCGTACAAATACGTTCATAACCCGATACCGCACGATGGGGTGAATTAATGGTCATGGCACGTAAACGGCTGATTCGTCCGTTGAGGCGTTCAACTACTTCCCAAGCAATATCATGATTGGCAATTTCAAAAATAAAACGATACAGATCTCTAGAAACACTGAGTAAATCCTGCATTTTTCCATCTTCAAATGCATCATGTAGCTTTTGTAGATGGCTTTGAAGTTTCTGACTACCTTGCTCGTCAAGCTTTTTAGTACAGTCAACTACGGCACTTTGTTCGAGTAATAAACGGATATCATAGATCTGCTGCGCAACATGCCAGTTTAATACCGATACAATCGGGCCTTTATTGGGTAGGGTTTCTACCAATCCTTCTGCTTCCAAATAACGAATCGCTTCACGTACCACCGTGCGGCTCACGCCTAATTCTTCACATAATACTCGCTCAACCAGACGTTTTCCTGCTGGGAAATAGCCTGTAATGATGGCATTACGCAGATTAGTTAGTGCCATTTCCCTCAACGTAATAGGGGGATGCTCGATTTTTAGATTCAAAGTCATATACTCACTCAAAATTTATTTGTGTAATTTTTGGTTACATTTATAGGCATCAATATTAGCAAAAAAAACGGTACTTGAGTAGTCTGTACTATTGTATACCATAATATTGTGTTTTATATTGATGTAAAACAAGGGAGGAAAATCCGTGAGCCTAATCCGAAAAACAGTACTGCACGTAGAAACAATTTATGTGGATGGTGGCAAAGAAGCGCCAACACCATTAAAGATGGTGGCTGCTGCTGCGGTACTTAAAAATCCATGGGCTGGACAGGGATATGTCGAAGATCTTGCACCAGAAATCCGTCGCATTGCGCCAGAGTTGAGCAAGCATTTAACCAAGATGATTATTGATGAAGTTGGTTCTGGTGAAGCCGTCGAGGCATTTGGTAAATCTGCTGTTGTCGGGCTCGATGGTGAACTCGAACATGCTTCTGCACTCATTCATACCTTGCACTTTGGTAATACTTACCGCAGCGCTGTGGGTGCGAAATCTTATTTGGCATTTAACAATACACGTGGCCCAGCAAATGCACCGATTTTAGTGCCGATGATGGACAAAAATGATGAAGGTCGCCGTTCACATTATTTGACAGTTCAATTCGCGATTGCCGATGCACCCGCTGCAGATGAACTGGTGGTGGTGATTGCAGCCTCAACATCAGGTCGCCCACATCACCGGATTGGTGATCGTTATAAAGATTTAGAAGAGTTAGGCCATGATCTCAAAAACCCTGCAGCTGTCAAATAATCGTACCGCTCATTATTTTGAGCAAGGTGAAGGAGAACCGCTGGTTCTCATTCACGGTGTAGGAATGCAGGCCGAGGCATGGTATCCACAAATTGATTATTTTTCAAAGCATTATCATGTTGTTTCTCTGGATATGCCAGGGCATGGTCAGAGTACTGCACTTGCAGCAGATGCACAGCTACAAGATTTTGTAGACTGGGCCATTGAGTGTATTTGTGCATTAAATCTGGGGCCTGTCAATCTGGCGGGACATTCGATGGGATCACTCATCACTACAGGTGTAAGTGTAACCCGACCAGATTTAGTAAAGCGTATGGCAGTACTCAATGGCGTGTATAAGCGTACCGACGCGGCTCGAGAAGCTGTGATTCAGCGAGCCGAAGCGCTCAAACAAGGTCATCTGGATATCGATACACCTTTGCAGCGCTGGTTTGGCCAAAGCGAAATTGAAAAGACCGCATCCGAACGGGTTAAATCGTGGCTTGAAAACGTGAATATGTCTGGATATACCACCGCCTATCGTGCTTTTGCACAAGGGGACTTGGTGTATGCAGATGGCTGGGCGGATATCCAATGTCCAGCACTGGTATTAACTGGAACAGATGATCCGAACTCAACCGCAGAAATGACTATACAAATGGCAAATCAGGCCAAGCATGGCACTGCAATTGTGATTGAAAACGAACGGCATATGGTGAATCTCACCGCACCTGAGAAAGTCAATCAAGCGATGCAAGCGTGGTTGGAAACAGCCCCCTAATTTGTTTCAGAGATTGAAGGAGTATTGAAATGAGCGAAATGGATGCAGTGAATAAAATACGTGAGCTACGCGATGCCTTTGGATCATTTATGACAGGCGTGACGGTCGTGACCACGTGTAAAGATGACGGGACGCCGCTTGGTTTTACCGCAAACTCTTTTGCTTCGGTGTCTTTGGACCCAGCTTTGCTTTTAGTCAGCATTGCCAAGACATCAAGCAATTATCATAACTTTGCAGATGCATCACACTTTGCCATTAATATTTTGGCAGAAGAACAAAAAGATGTATCTAATACCTTTGCCCGCCCAAGCGATGATCGATTTGCTCATTTAGCTTGGACAAAAAGTGAATATCAAAATCCATTAATTGACGGCGTCAGTGCTTGGTTCGACTGTACCACCTATCAGGTGGTCGATGCAGGTGACCATGCCATACTCATTGGTAAAGTAGAAAATTTTGCTTCGGCAGGTTTTGCAGGTCTTGGCTACTATCGCGGTGCCTATTTCACGCCAGCCAAATCCTCTACAGATGTCATTTCAAGCATGAAAGTCATGATGATGGCATTGATTGGGCACGAAAATAAAATCTTGCTCGAACAGACAGCCGATCATAAATGGGCCTTGCCGCATTTGATGGTCGAAAAAGACGGTGCAGAAAAAGCCTTGGAAAAGATCTTTACAACCTATCAGCCAGAGGCATCACCCAGCTTTATCTATTCTGTGTATGACGATATCACCACTCAGCAGCAATACATTGCATTCTTGTGTAATACCCCTGTAGCGACTGCGCATAGAGGTCAGTTTGTCGATTTAAATGACCTTGAAAAACTTACGTTTGTCGACAGTGCTTTACAAAGCATGCTGATGCGTTATCGCAAAGAAAATTATTTGAAAACCTATGGTGTTTATTACGGTAATCATACCAGTGGCACAGTTCGTCAAATTGTTAAAGAGGGAGTTTAACCATGCGTTTTTCACTATTTGTACACATGGAACGTGTCTCGGATCAGCAAACACAAAAACAGCTTTATGATGAAATGATTGAATTGTGTCAGATTGCCGACCGTGGTGGTATGCACGCAATCTGGACGGGTGAGCATCATGCCATGAATTTCACTATTGCGCCGAATCCGTTTTTGAATCTGGCCGACTTAGCCAACAAAACCCAAAATGTACGTTTGGGAACTGGTACCGTAGTGGCACCGTTTTGGCATCCGATCAAATTGGCTGGCGAAGCGGCTATGACCGACATTATTTGCAATGGCCGTCTGGATATCGGGATTGCCCGTGGTGCGTACTCTTTTGAATACGAGCGTATGGTACCCGGTATGGATGCATGGAGTGCCGGTCAGCGTTTACGCGAAATGATTCCCGCCGTTAAAAACCTATGGAAAGGGGATTATGAACATCACGGTGAGTTTTGGCAGTTTCCAAAAACCACATCGGCACCTCAGCCACTACAGCAACCTTATCCTCCAATTTGGGTGGCAGCACGTGATCCAAATAGTCATGAATTTGCTGTACAAAATGGCTGTAACGTACAGGTAACTCCGCTTCATCAGGGCGACGAAGAAGTCGAAAAGTTAATGGGACATTTCAATAGCGCCTGTGAAAAGTTTCAGGATATTGCACGCCCTGAAATCATGTTGCTACGCCATACTTATGTGGCCGATAGTGAAGAAGATGCGCAACTTGCGGCTAATGAGATGAACGTGTTCTACAACTATTTCGGTGCATGGTTTAAAAATGAACGTGAAATCAATCAAGGTTTGATTGCACCATTGTCAGATGAAGAAATTGCAGCGCATCCTTTTTATACACCTGAAGCGATGCGTAAAAATAATGTCATTGGTCAGGCACAAGAAGTGATTGAGCGTTTAAAAGCGTATGAAGCTATGGGATACGACGAGTATTCATTCTGGATTGATACCGGAATGAGTTTTGAACGTAAAAAAGCCTCTCTCGAACGTATGATTAATGAAGTTATGCCCGCATTTTCTGAATCAAAACTGGATCGCCATCATGCAAAAATTTCAGCTGTATATTAACGGTCAGTTTGAGAATGGTGCTGCGCAATTTGACAGCATCAATCCGGCTACAGGTGAAATCTGGGCAAAAATGCCAGAAGCACGAACAGATGAAGTCAATCGTGCGGTAGATGCAGCCGAACAAGCATTTTATAACGCCAGTTGGGCGGGGTTGACGGCCACCCAGCGCGGCAAGTTACTTTATAAACTTGCCGAACTGGTCGAACAGGCGGCGCCACGACTTGCTGCTTTAGAAACCACAGATACCGGCAAGATTATTCGTGAAACCTCCAGCCAGATTGCTTACGTAGCAGAGTACTATCGCTATTATGCAGGGCTGGCAGATAAACTCGAAGGCAGTTTGATTCCTGTCGATAAACCCGATATGCAGGCATGGCTTGTACGTGAGCCAGTGGGTGTGGTTGCTGCGATTGTACCGTGGAACAGTCAATTGTTTTTGTCTGCGGTTAAACTCGGACCAGCGCTTGCGGCAGGTTGTACAGTTATATTAAAAGCCTCTGAAGAGGCACCGGCACCCTTACTCGAATTTGCTAAATTGATTGATGAGGCTGGTTTTCCTGCTGGTGTGGTGAATGTAATTACTGGTTTTGGGCCAGAATGTGGTGCTGTATTAAGTGCACATCCTAAAGTGGCCCATATTGCATTTACTGGTGGCCCAGAAACAGCCAAACACATTGTCCGCAATAGTGCAGAAAATCTGGCAAAGGTTTCACTGGAACTCGGGGGTAAATCTCCGTTTATCGTATTTGCAGATACAGATATGAATAGCGCCTTAAATGCACAGATTGCAGCAATTTTTGCTGCAACAGGCCAAAGCTGTGTGGCGGGTTCGCGTCTTTTGATTGAAGCAAGTATCAAAGATGAATTTTTGCAGCGTTTATCCGAACGTGTACAACGTATCAAGATGGGTTTACCCGATGATATGCAAACCGAATACGGCCCACTGTGCACGCTCAAGCAACGTGAAAAGATTCAGCAAGTGGTGCAGCATTCAATTGAACAAGGTGCAAAACTGATCACTGGTGGTCAAGTGTGCGCAGGAGCGGGATATTACTATCCGCCGACAATTCTGGATTGTACTGGCGTGCCCGATGCACAAAGTCTTCATACCGAACTGTTCGGTCCGGTGCTATCGGTCGATACGTTCATTACAGAAGCAGAAGCAATTCAAAAAGCCAACAGTACGCCTTACGGGCTGGCGTCTGGTGTGTTTACTAGCAATCTAAATCGGGCGCATCGTATGACCCGTGCCATTCGTGCGGGGATTGTATGGCTCAATACCTATCGGGTTGTTTCACCACTGGCACCATTTGGTGGTTATGGACTATCAGGCCACGGTCGTGAAGGTGGTTTGAGTGCTGCACTTGAATACACCACCACAAAAACTGTCTGGCTTCGAATGTCAGATCAGCCAATTGATGATCCTTTTGTTATGAGGTAGTGAGTCAAATCAGGATGATTTTGATGTCGTAAATTTACTTGATTATTCAAGTAAATTAAAGAAAGGGATTAATGTCAGAAAATGGATTTTCTAAGGCTAAACCTGAAATTGGTATTGGTTTGGCTAAGTTTTATTTTAAATAAAAATATTTAAAAAACAAAACAATGAAAACTCCATTGAACTTAATCTCCATTTTTAGCTGTTGGAAAGGAAGCGTAAAGATGAACACTTTCATTCAAAGAAATTTTTAAAATCTGTATATAAAATGGTCTAAAAATTGCTTTGAATTAAAGGAATAAAAAATTCCTTTCAGGAATGATTGGAATTGTCATCTGGGTCAGTTGTCTTAAAAGTGAGACTAAGGAAATGAGTCAAAATGCAACATCAAACAAAGCGTTTGAAATAGAAAGCAACAGTATCGATTATGTGGATGCTTCTCAACGTAATGGTCACGTGAAAGATTTATTCACGCTCTGGTTTTGTACCAATATTGCACCTTTAGCTGTCATTACGGGTGCGATGTCAGTGCAAACATTTCATCTCAATATCATGAGTGCATTGACCGCAATTATTCTCGGTCATTTTTTTGGTGCCTCCATTTTGGCACTGACCTCTGCACAAGGGCCGCAGGTGGGTATTCCACAAATGATTCAAAGTCGAGCACAGTTTGGACGCTATGGTGCTTTACTGGTTGTCATTTTTACCACCTTTATCTATCTGGGTTTTTTTACGTCAAACATTATTTTATCTGGAAAAACGCTACATACCGTGATTCCTGCTATTCCGGTACCAACAGCAACTGTGATTGGTGCAATTACAGCAACGCTGATCGGGATTATTGGTTATCATTTTATTCATAAATTTAACAAAATCGGAACATGGTTTATGGGCGGTGCATTGCTGATTGGCTTTGCTCTCATGATTCCACATGTCACAGCAGATGTATTGGCAAAAGGCTCTTTTAATTTGAAAGGCTGGTTTGCAATGTTCTGTGTATGTGCGATCTGGCAAATCAGTTTCTCGCCATATACCTCGGATTACTCGCGCTATTTGCCTAAAGAGATTGGGATTTTTAAGCCGTTTATTTATACCTATCTGGGTGCAGCTCTTGGTACTGTGGTGGCATTTTGTTTCGGTATGCTTGCGGTGAGTTTATTTACCATCAATGATGCTATGGAAGCGGTGAAAACTGCCACAGGCGGGTTTGGCGTGGTGCTCATGATTTTGTTCTTATGCAACATTATTGGTCACAATGCCATGAATCTCTATGGCGCTTCGCTTTCATTTATTACCGCAATTCAAACATTTGCAGGTAAATGGATTCCAACCAAATCGACACGAATCATTCTTTCGATTTTTGTCCTCATTCTTGCAACCAGTACGGCACTTTGGGCATCAAGCAGTTTTATCAGCTACTTTCTTAACTTTATTTTTGCCTTGCTTTTCATTTTAGTGCCTTGGGTGGTGATTAACCTGATGGACTTCTATTACATCAATAAAATGCAGTACGACATTGCTTCAATTTTTGATGAACATGGTGGTCAGTATGGCAAGTACAACATGAAAACTCTGGTGACGTATTTTGTTGGAATTGTGGTTCAAATTCCATTTCTTACCAATTCATTTTTTACAGGGCGCTGGGCCAATGTCATACAAGACGTTGATATCTCATGGATTGTAGGCATGATCGTAACCGCTGTTGTTTACTTTGTATTTAACCAGTCTAAAGTAACAGCACGTGATTACACTGTCTCGACCAAAAAATGCTAAGCCAAAATGAAAAGCGGGAAAAAGTGATGAAAAGACAATATTTGAGTAGTTGTGTGGGGTTGATCAGTATCTCAATGGCATTACCATGCTTTGCAGGCTTCACGTTTGGCGATGCAAAAACAGATACGGGTGCACTGACGATTTCGGGCTATGTACGCGCCAATTATCAGGATAAAAACTACGGATCGGACAACGATCATAAACTCCAGTTTAATGCGGCTAAATTGGCGCTAGATTATGATTCGCCTCAATGGTTTGGTCATGCCGAATACCGTTGTTATCAGTATAGTACCTTGTGTGATTTCTCGACATTGGTTGATGCTTATGCAGGATATCGTTTTACTGATAAGCAAACATTAACCTTAGGATTACAGCCTGTTCCATTTGGTATTGGTCGTTTTTGGGAAAGCTCACTCTATGGTGGGATTAATAACACCATGGGATTGGAAGATGCACATAATCTGGGTGCAAATTATCATCATGAAATCGGTTCGACCAAAATTGATTTAGGTTACTTTGCAACTGATGGTGGGCACTATACGGGCGATAGCCGTGATTCAGCGCGTTATACTGCAAATTTTGTCAAAACCAGTGATCCAACCCAATCAACGTTAAATGAAAAAAATATGTGGATTGCGCGCGTAAGTCAGGATATTAAACTCTCACCTGACATGAGCATGAATGTGGGTGGTTCTTACTGGTACTCCGATATTGAAAATAAGACTTCTGGTTTAGATGGAAACCGTAAAACATGGGCGTTGTTTACAGGCCTGAATTACAAAAATCTAGCCTTAAGCTTCACTGGCGGCCAAAATGATGTCACCAATAAAGATGCGTTACATCCTGATTATTCGGTGATGGGATCTTATGATGGCGAATATTATGTGGCCAATAAAGGCCAGTTTTATACCGCAGATGCTCGCTACGTCTTTAAAGACGTTTATAAGGGTATCAATATTACGCCTTATGCTACCTATACCAGTTATATCAAGGATACAGACGGTTATAAAAATTCAACACGTCACTTTTTAGGTGCATCATTTGATTATAAGAAGGTGTCTTTGGTTGCTGAATACATTATCAGTAAAAATGATCCATTCATTGGCGGTGATACGGCCTCATTGGCACAAGGAGATAATGCCAACAAGTCGAACCGATTACTCAACTTGACTCTGTTTTATTATTTCTAAGTCTTTTAGTTAAGAGCAGCAGGGCTCAAATTTTTTTCTTAATTTAAATGGTATACCATATGTGTAAGATATGGTATCCATTAAAGTGGTGGGCTATAAATCTCATTTATAGCCGTTTTAGACCTCAAAAGATTGAATGGGATTGGCAAACATGGATCTTCAAAAACAGCCTTTATTTCGACAAAAAGCACTTGTCGCAGGGCAATGGTGTGATGCCGATAATGGTCAGCAAACGCCAATTTACAACCCTGCAAACCAAGAAATGATTGGATGTGTTCCGAATATGGGACGGGCTGAAACCGAGCGTGCAATTGAAGCAGCGTATGCTTCATGGAATACGTGGAAAACAAAAACCGCCAAGGAAAGATCAGTTTTACTCAAAAAATGGTATGAGCTGATTATCGCCAATCTTGATGTACTTGCAGAAATTTTGACGACCGAGCAGGGTAAACCTCTTAATGAAGCAAAAGGCGAAATTAGCTACGCGGCGAGCTTTATAGAATGGTTTGCAGAAGAAGCTAAAAGGATCTATGGCGATGTGATTCCAAGCCCTTATCCGGATGCACGAATTGTAGTAAACAAACAGCCGATTGGGGTGGTGGCTGCAATAACGCCATGGAATTTTCCGGCTGCCATGATTACCCGAAAAGTGGCCCCCGCATTGGCGGCAGGCTGTCCATGTATTGTCAAACCTGCACCTGAAACACCATTTACAGCCTTGGCACTGGCTGATCTGGCAATACAGGCAGGAATTCCTGCCGAAATGATCAGTGTGATTACAGGTGATGCTGTTCAGGTTGGTGATGCCATTTTCGCCAGTGATCATGTACGTAAGTTTACTTTTACCGGCTCAACCCCTATTGGTAAACTCTTACTGGAAAAATCTGCAAAAACACTGAAAAAAGTCTCGCTCGAATTGGGCGGCAATGCACCGTTTATTGTCTTTGATGATGCTGATATTGAAGCAGCCGTTGAAGGGGCACTCATTGCAAAATTTAGAAATGCAGGACAAACCTGCGTATGTGTAAACCGTTTCTTGGTTCAATCTGGTGTTTATGAAAAATTCATTCAGGCATTTAAAATCAGAATCGAAAGTTTAAAAATTGGACATGGGCTAGAAGCAGGCAGTGAAATTGGGCCTTTAATCAATGCGCAAGCAGTAAAAAAAGTACAATCTCACATTCAAGATGCACTGAGTAAAGATGGTCGGCTAATTACTGGTGGACACGTCGACGCTACAGGCGAGCTATTTTTCGAACCGACCCTGATTGCCGATGCCAATTCCGAAATGATGGTTGCAACGCAGGAAACCTTTGGTCCCTTAGCTGTAATTTTCAAATTCGATACCGAGCAGCAAGCGATCCAGATGGCTAATGATACTGAGTTTGGCCTGGCGGCCTACTGCTACACACGTGATTTAGGGCGTGCATGGCGGATGAGCGAACAGCTTGAATACGGTATGGTGGGCATCAATAAAGGACTGATTTCAAATGAAGTTGCACCTTTTGGAGGAATCAAGCATTCTGGTTTGGGGCGTGAAGGCTCAAAATACGGCATCGAAGATTATCTTGAAATTAAATACACACTGTTTGGAGGGTTATAATGAGTAATGACAGATTTGAAAAAGGCTTAAGTATTCGCAAACAGGTGTTGGGTGAAGAATACGTCAACAACTCGATCAATCATGCAGACGACTTCAATCTACCGCTACAAGAGTTGGTCACTGAGTATTGCTGGGGTGCAGTCTGGGGACGTGAGGAGTTGTCTAAACCAGAACGAAGTCTCATCAATTTAGCCATGATTTCTGCATTGAATCGACCTCATGAATTAAAACTGCATGTGAAAGGTGCGCTGCGTAATGGTGTGTCCAAAGAAAAAATTCGTGAAGTATTACTACAGGTGGCAATTTATTGTGGCGTACCTGCAGCAGTCGATAGCTTTCGTATTGCCAAAGAAGCCATTAAAGAATACGAAGCAGAACACCTTGCAAAATAATTTAAGGTCTAAGTTAAAAAAAGAGAGCCATAAGCTCTCTTTTTGTTGCTCAATGGATTAATTATAAGCACGCTCGTTGTGCTCACTCACATCGAGGCCTTGTTGTTCCTGTTCGGATGTGGCGCGTAAACCGATGGTTTTATCGATGACTTTCATAATGATCCAAGTCAGTACGCCACAGTACACAACTGTTAGGCCAATACTGGCAATTTGCGCGATGAACTGTTTAAACAGATTTACATCCTGATTGCCGCCAAGGGCAGGGATACAAAATATTCCAGTCAGAATACAACCTACCATTCCTCCAATGCCATGTAGTGAAAATACATCTAACGCGTCATCAAAGCCGAATTTACGTTTGAGCCCCGTCACCGCAAAGAAACAGCATATACTGGTTATCAAACCGACTGCAATTGCACCAAAAGGGCCAACATAAGCAGCTGCTGGTGTAATACCAACCAAACCTGCGATGACTCCAGATGCAAGACCCAATGAAGTCACATGTTTGGTCATTATTTTTTCAACCATCATCCAGCCCACAATTCCACCGCAGGTTGCAATGGTGGTGGTCATGAGTACTAGGCCTGCTGTGGTATTTGCTGCCAGTGCTGAACCAACATTGAAGCCATACCAGCCAGCCCAAAGCAAAGCAGCGCCCATCATGGTAAATACCAGATTATGAGGAGGCATTGGGGTTGTTGGCCAGCCAAGACGTTTCCCAATAACGATTGCACCGACCAGAGCAGCAACACCTGAATTGATGTGTACAGCGGTTCCACCTGCAAAATCCAGTACACCCCAGTTATGCATAATTGCACCGGGGCCGCCCCATACCATATGTGCCAAAGGTCCATACACCAAAACCAGCCAGAGTGCACCGAACAATACCACAGCACCAAATTTCATTCGCTCTGCAAAGCCACCAATGGCAATACATGGTGTGATCATGGCAAAGGTCAAACCAAAAATACATAAAACATATTCAGGCACACCTGCAACCAGCGTTTGATCGGTAATTCCTGCCATAAATGCTTTACCCAAACCTCCAACAAAACTATTGAGATTAAGGCTACCTTCACTCATGTGGGTAGTATCCGCCACGATGCTGTATACAATGGCAATCCATAAAATGCCGACTACACCTGCAACTGCTAAAAACTGGGAAAAAATTGAAAGTACGTTTTTAGCTCTCAGCATTCCGCTATAAAACAGTGCCAGACCAGGAATGAACATAATGAGCACTAAAATTGCTGAAACCATGAGCCATACAGTGGAAGCAGCATCAAAAGGTGTATCGGCAGCAAATACATCGACAGGCATCAGTATAAATAGACACAATCCTAATTTTTTGAGTATATCGGAGGGCATGGTAGAAACTCCTAATGCAAAAAGAAAATAAAAAACTTTTTATTCCTAAAGGGAATATTAATTTCATTTTGTTAAAGCAATTCTTATACCACGATGGTTTTTTGCACTTAATTTTCTCAATGTCAGGCCTAATCAAGTTGCCTAAATCTTCGTTAGTAAATGCAATAAGGGTTTTGATTGACTACTGAAATGAAGGATGCTCTGTAAAAAGTTGTATCAGATGATCCATTACAGTTCTGATTCTTTTGGCCGTAATCAAATTACTATGCACCACTAACCAGATAGGTTGTTCAACTAGGGTGTTTTCATTGATTTGAACAAGTCCTGATTGATTCGCAATAAAGTCTGGCAACAAACCAATGCCTAAGCCAGATTTCACAGCATCAATTTGTGTGGAAAGACTATTGGTTTCAATCTTAAAGTTTTGATTTCGTATAAAGTCTTTCATCCAGTGCGCAAGTGACAAATGTTGATGAGTATCAGCCCAGCCTACATAGTGATATTGATCAGGTTGAAGATCATTGTCTTGAATAAACTTCATGTAAGATGTGGCAGCATAGAGTCCAAAACGAAGTGTTCCCAAGCGTTTGATGGTGAGATTACCAGCGTCAGGTTGAATCGTTCTGATGGCTAAATCGGCATCTCGACGATGCAAGTTAGTGAGTTGCACACCACTGTTAATTTCAATACGTAACTCGGGATGGCGAGAAAAAAGAGACTGTAAGGAAGGGATTACCAAACCATTGGCCAGATTTTCTGAAACAGCTAAACGAACCAGTCCCTGTGCTTGTGCATAATTTTGTCCACTTTCTGTCAGGCTGAGGGCTGCATTTTCGAATGCTTCTGCATTACCAAGTAAGGCTTCACCTTCGAGTGTAAGTTGATAACCTGTTTGATGTCGCGTAAACAGCGTCATGGCCATATCTTGCTCTAGGCGCTCCAAACGCCTCGATACGGTGGCAATACCCAAATTTAATTTTTCGGCAGCGGTGGTGAGTGTGCCTGTTCGGGCAACTGCAAGAAAAACTTTCACATCATCCCAATGCATATATTTTCCAAAAATGAAAAACCAGTTTCAATTATTATCTATATAAATTTCAATCATGGAAATAGATACTTCGGCTTTCACATGCTGAGGATGTATAAATGCCTTTAAAATTATGGATAGCTTTGATTGTTTTAAGCTTGAGTAGCTTTGCCATTGTCACAACCGAATTAGCGCCGATAGGTTTACTTTCCGCCTTGGCACATGACCTGAATCAAAGCGAAGCCATCACTGGACTGATTGTGACAGGATATGGTTGGGTAGCGGCTATCTCGGCGTTATGCTCGATCGTTTTGCTCATTCGGTTTCCACGAAAAATGGTCTTAATGATCATGCTGCTGATTTTGGCAATTTCCAATATCATCGTGGCCTTTAGTTCATCATTTAATATGATTTTTTCTGCACGTATTATCGGTGCAATTGCGCACGGTAGCTTTTGGGCCTTGATTGGAGCTGTCGCTTACAATCTGGTTCCGAAACATAAATTGGGTTTGGCTACATCAATTATTTTTTCAGGTGTTTCAGTTGCGAGTATTTTGGGTGTACCTCTGGCGAGTTATCTGACTCAACTGAGTAGCTGGCGGCTGGCGTTTGAATTTCTGGGTCTTTTATCTTTCATTGTTTGTATTTTAATTCTATTCTTTGTTCCCAAAATTCCAGATCAAGCCCCTTTAGTATCTGGTTTTTTTAAAAAAGTGCTTCAGCATTCGACTTTAAATCGTTTATTTATTCTTACAGCACTGATCATTTCGTCACATTTTGCTGCATTTACATTTATTGAACCGTTTCTGAGCCAAATCGCACATCTTGAATCGGGTCAGATCACATTACTTCTTCTTGTTTTTGGTTTGACAGGTTTAATCGGCAATATCCTTGCTGGAAAGTTGATAGATCGACATTTACACACAATCATCTTGGTCAGTTTAGTATTCATTTCGGGAAGTGTGTTTGCTTTTGGATATTTGGGGTATCACGTTACTTTGAGCATCGCAATCGTATTTTTGGCGTTGTGGGGCGTTTCAATTGCAAGCATATTTGTAGGTTTACAAACTTGGGTTTTGAAGCAGGCAGATGATTTGGCAAGTGCAGCCTCGGCAATCTATGTTGCAGTTTTTAATGCCAGTATTGGCTTGGGAGCGCTAATCGGGAGCTTCATGCTGCAATATGTCACGCTCAATCGAGCATTTGAAATCATTACAATCTTTCTAATTTTTAGTCTTTATCTGCTGCAAAAATTTA
Organism: Acinetobacter sp. V89_7; assembly: GCF_029967895.1. Lineage (NCBI taxonomy): Bacteria > Pseudomonadati > Pseudomonadota > Gammaproteobacteria > Moraxellales > Moraxellaceae > Acinetobacter > Acinetobacter sp. V89_7. The sequence continues at coordinate 286,805 of NZ_JASCAJ010000017.1, forward strand.
ACCGAACGCATTAATTAAAGATTGGATCGTATCTCTATTTCCAGTGTCATCTAAGTACAAGAAAAGTGGTGAAGAAATAGAAGATACGATTGCTTCAGGTCATGAAGAGCAATTACTCTTCGCTGCTTCCATAATTCATTACAGACAAAAGACGAATAGGCACCTGCACTAGTTTCTCTGGTCCATGAGGAATTTCACCTTCCAAAGTCAGGCAATCACCTGGTTGCATATGAAAAACTTCTTGTCCATGTCGATAAATCAGCTCTCCCTCGACCAGATACAGCATTTCTGTGCCTGGATGAGCGAAGGTCGGGAATTCTTCACTGGCATCATCCATACTCACCAGATACGCCTCAAAGTTCTTTCTTGGGCCTCTAGAATGCGTTAATAAACGATAAGTATGGCCTTTTTCAGTACCGCGGCGTACCACCTCCATACCATCTCCAGATTTAACCAGCATGGCATGACTTTCTTGCTGATCGTATTGACTAAATAAAGTCGACATTGGAATTCCGAGTACTTCGCACAGGCGGCTTAAGGTTTCCAAGCTCGTAGACACTTGTGCATTTTCAATCTTACTGAGCATGCCCTGACTAATCCCTGCAATCTGAGCTACTTCTGAGAGTTTGAGGCCTTGTTCCTGACGATGTCGTTTAATTTGAATACCAATATATTGTTCCAGCTTCACGCTGTTTTTGGTGTGTCTCATTATGGTTCAACTCTGCACTATTTTGATGACAATGAACTGAGAATTTTACTCAAAACAAAAAGTAGATGTAATACATTTAAAAAATCTTGTGGTGAAATATATATTCCTATTGGGAATATATGGCGTATATGATCGTTTATTACAAAAACAAAAGAAATTTTTAAAAGTTGGCAAGGGATTTGCTTTCTTTATAGGAAACAAAGTTTCTTGTATTGAAAGCTAAACAATTTAAGAAACGAACGTGCATTTTTTGAGCCAAATACAGTTTTGCCATATTAGGAGTATGTCAATTATGTTGCAGCAAGCCGTGAAGGAGATGTTTGATCACTATGAATTGACCAGTCAACCGATGTACCGTCCAGAAGTACAAAAGGTCATTGATCAGCATCATTTAAAATATGTTTTGGCGCAATTTGTTGATATTCATGGTGCTGCCAAAACCAAGTCGGTCCCGATTTCGGGCTTAAAAGCAATTGAGAAAGACGGTGTCGGATTTGCAGGTTTTGCTATTTCTGGTATGGGAATGCAACCCCATGGTCCTGACTTTATGGTGAAAGGCGATTTATCTACTTTAACTCCAGTTCCTTGGCAACCGGGTTACGGACGGGTGGTCTGTGAAGGGTATGTGAATGGAAAGCCGCATCCATATGATTCACGTTATGTACTGCGCCAGCAAGTCGAGCGTCTAAAAGCTCAAGGCTGGACATTAAACACTGGGCTTGAGCCGGAATTTAGCCTGTTTCGTCGTGGCGAAGACGGCAAACTCAAAATGGTAGACGACTCCGATAATCTGGATAAACCTTGTTATGACTATAAAGGCTTGTCTCGTTCGCGCGAATTTTTAGAACGATTAACTGAAGCTCTCATTCCTGTGGGTTTTGATATTTATCAGATCGATCATGAAGATGCCAACGGTCAGTTTGAAATCAACTATACCTATGCAGATGCCATGAAGTCGGCAGATATGTTTACCTTTTTCCGTATGGCTGCGGGTGAAATTGCCAACGATTTAGGCATGATTTGTTCATTTATGCCAAAACCTGACCCGAAGCGTGCAGGCAACGGCATGCATTTTCATTTGTCGATCGGCAGTGAAAAAAATAGCAATCTTTTTCATGATGCCAGTGATCCAAGTGGAATGGGTCTATCGAAAATGGCCTACCACTTTATTGCAGGTCTGCTTGAACATGGTCCGGCACTCTGTGCTTTTTGCGCACCAACCGTAAATTCTTATAAACGCCTCGTGGTGGGTCGTTCACTCTCTGGCGCGACATGGGCACCAGCCTTTATTGCATATGGCGGCAACAACCGCTCAGCCATGGTGCGTATTCCGTATGGTCGTATTGAGCTGCGCTTGCCCGATGCAGGCTGTAATCCTTATCTGGTGTCGGCTGCCATTATTGCAGCAGGACTTGACGGAATCGAACGCGAACTGATGCCACCACCGGCCTGTAATGAAAACCTATATAGCCTTGGGCTTGAAGAAATTGCAGCACGTGGCATTCAAACCTTACCGCAGTCGCTTAAAGAAGCCATTGATGCACTCAAAGCAGATCCACTGTTTGCACAGAAAATGGGATCTGAAATTGTGAACGAGTTTATCGAACAAAAAAGCATGGAGTGGGTGGAATACTGCCGCCATGTATCCGACTGGGAAATTCAGCGCTATACCGAGTTTTTCTAAAGTCTTAAACAACAGACAGATCAAAAATTAATTTTTGGAGACATCCTATGTGTGGAATCGTTGGTTTATATCTTAAAAATCCTGCGCTTGAATCTCAGCTTGGCAAACTATTTGAACCGATGTTGAAAGCAATGACCGGTCGTGGTCCCGATAGTGCAGGCTTCGCCATTTATGGTGATGAAGTGCAAGATGGCTGGGTCAAATTAACCTTGCAAACTACAGATGAAACGTTTAACTGGCAAGGATTTGCAGAAAAGCTTCAAGCTAAATTATCTACAGGTTTTGACTGGTTTCAAAATGCAACTGCTGCCGTCGTAAAAGTTGAAGCAGATGAAGAAATAGTACGTGCGGCAATCGATGAAATTGCCCCTGAACTAAAAATCATGAGTGTTGGGCAAAGTATTGAAATTTTAAAAGGCATGGGTTTACCTGTCGAAATTTCTGAACGCTTTGGCCTTGCCAACATGAAAGGTAGCCACATTATCGGACATACCCGTATGGCCACTGAAAGTGCCGTAACCATGGAGGGAAGTCATCCATTTTCAACAGGTGCCGATTTATGTCTGGTTCACAACGGCTCGTTATCGAATCATGCACGTTTACGTCAAGAGTTAAAGCGTGAAGGTATTAGCTTTGAAACAGATAACGATACCGAAGTTGCAGCAGGTTATCTCACTTGGCGCTTACAGCAGGGCGATAATCTGGAGCAGGCGTTGAATCACGCACTCGATGATCTGGATGGTTTCTTTACCTTTGCGATTGGAACCCGTGATGGCTTTGCTGTTATTCGCGATCCGATTGCATGCAAACCTGCTGTACTGGCCGAAACCGAAGATTACGTTGCGATGGCCTCTGAGTATCAGGCATTGGCTTCTTTACCCAATATCGATCAAGCCAAAGTGTGGGAACCCGAACCAGCCACCTTGTATGTATGGGAGCGTTCGTCAGCCAAAACGAACGCAGCGGCATAAGTTAAACGGTTAAAAAATCAGGAGCAGCAATATGAACAGCACAGTATTGGCAGACAAAATTGAGCAAACACTTTTAAAAGATACTTACGATTTAAATCTAGATAGCGTACGCGATCTCAATCAGGCATTGCATAGCAAGGATCTGGTCAATGAAATTGCACATTGGACGGTTAAGAACCCTGCGGGTATACATAATATAGCGGTGGGGATTAAAGCTCCGATTTCGGTCACCATCGATGGTCATGCAGGATATTACTGTGCAGGCATGAATCAGGAAGCGGATATTGTCGTAAATGGTAACGTTGGGGTAGGCGTTGCAGAAAACATGATGTCCGGCTCTGTGCGTATCAAGGGCAATGCCTCTCAGGCTGCGGGTGCAACTGCACATGGAGGATTGCTGGTGATTGAAGGGGATGCAGGCGCACGCTGTGGTATTTCTATGAAAGGTGTAGATATTGTCGTGGGAGGCAATATCGGTCATATGAGCTGTTTTATGGGGCAAGCGGGCCGTTTGGTCGTCTGTGGTGATGCAGGTGATGCACTGGGCGACTCTCTTTATGAAACCCGTATTTATGTGAAAGGAGCCGTAAAATCTTTAGGTTCAGACTGCATTGAAAAAGAAATGCGTGCTGAACATCTTGCCGAATTGGCGGAGCTGCTGGCCAAAGCTGGTTTTAACGAATCCCCAACCTCGTTTAAACGCTATGGCTCAGCCCGCCAACTTTATAACTTCAAAGTAGACAATGCATCTGCTTACTAAGATCAAACGTAGATCGGAGAAATAACCATGACACAATCAGCTACTCAATTTGAACCAGTACTACGTGAATCGGCTACGTTTGATCGTTTGACCATTCAGGAAATTCAACGTGCTGCCGCGACCGGAATCTATGATATTCGCGGTGGTGGTACCAAACGTCATCTGCCACATTTTGATGATTTATTATTGCTGGGTGCGAGTATGTCTCGTTATCCGCTAGAAGGGTATCGAGAAAAATGTGGTACCGATGTGGTTTTAGGCACACGTTTTGCCAAAAAACCGATTCATCTGAAAATTCCTGTGACCATTGCAGGAATGAGCTTCGGTGCGTTATCTGCCAATGCCAAGGAGTCTTTAGGCCGTGGCGCGAGTATGGTCGGTACGTCTACTACCACAGGTGATGGCGGGATGACCCCCGAAGAGCGTGGGCATTCCGAAACGCTGGTATATCAATACTTGCCATCGCGCTATGGTATGAACCCAGACGATTTACGTAAAGCCGATGCCATTGAGATTGTCTTGGGGCAAGGGGCCAAACCTGGGGGTGGCGGTATGCTGCTCGGAATGAAAGTGACAGAGCGTGTGGCGGGAATGCGCACTTTGCCTGTTGGCGTCGATCAACGAAGCGCCTGCCGACATCCAGACTGGACTGGGCCAGATGATTTGGCCATCAAAATTGCCGAAATCCGCGAGATCACAGACTGGGAAAAACCAATTTATGTCAAAATTGGGGCAAGCCGTCCTTATTATGATGTCAAGCTTGCAGTTAAGGCAGGAGCAGATGTGATTGTACTCGATGGCATGCAAGGCGGAACAGCCGCGACTCAAGAAGTGTTTATTGAGCATGTGGGAATTCCGATTTTATCTGCCATTCCCCAAGCGATTCAGGCTCTACAGGAAATGGGCATGCACCGTAAAGTACAACTGATTGTCTCTGGTGGTATCCGCACTGGTGCAGATGTGGCAAAAGCGATGGCACTTGGTGCCGATGCAGTCGCAATTGGTACTGCTGCCTTGATTGCTTTGGGGGATAACCATCCACGCCTTGATGATGAGCTAAAAAAAATCGGTTCGGCATCAGGCTATTATGACGATTGGCAAAATGGCCGTGACCCTGCCGGAATTACCACCCAAGATCCAGAACTTGCTAATCGTCTAGATCCAATTGAGGGTGGTCGACATTTAGCCAATTACTTGCGCGTATTGGTTTTGGAAGCTCAAACCATGGCGCGTGCTTGTGGTAAATCACATCTACATAACCTCGATCCAGAAGATCTGGTTGCCCTAACAGTAGAAGCCGCTGCCATGGCACGTGTGCCATTGGCTGGAACCAATTGGGTACCGGGGCAACTCCAATATTAAGTATCGACCTTGTGAGCGTTATTTGAGCATAAAGCACCTAAAAAGGGTGCTTTACGTGTCGGGTGTTAATTCATTTAAAAATAGAAAAGAACAGGATAATTCAGATATGATGCTAATCCTTGAGTCACATCGTGGTGTACGGGTTTAGCTAATGAACTTTAAAAGTATTGAAAATTTTTATTGGGTGGCCCGTTTAAATAGTTTTAATAAAGCCGCAGTTAAACTTAATACCACACAACCTGCGGTGTCTCAGCGTTTAAATACCTTTGAGCAAGAACTTGGAGTCAAGCTTTTAGAGCGGACATCACGCAGCTTGCAATTGACCGAAAAAGGCCAAATCGTTTACGCCTACGCAGAAAAATATATTCAACTCAATCATGAGTTACTCAAAGCATTGTCTGAAAAAACGGCACTTCAGGCCACCATTCGCTTGGGTGTTGCAGAAACGATTGTACACACTTGGCTGGTCGATTTTATCGAACAAGTGCAACAAGAGTATCCTGCTGTAACTTTCGATATTGTGATTAATATTACCCCCATGCTCAAACAAGCGGTTGAAGCCGGCGAACTGGATATGGCGTTTTTACTTGAATCAAGCTGTAATTTTGATTGTGTAGAAATACCACTATGTCAGTTTCAACACAGTTTTTTAATTGCACCACGTTTCCACAAACGCTTTTTAGAGCGTCAGCTTACTCTCAAGGATGTGTCTAATAGCACCATTTTGACTTATCCCAAAATGACCTATCCCTATATGGATTTAAAAAATCAGCTGATGCAGCACGGCTTAAAAGAACCTAAAACCATTACCAGTTACTCCTTAGCCACTTTAATTAAAATGACCGAAGAAGGTATGGGAATTGGGATTATTCCACATTTATCGGTGATTCACGAACTACGTGAAAAACGGTTACAGATTTTGCCCTCTGAGTTGGTATTAAAGCCATTTCGTTTTTCCTGTGTGTATATTGCGGGTAAAGATGATCTGGTCAAACAAAGTTTGTCGAAAATTGCGCAGCAGATTGCACAGCACTCACTGCGTAAGCTCAATAACCAGTTTGATGGCGATGATTATCGTTAAATACATGCTTAACCGCTCTGCATTTATTAAGATGAGTTCTTAAATGAACTCATTTGGATATGTCCAGATCAGCGCAAAAAAGTGCGTCATATAAGTGCAGTATGCACCATTAAAGTACTGATTTTTAATATTTATTTTTTTAGATATAACCGTAGCTAATTGATATCGATAAGCAAAGATTATTAATCATTTTTAAGTCAAAAAAACTATATAAATGAATAAGTTATTTTTTATCTTTCGTACTGTGTAAATATTGTTCCAATCCTGTCTGCTGTGTTTAAGTAAATAAGCGCCAATATTAGTGAAGAAACTAAAATCTGTTTCTTGCTCAGGGCAACGTGATTCCTCCTCAGGCTAAGCAAAGAGCGAATAAATTTTATGGACAAAAAGACATTTTTTAGTGAACGGCAGTGGGCGATTGTTGCCTCGATTTTCTTAATGGCAACATCAGCCATGGGGCCGGGTTTTCTTACCCAAACTGCAACATTTACCGTCAAAATGGGCGCTGCATTCGGGTTTGGTATTTTACTCTCGATTATTATTGATTATGTGGTACAGCAAAATATCTGGCGCGTGGTCACACTAACACAAAAGCGTGCTCCAGACATTGCCAATATTGCGTTGCCCGGAAGTGGCTATGTACTTGCAGTGCTGGTTATTTTTGGAGGATTCTTTTTCAATATCGGTAATATTGCCGGGGCGGCGCTCGGATTAAATGCCTTGTTTGGACTCGATACCAAATGGGGCGGTGTCATTAGTGGTGCTATGGCAATTATGATTTTTGCATCGCGCAAAGCCAGTTTGGTGGTCGATAAGAGCATGATCATTCTGGGTATTTTAAAAATCGCGATTATTGTCGTGGTGGCTTTTATTGTGGCACCACCAATGGCCGATGCATTTCATCAAACGATTTTGCCAAGCCATGTCGACTTTGCCAGTATTACTACTATTGTAGGCGGAACAGTTGGGGGCTACATCTGCTATGCGGGTGCACACCGATTGCTCGATAAAGGTGCCGTGGGTCCTGAGCACATTGCAGAAGTCTCACGTGCTGCAACCAAAGGCATTGTGGTGGTTGGCGTAATGCGCTATGTACTGTTCTTGGCAATTTTAGGTGTAGTGGTCAGTGGCGCAACCATTGATTTGGCATCGCACAATGCCAATCCAGCTGCTCAAGCCTTTCAATATGCTGCCGGTGAATTCGGATTTAAACTGTTTGGCCTTATTTTTTGGGCAGCTGGTATCAGTAGCTCAATTGGTGCAGCTTACACTTCAGTTTCGTTCTTTACAGCATTTAAAAAAGACCTCGACCTCAAGCAGCGTAACTTTTGTACCATTATTTTTATTGCGCTTGCATTGTTGCTCTATGTCTTGATTGGCGCAACGCCAGCGAGCCTATTGGTATTTGTCGGCGGTTTAAATGGTCTGGTTCTACCGATTGGTCTGACTATCTTTGTATATGTTGCCGCATGCCGTAAAGATATGCTCGGCGGCTACAACTATCCAATGTGGCTGACCGTTTTAGGCGTACTGACCTGCTTGCTTACGTGGTACATGGGTTATGTATCGTTTAACACGATTTTTAATTACCTCAAAACTCTATAGGACATTCCCATATGCATATCGATTTGAATAGTGATTTAGGTGAAAGCTACGGATCTTGGAGCATGGGGAATGATGCACAGATTCTACCCATTGTCAGCAGCGCCAATATTGCCTGTGGTTTCCATGCCGGTGATCCGCTGGGTATTTTTAATACCTTGAAACAGGCAGCACAGTTACAGGTGACGGTCGGGGCACATGTGTCTTATCCAGATCTGGTCGGTTTCGGGCGCCGTAATATGCAGCTTTCTTACGATGAACTCATGACTGATGTGATGTATCAGATTGCGGCCTTGCAAGGTTTAGCCAAAGCGGCAGGCACCGAAGTGAAATATGTAAAGCCACATGGCGCGCTGTACAACACCATTGCCACAGATTTGGAGCAGGCCAGAGCCGTAATTGATGCAATCAAAAAGATGGATTCAGACCTGACGTTGGTGGCACTTGCTGGTTCAAGCTTGATTAAATATGCCCAGCAGCAAGGCCTTCAGGTGGTGGCCGAAGCCTTTGCAGACCGTGCGTACAATGCTGATGGATCATTGGTATCGCGTCGGTTGCCTGGCGCGGTGCTGCATGATGCCGACTTTGTGGCACAACGTGTTGTGAGTATGCTCAAAGAGGGAGGTGTTGTCTCAATTGATGGTCAATTTACACCAATCGATGCACAGAGTATTTGCCTGCACGGCGATACAGAGGGTGCATTGGCGATGGCAGCAGCCATACGTGAGGCCTTGATTCAAGAGGGTATCGAGATCCGCTCATTTTGTGAGGGCACCTAAATGAATCAGCTACAATTTGCCCATGGTGAAGCGCTTTATGCTGCAAAGCAAGCACGCTACGACATTCGTAATGGCTTTGACCTCCCGACGGCTGGCTTGGCGGCGGGCCTAACGCAGGTCAACATGATTTCGGTTCCCAAGGCATGGGCCTATGACTTTTTACTGTATAGCCAGCGCAATCCACAAAGCTGCCCTGTACTTGATGTAATCGAAGCTGGCCAGTTTCAAAGCAAACTCATTCAAGAATCTGGCCATGATATCCGCACCGACTTTCCGCGATATCGAATTTGGGAACACGGTCAATGTACCGATGAAGTGAACGATGCCACATCCATCTGGAATCAGCACAACGACTTGGTGACGTTTTTAATTGGATGCAGTTTCTCCTTCGAAACAGCACTGATAGAGGCCGGCATTGAAGTCCGTCATATTCAAGACCAACGAAATGTTCCGATGTACCTCACCGATATTGAATGTGTTCCCGCAGGACGAATTTCAGGTCGACTGGTCGTCTCTATGCGTCCAATTAAAGCATCACAAGTGAGTCAGGCCGTACAAATTACTGCAAAAATGCCCAATGTTCATGGGGCGCCAGTGCATATTGGCCACCCAGAAAGCTTGGGAATTTCAGATCTGAACTGTCCAGATTTTGGCGATGCACCTCGCATATTAAACGATGAAATTCCGGTCTTTTGGGCATGCGGCGTGACGCCACAAGCTGCTGTCATGCAATCAAAAATTCCGTTTGCGATCAGTCACGCGCCGGGACATATGCTGATCACCGATGTGCCAGATCGGGCATGGATGCGCTAAGGATAAGGAGAACTTCGAGATGCGATTTTTATCTGTAAATAGCGACAGTCTTCTAATCGAACTGGGTGATTTACAACACACCATGCAGTTGTATCGACATTTGCGAGACGCCGCGCATCCGCATATACGTGAAATGGTACCTGCCGCAGCAACCATTTTAGTGTATTTCAATCCGCTTCAAATCACTGCCAGAGCACTCATCCATTGGATTAAAGCACAAAAACCAAGTGCCGATACGCAGTCAAATCATCGTCATATCGAGATAGAAGTTTGCTATGACGGGCCTGATTTACCGCATGTCGCTGAACTACTCAACTTATCAGTAAAAGAAGTGATTGAGCGACATACTCAAGCGCCGTGGCAGGTGGCATTTATTGGTTTTGCACCCGGCTTTGGTTATTTAAGTCGTGCAGATCAGCCCTTTGGTAGCGTACCGCGACTGGATTCACCACGTAAAAAAATCCAATCCGGTTCGGTGGCACTGGCAGGTGAATATTCTGGGATTTATCCCAAAGATAGTCCCGGCGGTTGGCAACTGATTGGGCAAACCACCTGTAAAATGTGGGATCTGACACGCGAGCATCCGGCATTATTACTGCCCGGCGATCAGGTCCGTTTTATCGATGTGACGCATCGACCAACCCATGTGGCTGTACATGATGTGGACCTTAAAACGGCTGATGTCGCACAATCTGAGCTTTCGCATGTTTTAGAGGTATTACAGGCAGGCCTGCAAACCCTGATTCAAGATGAAGGCCGCAAGCACGTCGCTGCCATGGGCGTAGGCGCGGCAGGCGCCATAGATCGTGCTGCTTATCATTTGGCTAATCAGATTGTGGGTAATCGCCCAGATGCGGCGGCACTTGAGGTGCTCAACGGTGGAGTAAAATTCAAAGTATTAGCACCCACAGTTGTTGCTGTGACAGGGGCACAGAGCAATATTTGGGTGATTGATCGAAATGCGGTACGTAGTCGTGTTTCTGGTTACACCGCATTGGCACTTGATCCAGAAGACATGCTTCAGATCGATCCACCACAGGCTGGAATACGCAACTATCTTGCCGTGCGTGGTGGCGTTGCCACTGCACACGTATTAGGAAGCGCAAGTTACGATACTTTGGCTGAGTTAGGGCCAGCCCCTTTACAGGTACATGACCTGATCTGTGTGGGTAACGCTGCTGTAAGTGCGGTTGAACTTTATGCGCAGGCACCAGAGCAGCTAGCGAAAGTCGGTGAAGTTATCGAAATCGATGTGGTTTTAGGGCCACGCACCGACTGGTTTGAACCGGAAAGTATTCAGCAGTTTTTTAAGCAGCAATGGCAGGTCACACACGAAAGCAACCGCGTGGGATTACGTTTAAAGGCACCACATGGATTAAAGCGACAGATTCAGCAAGAGCTACCCAGCGAGGGAACCTGTACAGGTGCTTTACAAATCCCGCCAAATGGTCAGCCCGTTTTGTTTATGAATGATCACCCTCTGACTGGCGGTTATCCGGTATTGGCGGCTGTTGCCACACACGATCTGAATAAAGTTGCGCAAATTCCGCCGGGTGCTTTCATTCAGTTTCGCCAATTTACACATGTTTTAGATTTGGACGCCGAGTAAATAGATAATGGACAAACAACATAAAATTTTAATTGCCAACCGTGGTGAGATTGCAGTACGTGTCATTCAGGCATGTAAAGATTTAAACATTCCATCTATTGCGGTGTATGCCGATGATGATATTGACAGTTTGCATGTTCAATATGCCGATGAGGCATGGGCACTGTCTGGCGTTACCGCCAAAGAGACTTACCTGAATATTCCGCGTTTGATTGAAATTGCACAAAATGCGCAGGCCACCATGATTCATCCCGGCTATGGCTTTTTATCTGAGCGTGCCGAATTTGCGCAGGCTGTGTTAGATGCCGGCCTGATCTGGATTGGGCCTTCGCCAGAAAGTATTGAAAAGTTAGGCGACAAGATCGAAGCCAGAAAAATTGCGGCATCGGTGGGTGCTCCGTTGGTTCATGGTACAGCTCAGCCCTTAAACAATGCCCAAGAGGCACTTGAATTTGCTCAAACCTATGGCTTACCTATGGCCATTAAGGCCGCATTTGGTGGCGGTGGCCGCGGTTTGAAAGTGGCATGGCAGCTCGAAGAAGTTGAAGCGTTGTATGAGTCTGCGGTACGTGAAGCCATTGCTGCATTTGGTCGTGGTGAATGTTTTGTCGAGCAATATCTGGATAAACCCCGTCATCTGGAAGCGCAGATTATCGCCGATCAGCATGGTCATGTCGTGGTGGTGGGAACCCGTGATTGTTCATTACAGCGACGCAATCAAAAACTGGTGGAGGAGGCACCTGCACCGTTTATCGATGAACATATACATCAACAAATTCTTAGCTCATCGACCAATATTTGCCGAGCTGCACAATATGTGGGTGCGGGAACGGTCGAATATTTACTGAGTCGAGATGGCAAATTATCTTTCTTGGAAGTAAACACCCGCTTACAGGTTGAACATCCAGTCACGGAAATGACCTCAGGCATCGATCTGGTTTGTGAACAAATCCAGATTGCATTGGGTCGGCCTTTAAGTATTCAAGACACCCCACAGCCTCAAGGTCATGCAATCGAGTTTCGAATTAATGCTGAAGATCCGGCGCGCGGCTTTATTCCAGCTTTTGGGCGTATCGAAAAATTTACCGCACCTTTTGGTCTGGGGGTGCGTCTCGATACTGGTGTACTCTCGGGCAGTTTGGTGTCTAGTCATTTCGACTCACTGATGGCCAAGCTGATTGTATACGGCCCAACCCGAGAGATTGCATTGCAGCGCGCCCGACGAGCACTTGCGACTTTTGAAATTGAAGGCGTTGCATCGGTATTGCCATTTCATCGAGCAGTACTGACACAACCGGATTTCACTGAAAATTTTCAGGCGCATACGCGCTGGATTGAACAGGACTTTCAGCATAACTTTGATGTTGCACCGCGTAGTTCGCTGAGCAGTCAAAGTGGTGTACAGCATTTTATGTTGGAAATTGACGGTAAGTTACATCGCGTGGGCTTACCAGTGGGCGTGTTTAGCGGCTTTGTAGCCCAGTCTCAACCGAGTCGTGAAAGTCTAGTTGAGCAAAGCAGCAGCCCAAATGATGTGATTGCACCGATTAATGGGGTCATTACTACATGGAAAGTTGCAGAAGGTGCGCAGGTTGCAAAAGGTGAGGTGATTGCGATTATGGAAGCCATGAAAATGGAGATTCAAGTAACGGCACATCAAGCTGGTACACTGCAACATCTGGCTCAAACTGGAAAAACCTTGAAAGCAGATGAAAAGATCGCGGAAATCATCGCGGCTTCTTAAAACGCTGTCTTTTAAATAGCCGATGTCATTATTTAACCACTCGGGAGATGCGATAGGCAGCTCCCGAGTATCGAGATTTAGTCAATCAGTTCAATGGCAATAGCGGTGGCTTCTCCGCCACCAATACACAGCGCCGCAACGCCTTTACGCTTGTTCAGACGTTTGAGTGCATGAATCAGCGTCACAATAATACGTGAGCCGGAAGATCCAAGTGGATGCCCCAAGGCGCAGGCACCACCATGAATATTGACTTTTTCAGGATCAAGCGCAAAGGCATCAATGGCTGCCATGGTGACCATCGCAAAAGCTTCATTGATCTCCCAAAGGTCGACTTCCTCAGCCGACCAACCGACTTTTTTCAGTAACTTTTCAATTGCACCCACTGGTGCGATCGTAAACTCTTCAGGGCGCTGCGAATTCGAGACGTAACCCTTAATTTCGGCCAATTGAGGCAACTGACGCGTTTTGGCTTCTTGTTCGGACACAATCAGCAGTGCAGAGGCGCCATCACTAATTGAACTAGAATTGGCGGCAGTCACTGTTCCATCTTTGGCAAAAGCTGGTTTTAAGCTTGGTATTTTGTCAATTTTGGCATTGCCCGGATTTTCATCATGTACAACGGTGATGTCACCTTTACGTGTTTGAACAGTCACAGGCGTAATTTCAGCGTCAAAATATCCTTCGGCAATGGCTGTTTGTGCCCGCGTTAAAGACCGAATGGCAAAGGCATCCATGGCTTCACGGGTGTAGTTTTTCTGATCGGCCATTTCCTGCGCATAAGAACCCATCGCGCGGCCAGTGTAGGCATCTTCAAGACCATCTAAAAACATATGATCAAGCACCTGACCATGGCCCATACGATAACCCGAACGCGCTTTAGGCAACAGATATGGCGCATTGGTCATCGATTCCATACCGCCCACTACCGCAATCGAAATACTGCCGGCTTGAATGGCGTCGGCTGCAAACATTGCAGCTTTCATACCTGAACCACAGACTTTATTAATGGTGGTTGCACCCACATGATCGGGCAGTCCGGCTTTACGCATCGCCTGTCGTGCAGGGCCTTGCTTTAATCCAGCAGGTAGCACGCAGCCCATCATTACTTCATTAATATCATCGACTGGAAGCTGAGTCTGTTCAACCACGCGTCGAATAACCACGGCACCTAAATCGGGGGCCTGCAAATCGGAGAGACTGCCTTGAAAACTTCCCATCGGGGTTCGAGTGGCTGCTGCAATGATGACTTTTGACATGTTCAATTCCTTCTTTTGGGGTTTGACAGATCGCCATCAAACCCATCATGAAAATTTAAAATACGGGAGGGCTGTAGGTCAGGGTTTTGCCCAAGATCCAAAGTAAAAACATCACCAAAGGCAAATGTACCACCAGTTGAGTCACGGTAAATCCAATCACGTCTTTGGCTTTGAGTTTCAAGATTCCCAACATGGGCAGCATAAAAAATGGATTGATTAAGTTTGGTAAGGCCTCGGCTGCATTGTAGATTTGTACCGACCAACCTAAATGGTACTTTAAGTCGATCGCAGCCTGCATGACATACGGCGCTTCAATGATCCATTTGCCACCACCAGAGGGTACAAAAAATCCCAAAATAGCCGAGTAGATTCCCATCACCACAGCAAAGGTGTCATGCGAGGCAATCGAGACAAAAAATTCGGCAATATAATGCGACAATGAAAAATCTTGCGCATTCACTGCTTGAGTCATAATAAAGGCAATACTGCCGTAAAGCGGAAATTGAATCAGTACACCCGAAACCGCAGGTACAGCTTTACTCACGGCATTTAAAAAGTTGCGTGGTGTACGATGCAGAGCAAGGCCGAGCATCAGAAAAATAAAGTTGTAGGTGTTCAGGCTGGAAATGGCAATAATCGGATTGTTTTTAGAAAACTCAAGAGCCATCCAGATTAGGCCGAGTACCACCACCAAGATGGTTAGGATTGGAGAGTTTTCGAGCCAGTCTCCCGGACGATTAGACTTCTCCTCGACTTGTTCATCTTCGTCAAAATCAAGCTGGAAATCTTGCATCGTTTTGACGTTTTGCCCTTTTGGCGCCGACCAGTAGGCAATCACGATCGAAACAATCACCAGTACCAGTGTCATGACTAAAGATTGCCACAAAAAAATGGTTTCGGTAAATGGAATAACGCCGGTGAGATTATAAATCGATTCTGGCAGACTGGCCTTGTTGGCTTGAAGCTGTGCGGCAGATGAGCTAATTCCCAATGCCCATGTGGCGCCCATTCCAATGATTGCAGCCGCCGCAGCAGCGCGATAATCCATATTGAGTTCTTTACGCTTGGCCAGTGCAATCACCAGTAAGGCCGTCAAAATGGTACTGATCGCCCAGTTGACCAACGACACCAGTAAGCTCACTGTCGCGACCAGCACAATTGCACTACGGCCCGAATGTGGAATTCGGGCCATTTTATGAATCAGTTTTTTAACCGGTGCCGACACCGACACCACATAACCGACAATAATCAGCATGGTCATTTGCAGCGTAAAGGGGATTAGGCTCCAAAAACCGTTTCCAAAAGCACCAGCCACATCTTTAACTGGTGCACCAATAAAAATGGCAGCCACTGAGACAATAATCACGCCCAATAAGGCAAAAATGTAGGAATCGGGGAACCATTTTTCAGACCAGTTACTGACTTTTAGCGCAAAACGCTCCAATAAAGCGGGTTGTTTATCCATAATCAACATCCATTTTGTCGTTTTAGATAGATACACCGAATCGGCATAAGGCTGCCGATTCGGTTTTTTATTTTAAAATTCCGTCATGGAACTGGTTTTTATCATCAGCAACATTGCTTAAGCGGGTGCTGTATTGCATAGTGTTACACCTGTTGCGGCCTGAATGTCTTCGAAGCCAACGCCGTCGGCCAGTTCAATCAGTTCAATCCCACCGTCGACTACATCCATTACACCCATATCGGTGATAATACGATGCACGACGCGCTGACCTGTGAGTGGCAAGTTGCAGTTTGGCACAATTTTAGGTGAACCATCTTTTGCGCAGTGCTCCATCAGCACCACAACACGCTGTACACCGACCACCAAATCCATGGCACCACCCATACCTTTGACTTTTTTGCCGGGAATCATCCAGTTCGCTAAATCGCCTTGCTCAGAAACTTCCATCGCGCCCAGAATAGCGATATTCACATGACCACCTCGAATCATGCCGAAGGATTCACTGCTCGAAAAAAACGCTGCGCCGGATCGGGCAGTCACGGTTTGTTTACCTGCATTGATTAAATCGGCATCGACGCTGTCTTCTGTTGGAAACTCACCAATACCGAGTAAGCCATTTTCCGATTGCAACCAGACTTCAACATCTTCTGGAATATAATTGGCCACCAAAGTGGGTAAACCAATGCCTAAATTTACATAAAATCCGTCTTGTAACTCTTTTGCGGCACGTTGTGCCATTTGCTCGCGGGTCCATGCCATGATTATGCTTCCTGTGCTTTTAGGGTTTTTTGTTCAATCCGCTTTTCCGGGGTCGCATTGAGCACCACGCGATTGACAAAAATACCGGCCAAATGGATGTCATCTGGATCTAATGTACCGGTCTCGACAATTTCCTCGACTTCGGCGACGGTGATTTTGCCAGCCATTGCACATTCGGGATTGAAGTTTCGAGCCGTTTTACGAAAGATTAGGTTGCCGGCTTTATCGGCCTTGTAGGCTTTCACCAGTGCGATATCGGCAGTGAGAGATGGCTCTAAAATATAAGTTTTGCCTTCAAATTCACGTTGCTCTTTACCTTCTGCAATGAGCGTACCGACGCCGGTTTGGGTATAAAATGCAGGAATGCCTGAGCCACCGGCACGCAATTTTTCGGCCAGCGTGCCTTGAGGGGTGAGTTCGACCTCAAGTTCACCATTGAGATACTGACGTTCGAACTCTTTATTTTCACCCACATACGAAGAAATCATTTTTTTGATTTGACGGGTTTGCAGTAATAACCCCAAGCCAAAATCGTCGACACCCGCATTGTTGGAAATACAGGTGAGGTGCTTCACTTGCGTATCTTTGAGCGCATTGATTAATGCTTCTGGTATGCCACATAAACCAAAACCACCAACTGCAATGGTTTGATGATCTTTGACGATGTCCTGAAGTGCATCGGCTGCACTTGAATAAACTTTATTCATTGTCTTTACTCATAATCCCTTGTTTTTAGTTTTAGCATTTGCAACTTGCTTAAAGAAGTTGAAAATTTTAAAGGCTTAATGAGGAAAACTTATTAATGATGCTGATTTAACAATCAAAGACAACACGATAACGACAATCGCAAATCAAAGGACAAAGCTGGATACATCATGAAAAGCCCATCATCAGGCGCTTTTTAAAATCGAGGCATAAGAAAAACGTGTGAGCGCTTCAATAAACTGTAACGAGACATTGGAGAGTTCACCATCTTTTTTATAGACAATCCCGACCGCCTGATGCACATCGCTGTTTTCGATTTCAAGCAAGACATTGTGTTCTTTATCGATAAAATTTTGAAAATGACGCGGAATGGCACTGACTCCTATATCGAGTGCGACCAAACTTGAGAGGGTACTGATTTGATGGCACTCAACTTTCAAATCTAAAATTAAGCCGTGTTGTTGTGCATTTTGTTCGAGCAGATGCCGCACAATCGATGGATGTTGTAGCGTCACAAACGGGCAGGCATATAATTCAGGCCACTGCACGCTATTTTGCTGAGCCAACGGATGATGCTTAGGCACAAGTGCCAAAAAGTCTTCATCGAAGAGTGGTTTAAATTCAAGCTGTTCGTTCATCACAGGCTCAAAACAAATACCCAGTTCGAATATACCATCCAGAACATTTTCAATAATTCGTTCGTTGGGAATATCGTGAATGGAAAAACTGAGATTCGGATGTTCACTGGAAAAAATCTTGATCACCTCAGGCAAAATAGCATGGGTCACAAAGGGCATAGAGGCGATGCTGAGTGTGCCACGGTGTAATTTAAAACGCTGTTTCACGTCTTTTTCCATGTCTTCCCAGTTGGCCAGCAATTTACGTGCAAATGGAATCAAGGAGAGGCCTTCTTGGGTCAGCTCGACACGTCGGGTATTGCGCTTAAACAGCTTTCCGCCCAGTTCTTCTTCGAGAGATTTAATGCTTAAGCTCAATGCAGACTGACTCAAATGTAGCTCAGTTGAGGCACTGGCGTAATTCAACGTTCTTGCGAGTACCAAAAATGCTTTCAGTTGCTTGAGGGTCATGCGAGGTCATCCTGATCGATTTTTTGATTTTTGTTATGTAATTATATGGAATTTATCAAGTTTTATGCGGTTATTTTTGTAAAACCAGCGTGTCGTGCTGATCCGTTTTAAGGGATCTAAAACGTTAAGATTTTTTGAAATAGATTTATATTAAAATAATGCGACATTTATTTATTAAAATGATTAATGAGTTTTTTAAAATAAACAATTTGTTTTATAAATAAATGGGAATATTGTTTTTTATAATATTAAAACTATGATTTTTAATGATATAAATTTATTCATTAATAAATTAAAATTAATCTTCTTGTATTTTTTCTTTTTGTTGATATTTTAAAAAATTAAAGCGGTTTTATATTTTAATGATTGCTTTTTTATTTTAAGCAATTGTGTCGAGACAAGGATGAGGTCGGCCAAAACCCACGTTTAGGCAAGATATGGGGGCTGTACCTGAGATGTATTCTTGGTAATGGAGTAAAAGAATATGTGGGAATTATTTGTCATTTTGCTATCGTTAGGACTGTTGATGTATACAGCCTATCGCGGCTTCTCAGTCATTTTAATGGCACCGCTATGTGCCTTATTAGCGGTGATGCTGATCAATCCAGCCAATGTTTTACCATTTTATTCGGGCGTATTTATGCCCAAAATGGTTAATTTTATTAAAGATTACTTTTTAGTATTTTTGCTTGGTGCAATTTTCGGAAAAGTGGTCGAAATGTCTGGTATTGCAGAGTCGATTGCCAAAACCATTGTGAACTTGATTGGGGCTAAAAAAGCCATTTTGACGGTGGTATTACTCGGTGCAATTCTGACCTACAGCGGTGTGAGCTTGTTTGTGGCAGTATTTGCGATTTATCCGTTTGCCAATCAGTTATTTCAGCAGGCCAATATTCCAAAGCGTCTGATTCCGGGGACCATTGCACTCGGTGCATTTACGTTTACCATGGATGCATTGCCTGGAACGCCCCAAATTCAAAACGTAATTCCAACCACATTTTTTGGAACCAATATTTATGCCGCGCCATTCTTGGGCATTATCGGGGCAATTTTTGTATTGTGCATGGGCTTGGCTTATCTGGAGTGGCGTCGCCGTGTGGCTGCAAAAGCAGGTGAAGGCTATGCCGGTTTTGATCAAGCAGATCTAGTGGCGGCGAGCACCGTGGTCGATGCTAAAAATAATGGCTCGGCTGGGCGTCAATTATTGGCATTTGTCCCCCTGATTTTGGTTGCAGTTATGAACAAGTATTTGTCGGGTGCCATCAAAACATGGTATCCCAACGGATTCGATTTCAATGCGATTGGCCTTGCAAATTACACGGTCGATGTTGCAAAAACTGGTGCCATCTGGGCTGTTGGTCTGGCACTCATCGTCGGGATTATCGCGGCCGTTCTGTTTGATTATCAACGCGTAGTGAGTCAGTTTAAAGAGGGCGTCAATGCCAGTATCGGCGGGTCTTTACTTGCGGTCATGAATACCGCATCGGAGTACGGATTCGGTGCCATTATTGCAGCCTTGCCGGGTTTTGCATTAATTAGCCATGCCTTGAGTAACACCTTTACCAATCCATTGGTCAATGGCGCGATTACCACCACCACGCTGGCCGGGATTACCGGATCAGCATCGGGTGGTATGAGTATTGCGCTCAGTGCAATGGCCGAACAATACAACGCTGCGATCTTGGCTGCGGGCATACCGCCTGAAGTGATGCACCGCGTGGTAGCCATGGCATCGGGTGGTATGGATACGTTACCGCATAATGGCGCTGTCATTACCTTGTTGGCCGTGACGGGATTAACACATAAGCAATCGTATAAAGATATTTTTGCAGTCACGATAATCAAAACCATGGCCGTATTTGTGGTGATTGCCGCATTCACATGGTTCGGTATTGTCTAACTCATATTAAAGGTGTACACGCGCAATCGTTATGCGTTGTACACCACTTACCGCATGAAAAATAGGAGAGCGCAAGTGACTCAACAACTCGAAGCAAAAGTTGCGTTTATTACAGGTTCTGCCAGTGGTATAGGGCTGGAAATTGCCAAAAAATTTGCCCAAGAAGGTGCAAAAGTCGTTATATCAGATGTCAATGTACAAAAGTGTGATGAGGCTGTGCAACAGCTTAAAAATGAAGGATTTGAAGCACTGGCTGCACCTTGTGACGTTACCGACGAAGCCGCATTCCAAGCTGCGCTGCAACAGACCAAAAGCGAGTTTGGAACCATTGATATCTTAATTAACAATGCTGGCTTTCAGCATGTTGCAGCCATTGAAGACTTCCCAACCGATGTGTTTCAAAAGCTGGTTGGGGTAATGCTGACGGGTGCTTTTATCGGAATCAAGCATGTTTTCCCGATCATGAAAGCGCAGCAATCGGGGCGCATTATCAATATGGCGTCTATTAACGGTGTGATTGGTTTTGCAGGTAAAGCGGGCTATAACAGTGCCAAACATGGCGTGATTGGGCTGACGAAAGTCGCTGCGCTGGAAGCTGCCAAAGAGGGTATTACGGTAAATGCTTTGTGCCCAGGCTATGTCGACACGCCACTGGTACGAGGGCAAATTGCCGATCTGGCCAAAAACCGAAATGTAAGTGAATCAACTGCACTTGAAGATGTGATTTTGGCAATGGTGCCGCAAAAGCGCTTACTGTCTGTTGAAGAAATTGCCAATTACGCGATTTTCCTGTGTAGTGATAAAGCCGCAGGCGTGACGGGTCAGGCGGTGCTCATTGATGGTGGTTACACTGCACAATAATCACTTGCAATAAAAAAAGACGGTACTTATACCGTCTTTTTTTATTGCGTTGATTTTAATTGTGAATTGCCATCATGCCAGACGCGATCGAGAGCATTAAGCCAGTTATCTAAACATAATTTATGTTGCAGTTCCTTTGAGTAACCACGCGTCTCGAAGGCTTGTTGTAAGGCAGTCAAGCCCCTAACATCTTGAAGCTGATCCGAAATAAATCCACCATCGAAATCTGAACCTAAAGCCACATGGTCTTCGCCCAGATGCTGCATCAAATACTCGATATGATCCAGAATGATATCTAACGGTGTTGCCTTGTTACGCTGTCCGTCAGATCGTAAAAAAGCCGTATCAAAATTTACACCCACACAGCCGCGGCTTTTTTTGATTGCATTAAGCTGATGGTCGGTCAGATTACGTGCTTGCGGACAGAGCTGATGTGCATTGGAATGCGTGGCAATCAGGGGTAACTGACTCAGTTTGGCGGTATCCCAAAAGGCCTGTTCGTTCATGTGCGATACGTCAATCAGGATTCGGCGTTCTGAGCAGTACTGAATCAGTGCTTGGCCGAGTTCGGTCAAGCCTGCGCCTGTATCGGGCGAGTGTGGAAAGTTGGCCTGCAAACCATGCCCAAACTGATTGGGCGTGTTCCAGAGTGGCCCAATGCTTCTTAAGCCACGCGCATAGAAGTAATTCAGCCGTTCAAAGTTGGCATCTAAAACATCAGCGCCTTCCATATGAATCACGACTGCCAATTGATTCTGCTCTAAGGCATTACGAATAGCAGGCACATCACCACAAATCTGAATTTGCCCTGAAGAGCGCGAGGCAAGCTGTTCAATGTAACTGAGCTGAGTCTCTATAATGTCACTGATCTCTGTTGCATCAAAAGCCGTTTGCTGCGTATGTTTGAGCTTATCAGGATGATGCTTTTGTACGTAATCGAAAGGTGGTACAAACAGTGCAAAAAGCCCACCTGCAAAAGGGCTAGCCTGACAGCGTTTAAGATCGAGATGTCCGGGTAATCCAGTCTCTAAAAATGCAGCAACAGGATCTGGCGCATTACTGAGCCACATACGGGCCAGTACATCGTTATGCCCATCAAATACCTTCATCATGGTGTATCCGATAGATTAACTGTTTTAAAAAACAGTTTAGAGTTTCTACTGTTGCGTAATACCAAATCTTGGGTGGTTGGTTGCTGCTCATCGGCATCTGCACGAGCGGCCTCGATCTGATAATGCTCAGGTGATTTACTACATACGGGATCGGTGGCATACATGTTTTGTGTCATCATGTAGGCCTGACAGCGGCATCCACCCAAATCCTTTTCTTTGTCTGGGCATGAACGACATGGTTCTTGCATCCAGTCAGTGCCCCGAAAGGCATTAAAGGCGAAGGCTTCGTTCCAAATCGTTTTGAGGGACTGATCGGCAACATTGGGAAAGTCTAAAGGCAGATCTTTGGCGCTCTGACAGGGCAGTACCGTTCCATCAGGGCTGACGGTAATAAAAATTTGTCCCCAGCCGCCAATACACTTTTTAGGACGCGTTTGATGAAAGTCGGGAGCAACCAGCATCAACTTGGTTTTTAAGCCCTGTTGATCGATCTGCGCTCGGTAGGCCTTTACTCTGGATTGTACATAAGCAATCTGTGTGGAAGTCGGCAAAAGAGCGGCCTGATTCAGTTTGGCCCAACCATAAAACTGGCAAGTGGCCAGTTCAACATAATCGGCACCCAGTTCAAGGCTCAATTCAATCATCTGATCGATCTGCTCGATATTAAAGCGATGAATCACAAAGTTGAGCACCATCGGATAGCGGTGCTTTTTCACCGCACGTGCGATTTGCTGCTTTTGTTCGAAGGCTTTACGTGACCCAGACAGCAGTTCACTCAGCACTGGATCACTGGCCTGAAAACTGATCTGGATATGATCCAGACCTGCCTCGCTAAATGCTGCAATTTTGTCTTCAGTCAACCCGATTCCTGACGTAATCAGGTTGGTATAAAAGCCCAACCGATGGGCATGCTGAATCAGCTCGGGTAAATCTGGCCGCAGTAAAGGCTCTCCACCAGAAAATCCAAGTTGTACACTGCCCAAGGCGCGTGCCTGATCAAAAACCTGTTTCCATTGTGCTGTGCTCAGTTCATTTTTTACTGCGGCGTAGTCCAATGGATTAGAACAATAGGCACATTGTAATGGACAACGATACGTCAGCTCGGCCAGCAACCACAATGGCGGCTTGATCTGCGGCACTACCGGAATATTCATGACAGATCAATCCACTGCCGCGATTCAGCCTGCTGTAAAAAGTCGATCACATCCTGATCGAGACCATCGGCATCTGGAAACTGTGCCTGCAAAAGCTGAATAATCTCCGTAACGCGACGTGAACCATCAATCTGCTTTAAAATCAGGGTGGCTGTATCATTTAAACGCACCAGACCTTCGGGATACAAGATCACATAACTTTGCTGTGCTTCTTCCCACTGAAAACGATAGCCTCGATTAAACACAGGGGTATGGTTGCTGATATCCTTCATGTTAATAATCCTTTTTGGTGCCATGCGATATCCTGAGTGACCGTATGATACGGCGCACGATGCAGCACATAGGCCATGGTCATGCCATCGAGCAGTGTCCATAAGATATCGAGCTTAAACTGTAAAATATTGAGCATACGCTGCTGACGCTCAATCGTCGTGCAATACTCAAGTGCCAGTGCCAGACCATGTTCAACATCACGATTGGCCTGACCCAAACGGCTTTTGAAATAAGCATAGCCTTCAGCATCAATCCAAGGATAATGATTTGGCCATGTATCTAGCCGTGACTGGTGAATCGCCGGTGCAAACATCTCGGTGAGCGAGCTACAGGCCGCTTCTTGCCAGCACGCACGGCGGGCAAAATTGACATAGGCATCCACTGCAAAGCGTACACTTGGCAACACCATTTTTTCAGACAAAATCGTGTCGCGGTTAAGCCCGACTGCTTCACCTAACCTTAACCATGCTTCAATACCGCCATGATCATCGTGCTGTCCATCATGATCCAAAATGCGCTGCACCCACTTTCGACGCGTTGCAGGGTCGGGGCAGTTGGCCATAATGGCGGCATCTTTAAGTGGGATATTAACCTGATAATAAAACCGGTTGGCCACCCAGCCCTGAATCTGTTCTTTGGTGGCTTCACCTTGATTCATCATGATGTGATACGGATGATGAATATGATAGTAGCAGCCCTTATCACGCAGTGCTTGCTCAAACTCGGTTGGGCTTAAAAGTGATGCAACCATATTAAACCTCAATCAGCATGCCGTCATAACTCACTTCGATCTCAAGCTGTTTGAGTGTTGCGTGTTCGACAGACTGTTCATTTAAAATTGGATTGGTGTTGTTGATGTGGATCAGCACTTTGCGCTGTTGCGGAAATTGCGCCAGCAAATGAATCAAGCCGCGCTCTTCTTGCAAGGCCAGATGGCCCATATCCTGACCAGTGTTGTGACCAACACCGAGTAAGGCCAGCTCTTGATCTTTCCATAGCGTACCATCAACCAGCAAACAGTTTGAGCACTGCATGTAGCTTAAAATCTGCTCATCCATTTGTCCAAGACCGGGCGCATAAAACAGCGAATGTCCAGTGCGGGTATCTTCGATCCAAAGCGCAATATTATGACCTGGCAGCGGTCGGTGACGATATGGCGAGTAGGGCGGCGCATTGCTTAAAATAGGCACTGGCGTAAAGCGAATAGACGGACATACAGCCACCTGAAACGGAGTCTGGATATCAATTGGATGATGTACCAATCCACCATTCCAATGCTTGAGCATATTAAAAATTGGAAATCCGGTGCTGAGATCTTCGTGTACTTCAGGCGTGGCCCAGACCTGATGCGGACAACCCTCTCTTAGATTGAGCAAACCGGTGGTGTGATCAATTTGGCTGTCGGTCAAAATAATCGAACCGATCGAGGTACCGCGGCGAACCGATGCTGGCGCCTGCAATTCGGGATTGTGGGCAATTTGCTGTGCAATATCGGGTGATGCATTGCACAAGATCCAGTCTGTACCGTTATCGCTAATCGCAATAGAAGACTGGGTACGCGCACGTGCCTGAAGCGTTCCCTGTTTAAGACCAAGACAGTTTTCACAGTTACAGTTCCATTGTGGAAAACCGCCACCCGCGGCAGAACCTAAGATTTTTATCAGCATGAATGTTTAAAAATTGATAAGTTAAAATGAAAAACATCCACAAGGTTGTGGATGTTTCGACGCGCAATCAAATTACTCGACAGCAGCATACATTGTGATTTCAAAACCTAGACGAATGTCTTCAAAAGCTGGTTTGGTCCACATAGCAAAATCTCCATTTTAGAAATCATCTTGAACGCAGAAGCATATATTATTTTTATTTAACAAAAGCTATTTTTTGACATAAAACACATAAATTTTGTGCGCTCATCGTATCAACTGCTGCAGTTTTACTTAATAACTTACATTCGCCATACAAACCAAATCTTATTTAAAGTAATTGAAATAGCAAACGGGCGGTTTAATTTTTTAACCGCCCGAAACTTTTTTGCACCACGAGATTTATTTATCTAGCGTTTTACACAGTGAACAAATGGTGCCGTGATGCTTGCGAGAGAACAGTACATCTGGACGTTCATATGGCTGATCACACACGACGCACTCATAAATGGTTGCCACAGGCGTACCTTCGGCATCGAAACGAGGCTCTTGAATGCCGTCGTGTGCTTGCTTGATGTAGTATTTGCCTTTGGTCAAAATGCCCATCAATGGCGTCATTACAAACGCAACCACCAGCGCGATGATCGGTGAGTAAGCAGCCAAAAAGCTGCCAAATAATCCAAAGAATGCAGCAATTGATAGTCCTGCTGCGGCCAAAAATGCCACCAAACCCACAGGATTAATATTGTGCAGCATATCGCGGCGATATTCTGGCTCTTTTGGAGAAAGCTTTAAGAGATATTTATTGATAGAAATATCGGTTGCAACCACCACCACCCAAGCGATGGCAAAGTTAGAATAAAAGCCCAGAATTTTGCCCAGCACTGCAAACATGTTGCCTTCCATTAGTGCCAGAGCAATGACCAGATTAACCATCACAAACACGATACGACCCGGATAATGTTTGGTCACGCGCGTATAGGCACTGGTCCATGCCAATGAGCCTGAGTAAGCATTGGTCACATTAATCTTGATTTGTGAGATCACCACTAAAATCACGGCCAGAGAGAGTGCCAACCAGCCCGGCAGCATGTCATGAAATGCGGCATTAAACTGTTGTACAGGTTCTGTCGAGTTAATGCCGGGTACTTTGGTCAGTAAGTAAAAACCCAAAAATGCCCCGATAATTTGTTTAATCGCACCCAAGATCACCCAGCCCGGACCCGCCGAAATCACGGCTGCCCACCATTGTTTGCTGTTTTGTTTGGTTTTGGCAGGCATAAAGCGTAAGTAATCAATCTGCTCACCGATTTGCATAATCAACGACAAACATACACCGGCACCCAGCATGATCGCGGCCATGTCCATCGGTGCGAAGCCTTCTGCACCGGTGTAATTGGCAAATTGACCCACTAGATTAGGCTCTTTATGAATCAGATATGCCACAGGGCCAATCATCAGAATCAGCCAGATCGGTGTCGTCCAGACCTGTAAGGTACTTAGGGCTTTCATGCCATAAATCACCAGTGGAATCACCATCACCGTAGAGATGAGATAACCCAGCCATAACGGAATACCTAAGCCAAGCAACAGCCCTTGTGCCATGATCGAGCCTTCAAGGGCAAAGAAAATAAAGGTAAAGCTGGCAAAAATGATACTGGTCAGCACTGAACCAATATAGCCAAAACCGGCACCGCGGGTGATCAGATCCAGATCAATGTTATAACGTGCAGCATAATAGGCCAGTGGAATACCGGTTAAAAAGATAATCAGTGCTGCAAATAAAATTGAAAAAACGGCGTTGGTGGTGCCATAGGCCATACCAATACTGGCACCAATTGAAAAGTCGGCCAGATAGGCAATGCCGCCCAATGCTGTAATGGCCACCACCTTAGGGCTCCAGCGGCGAAAACTATGCGGTGCATAGCGCAGTGTGTAATCTTCGAGGGTTTCATTCACGGCTTTACGTGAATCGGCGTCGTCGACGGTACCAATAGTTGAATGCTCGGATGCGCGCATAAGCTGGATCTCCCCACAGAACGAATAACGGCAATATTGGATTGCTTGATGTAGAGGAGTCTGTCGGGTTAGGGCAAAATTGGAAATACGTTATTTTGCGTATACGTGCGCATGCAATAAGCATAGCAATCTGCGTCAAGATTTGGCAAAGTGACCATATAGCCTAAGTCTGTCCAGCCATTGCTCGCCATGTCAAATTCTTCAAAAACTCCGCACGCACCACAACGTGTGATTAAAACACGTCGTGACTATAATCTTTGGGTGGCCGACCAGAGTATCGAAGATTTTGCGCTGCGCTATGCACCAGCGTCGGTACGCAAATGGTCGCCGTGGACAGTGACCAATACTGCCATCTCGACGGTCAGTTTTCTGGCCATGGAAGCCATTGGTGCCACCATGCTGTGGCAATACGGTTTTAGCAATGCCATTTGGGCGGCGATTGTGGTGTGTCTGATCATTTTTCTGACCAGTTGGCCGATCAGTTACTATGCAGCGAAATATAATGTCGATGTCGATTTACTCACGCGAGGCGCAGGCTTTGGTTATATCGGCTCGACCATCACTTCACTGATTTACGCCAGCTTTACCTTTATTTTGCTGGCATTTGAAGCAGCCATTATGGCGATGGCGCTGGAACTGGCACTGAATATTCCGCTGAGTATTGGCTACTTAATTTCTGCACTGGTCATTTTACCTTTGGTGGTGAAAGGCATAGGGTTTATCAATAAAGTACAAGCCTATACTCAGCCGTTATGGCTGATCTTGTTGGTGCTACCGTGGATCGTGGTGCTTTGGAAACAGCCACATTTGCTCAGTGACAGCATTCATTTTACCGGTGCAGTATCGGCCTCAAGCGATTTTAACCTGTATTATTTTGGCGCTGCCTGCACGCTGATTTTCGTATTTGTGATTCAGATTGGCGAACAAGCCGACTACTTGCGCTTCTTGCCACAACAGCAACAAGCAAAGCGTTCGTGGCACCTTGCAGTATTTTTGGGTGGCCCATCATGGATTTTGGCGGGTTTTCTTAAAGTTTGCATGGGGATGTTGCTCATGCTGTTGGCTTATCAATTACTGGTTCCGATTGCTGAATTAGATAACCCGACCTACCTCTACTGGATGGCTTATCAGCAGTTTATTCCATCGCCGCAAATCGCCTTGTTACTCACGCTGTTACTGGTTTGTCTGGCGCAAATCAAGATTAATGTCACCAATGCCTATGCGGGCTCGCTGGCGTGGTCAAACTTTTTTGCGCGTTTAACACACAGCCATCCCGGCCGAATTGTGTGGCTAATTTTTAATGTGCTGATTGCAGTGGTACTCATGGAGATGGGAATTATCCATGCGGTCGAGCGAATTTTGGGGCTATATAGCAATCTGGCGCTGGCATGGATTGGCGCCGTAGTGGCAGATCTAATGATTTGCAAACCGCTTGGACTAAGTCCCAAAGGGATTGAGTTTCGACGTGCTTACTTGTACGACATCAACCCGGTAGGCGTAGGTGCGCTGGTGATTGCATCATGTGTCTCAATGCTATGCTATTTGGGAGTGTTTGGCCTTACGGCAAAAGGCTTGGCCAGTTTTATTGCACTCGGTACGTCTATGCTCTGTGTGCCGCTCATTGCATTACTTACCGGTGGCAAATACTACCTTGCTCGCCCACCTGAACAGATTGCCTCAACCCCTGTGGCCACTTGCGTGGTGTGTGAGCGTGATTATGAAGTAGCCGATATGGCAGTATGTCCAGCCTATCAGCACTCAATTTGCTCACTCTGTTGCTCACTCGAAGCACGCTGTCATGATTTATGTAAGCCGCATGCCCGCTGGACAGTACAGCTTAAAACATGGATCGAGCGCTATTTACCCAAAGCATGGTCACAGCGGTTAAATACTCGCCTGAGCCAATATTTACTGTTAATGCTCTCGCTCGGGCTTATTTTAGCGGTGTGTTTAAGCTTGGTGTATTTACAAGAAAAAACCTATTTGGAAGCAGTCAATGAACAAGCCATCCAGCAGTTATTTACTTTATTTTTAAAAATCTACACCATTTTATTTCTACTGATCAGTGTTGCGGCATGGTGGTTGGTGCTTAATGATCAAAGCCGCCGTAAAGCTGAGCAGGAGACGCATCAGCAAACCCGCTTGCTCATAGAAGAAATCGCAGCGCATGAGCAAACCTCACAGCATCTTTACGATGCCCGTATTCAGGCCGAGCGTGCCAATGAAGCCAAAAGCCGTTATGTGGTGGGTATTAGCCATGAACTCAGAACACCACTCAACAGTATTTTAGGTTACAGCCAGTTATTACAAAAACAGGAACAGCTTTCGCCACAAGGCCAGACGGCACTGGGTGTGATTAGTCGAAGTGGCCAGCATCTGACCTCGCTCATCGATGGTTTACTGGATTTATCGCGCATCGAAACCGGTAAGATCAGCCTGAATATGGTCGATGTACATTTTCCTCATTTTATCGAACAAATGATTCAGATGTTTCAGCCGCAAATCGAGCAGAAACGGCTACATTTTATTTGTGAGGTGAGTGAGCATTTACCGGAATATGTCCGAACTGATAAAAAACGACTGGAACAAATTTTAATCAATTTGCTGGGGAATGCGCTTAAATTTACCACCAAAGGCGAAATCCATTTGAAACTGGAATATCGTTTTCAAACGGCCTATTTTGAAATTCGAGACACCGGATGCGGTATTGCAGCACAAGATCTTGAGCGGATTTTTAACCCATTCGAGCGTGGCAGTAATGTGGTACAGGGCGGGTTTACCGGAACCGGGCTTGGGCTGCCGATTGTGAAACTACTGGTCGATTTGCTTGGTGGCCAGCTCTCGGTAACAAGTGAGCTGAATCAGGGCTCATGTTTCAAGGTTAAATTGTACTTGCCTTCTAAGGCGCTGGTACATCCTATTTCAAATGTACAATCGAATCAGATCACGGGCTATACCGGTGAACAAAAACGGATTTTAGTGGTCGATAATGAAGCCGTCGATCGAGGTTTGGTGGCGAATTTTTTACGCCCACTTGGTTTTATTATTCAGGAGGCAGAATCTGGTATCGATTGTTTAAGACAGGTGCCAGTATTTCAGCCCGATCTTATTTTAATGGATTTAAATATGCCCATGATGGGCGGTTGGGAAACGGCACATTTACTACGTCAAAATAATATTACCAACGTCCCGATCTTGATTATATCGGCGAATGTGAATGAGCGTGAGGGTAATCCGCAAGATGCCGTATTAAGTGAAGACTTTATGCTAAAACCGATCGATCTGAATTTACTTTTAAATAAAATTGGCGATAAATTGGGGCTTACATGGATTGATCAGTCTACAGCTTCAACCACACAAGCTTCCCTAGCAGCGCAAAGATCAGAACCGATTTCTGCTCAGCCATTTACGACCACAGCGGTCGTAAATGAGCCTCAACCTACCCATACACAGTCGATGACGTTTGATCAGGCTTTGAATCATCTAGAGCAACTGATTGGGCAGGGCTATATACGCGGTATTCAGCGCGCCGTTCAACAGTATCAACATGATTTTCCAGAATATAACGAACTATGGGGACAACTGAATCAATCTGTGCAAAAATTTGACTTAAAACACGCACGCCAATTACTTCAGGACGCACGATGAGTCAGGACATTGCTTCGATTTCTCCATTTCGCCCGCACGATCAGGCGGTGATTTTAATTGTGGATGATGTGCCTGAAAATCTGGGATTATTGCACGAAAGTTTAGATCAGACGGGTTATCAGGTATTGGTCACCACAGATGGTTTAAGTGCCATTGAAATAGCGCACCGCTGTCAGCCAGATATGATTTTGCTCGATGGCAATATGCCACATATGGATGGTTTTGAAAGTTGCTTACAGCTCAAAGCCAGCCCAATTACGCAGTTTATTCCCGTCATTTTTATGACCGGATTGTCTGAAACTGAACATATTGTCCGTGGTTTTCAAGTGGGTGGCGTCGACTATGTCACTAAACCACTCAATATTGAAGAAGTTCTGGCGCGGGTAAAAACACATCTGGCGCATGCGCAGCTTTTACGCCAGCAAAAGCAGGTAATTGATGCCACTGAAGTCGCGATTTTGGCACTCGATCAGCTTGGGAAAATTGCATGGACCACTGAAAAAGCCAATATTTTGCTGAACCAGTATTTGCAAGATCGTGAACGCTTTGAAACTGGTTTAACACAGTGGTTTGCCGAAATTAAACGCGATAAAGACAATAAAAAGAAAATGAGTTGCACCTATTCTAGTGCATCACATCAACTGCAACTTATTTTACTTACACCATGGCATGATCAACCCGTGGGGCACGCCACTTATCTGGTGCAAATTAAAATGTCTGCTCCGGCTTTGGGCGTTGAGGAGATTTTAAAATATTGCCCGCAACTGACCCAGCGTGAAGCGGAAGTTTCGCATTGGCTGGCACTGGGTAAAACCAATAAAGATATTGCCGAGATATTAGAGCTCAGCCCAAGAACCGTAAATAAGCATCTTGAGCATATTTTTGAAAAACTCTGTGTGGAAAACCGTACAGCGGCCGTGGCTTATATGAATAGTTTGGTGCAGGAAAATACCATGTGAGGAGGGAATAATCATCACATTGGATTTTATATTCATTTTTTGAGATATTTTAAATCCAAAGTTCACCTTTAAAATTAAACTTAGACGACAAAATATGTCGCTTAAGTTTGAATTCATAGCGACATACGCCACTTAGAAATAAATCTAATTATAAAAAAACGCTGCTTCTTACGAAACAGCGTTTTTTAGATCCAACTTCAATCAAGCGGGTAAATCAAACCAAATCATTTCACTGTCTTCAAGCGCGTTAATCGCTGTTTTTTCATTAAACAGCAGCGCATCACCCGCTTTTACAATTTGGTCTTCAATCATAATTTGACCCGATACCACATGCACAAAGTTATGTTTTTTAGTGGTCGCAATTTCAAGTGATTGTCCAGCTTCAAGTACCGCAGCTTTAACCTCAGCATTCTGACGAATAAACATCGGTGCAGTATCATCTGGGCCTACAATCAAATGCCACTGATTCGGTGCAGCATGCGGGTCGAGCTTGATTTGCTGATAACTCGGCTCGGCATTGCGGACATTTGGTTGAATCCAGATTTGAAACAAATGTACCGGTTCATCCGTGTTATTGATTTCACTGTGCTGAACACCCGTACCTGCACTCATCAATTGCCATTCACCCGCATGGATGTACTCTTCGTTGCCCATACTGTCGCGATGCGTTAAACGGCCATGCGTGACATAAGTCAGAATTTCCATATTGTCATGTGGATGAGTACCAAATCCGTTATTTGCGGCAATGGTATCGTCATTAATCACTCGAAGTGGCCCAACTCCCATATATTTCGGGTTGTACCAGCTACCAAATGAAAAGCTGTGATAGGTATTTAGCCAACCAGCTTGGACATGACCACGGTTTTCACTGCGATGTAGATAAGCATTCATGCGGTATCTCCCAAATATTGTCGTTCTTTCATGTGAGTAGATTAACAAGATTGAATATCGCCAAAAACCATAGAATCAGAACAAATTGTCCTAAATTTAGTACGGTATTATGCCAACGTATAAACATACATTAATTATAGGACAATTTGTTTTTATCTTGAAAATAAAAAAAGCCTGCACGTGCAGGCTTTTTTAAGAAGCAAAATTATTCTAAGAAACGAACAGTTACACCACTACGCACCTTGTTACCCAAGTCGTTGGCATCCCAGTTGGTTAAACGGATACATCCGTGAGATGCAGTTTTAGAAATAGCAGATGGATTAGGTGTACCATGAATACCAAAGGATTTCTTGCTTAAGCCAATCCAGATGTTGCCTACAGGACCATTCGGGCCTGGTGGTAAAGAAAGTGGCTTTAAGTTATTGCCCTGAACAAAGTTACTTGGCGAGTAGCTATACCACGGATTGCGTGCCACACCCACCACTTTGTAAGTACCTGCTGGTGACGGTGTATCGCTACTACCAATCGTTGCAGGGAAAGAGGCAATCATCTGGTTGCGGCTATTAAAAAGATACAACTGACGTGCGCCTTTGTGCGCAATAATCAAGTGAATGTCTTCTGGTAAATCGTTGCGCACATTCGCCACAATGATTTTTTCGCCGGCCTTTTTAAAGGTTGCCTTTGGATTTAACTTTTTCAAAAAGTCTTCATCCATATGGAATTTTTCACCCAGCATTTCGGTCACACGTACATAGTACAAACCTTTCATTTTGGCTTGTTGTGCGTAATCGTGCGGAATAGACGCCGCATACGGACCTTTCAAGTCATCTTCCGTCAGGGTGTATTCAACATAAGCCGGTTTGTTTTGTTTGGCCAGTAATGCATCCCACGTTTCTTTGGTGAGTTCGCCTGTGGCTTTTAAACCGTTCATTTGTTGAAATGAAGACAATGCCTTTAATGTATTCATGCCGCTGGTACCATCAATAGCACCTGGAGAAGCATGAGTATTGTTTAGCATGACTTGCGCGCGTGCATAGACTGGGAACTGACCACGGCCAATATTTTCATACCAGTCGGCATTATTGAGGCTGTCTAGCGTCCAGGTCACTTTTGCGGGTGCCTGAGCAGTCTTGCTGCTTGCTGCTGTTTTTGCCGCTGGTGCGCTTGAAGGAGCTGCACCTGTGTCGGCTTGCTTATCTTCTGTGCTTTCAAGACGTTGTAACGTTGCCGACGCTTGATTCAGATCTTTTTCTTCTTGCGCTGTAATGGATGCGCTATCTGGAGCAGATGCCGCAACTGGTGCCGAAGCAGCAGCCGGGCTCGATGCCGCAGATGCATTACGCGCAGCAGTCACAGGCTTATAATTGACTGTGTTGCTAGATTTGGTCGATGCATCTACAGCAAGTGGATCAATCGGATCTTGAACTAAATCTGTACTACGAACGACTTTAGGATGCAACGGTTGCTCAACCGTTGAAGCCGCGAAAACTGTACCGCTAATGATGCAGCTTAGACTCAATGCGAGTAAAGAGCGAACAAACATGCACTTCAACCTTAAGAATTATTCATATTTCAGGGTATAAAACATTGCAAGTATTACAGAAATTAATTGGCGATGCAGTATTTGTTTTGTGTAAATCCTGCTTTCCCGAGTGTTTGTATAATTTCTCGGATTTTGCCCTTATTCATGGCCAATTCTTTTTGTTATTATGCGATCAAGATAAGTATTTAGATTGAGAAAGTAAATGACGGCTTTAAAAAATGATCGTTTTCTACGTGCTTTATTGCAGGAGCCCGTCGATACCACGCCAGTCTGGATGATGCGTCAGGCAGGTCGTTATTTACCAGAATATCGTCAAACACGCGCTCAGGCGGGTGACTTTTTATCGCTTTGCAAAAATACCGAATTTGCTTGTGAAGTGACTTTACAACCTTTGCGTCGCTACGATCTCGATGCCGCAATTTTATTCTCCGATATTCTTACCATTCCCGATGCGTTGGGGCTTGGGCTTTATTTCGAAGCGGGTGAGGGGCCAAAATTTAAAAAAACCATCCGTAGTGAGCAAGATGTGCTGGCACTGCCAAATTTCAATGCTGCATCCGATTTAGACTATGTCATGAATGCGGTATCAACCATCCGTTCGGCACTGGGCGGGCAAGTGCCTTTGATTGGTTTTTCTGGTAGCCCTTGGACATTGGCCACTTATATGGTCGAAGGCGGATCAAGTAAGGATTTTCGTTACACCAAACACATGATGTATGCGCAGCCAGAAGTGTTGCATGCCTTACTCGACCGACTAGCCGTGGCAGTAATTGATTACTTAAATGCTCAAATCGATGCAGGTGCACAGGCAGTTCAGATTTTTGACAGTTGGGGCGGCGCTCTGGCACATCGTGAATACCATGAGTTTTCGCTCAATTACATGCGTAAAATCGTGGCTGGTCTAAAGCGTGAAAATGATGGTCGTCGTGTTCCGGTAATTATATTCACTAAAGGCGGCGGTCAATGGCTTGAGCCAATGGTGGCATCTGACGCAGATGCTTTAGGTCTCGACTGGACCACGCCATTAAATGTGGCGCGTCAAACCGTGGCAGGGCGGGTGGCTTTACAAGGTAATCTCGATCCGGCTGTACTTTATGGTGACGCCGAGAGTATTCAAAAATCGGTGAAAGCCATGCTCGATGATGCCTATGCCAATGGTGAAAAAACTGGCTATGTGGCCAATCTTGGTCATGGTATTACGCAATGGGTCAATCCAGATCAACCCAAAATTTTTGTCGATACCGTACATGAGTATAGCGCGAAATATTTAGGATAAGCCACTCGTGTACCCACTCAAACTCACGTGTTTATTTGGATTTAAGGCAGCTTCGGCTGCCTTGTTTGGTTTATTGCTCTTGATTGCATTTGCGCTCACTGCGCCCATGGGCAGTCGGGAGTACTACGGTTTTTTTCGTTATGATTATTTGCTGTTTTATGCGGTTATTATTCAGATCTGCCTGATTTACCTCAAGTTAGAATCGTGGGCAGAAGTACGTGTGATTGCGTTATTTCATCTCATGGCGATGGTCATGGAGATATTTCTGACGCATCCTGCAATTGCTTCATGGCAGTATCCACAGCCCGCAGTATTCCGGCTCTGGACGGTTCCGCTGTTTGCGGGCTTTATGTACTCTGCGGTAGGGAGTTTTTTTGCACGTTCGCTACGCTTGTACTCGGTATCTTTCACAAGGTTGCCTACATTTGGCCTGATGATCGGTTTAGCGGTGTTGTCTTATTTGAATTTCATGACCAAATTTTTTGTGCCCGATATCCGCTACGTTCTTTTTGCGGTCAGTGTGGTCATGTTTTGGAAAACGCGTTTAAGCTTTCAGCTCGATCAAAAACGGTTTAATTTGCCGATGTTGCCTGTCTTGATTTTGCTGGCCTTTCTCATTTGGATAGCAGAGAACATCAGTACATTTTATAAGATCTGGCTTTACCCCAGTCAGGTCGATGCGTGGCATATGGTGGGCTGGGGCAAGCTCGGATCGTGGTACTTATTACTCTTATTAAGTCTGGTGCTTGTACTCAAGATACTGGGTCAGCGCAGTGCCAACGGTTCGTGGCAGTTGCATGCTCAGCATCAAGCAAACGCAAATCGTTAAGCATGTTGCTGCACTATAAAGTACAAGTGCAGCAACTATTGATTAGTCAATATCACCAATCATCATCACGGTATGGCCCAGCAAATAACCTGCCGTCACCAAAATCGCAATCCAGATAAATGCACCAATCACGTTATAAATTGAAAACACGGTATAGTTCATACCGCTAGAACCCGCCGCAAAGGGTGCAAATGAACGTGCAAATGGAATAAAGCGCGCGATCAAAATGGTGATGGCGCCATGACGACGAAAGTAATCGTGCGTTTTTAACAGATATTCATGTTTGATAAAGCGGGATTTGACTTCAAAAACACGTACGCCCATTCGGCGTCCAATATGATAATTGACGATATAGCCCAAGGTTGCCGCAAGAAATAACAAGAAAATAATAAAGCCCAGATTCATAATCGCTGTGGTGGCACACAAGGCACCCACCGCCAGCAACAGACTGTCACCGGGCAAAAAGAACATAAAAATAAAAGCAGTTTCTGCAAAAATAATCAAAAATAAGATGGCATAAATCCACAATCCATATTCTTGGATCAGGATAGGTAAATAATTTTCAAATCCAATCAAGAAATCAAAAAATTCCATTAATTATCTACCTTCACTACGTTTTTACCTCTTCGTTAATGTATTAACCCAAGATACCACTGACTCAGATAGACACTCAACGCACATCAAACGTCAGCTCATTAATAGCTTTCAGGTACTGCGCTTAAAAATTCGCGTCTTGCTTCCTTGTCAGTTTTAAAATCGCCAATAAAAGAAACGGTCCGTGTTGTCGATTCTTGCTTGCCTACACCTCGCATCATCATGCACATATGCGCTGAATCAATCATCACCGCCACACCACGTGCTTTGGTCACTTCTTCAACAGCCTGTGCGATTTGCTGGGTTAAATTCTCCTGAATTTGTAGACGTCGAGCAAACATTTCTGTAATGCGCGCAAATTTAGAAAGTCCGAGCACTTGGCCTTCAGGAAGATATGCAATGTGCACACGTCCATAGAATGGCAGTAAATGGTGTTCACATAAAGAATAGAATTCAATATTTTTAACCAAAACCATTTCATGGTTATCTGAAGGAAATACGGCGTTGTTGGTCACTTCTTCCAAACTTTTGCCATAGCCCGAGGTTAAAAACGAAAATGCCTTGGCAGCGCGGATTGGCGTATCTTTAAGCCCAGGACGATTTAAGTCTTCGCCCACTGCGGTCAGGATATTGGCATAGGATTGCTGCATTGACATAAGACGTTTTGACTTAACTTTACTAAACAAGCTCGGCATTGTATCAGAACATGCTCAGATGTTCATATCTTGTCGCGCTATATTTATACGCTTCTGGTGCCGATGCATAAAAGATGCTGCGTTTTCATGAAAAAATGTGCAATTCAGAGCGCTTTGCCTCGCTTTCGACTCGTTTTATCGGCCGCTTTGTGATACACCTGATCATAACAGTTTCTTTTTTTCTATCGAGATCGGGCCGTTTTGAGGCGTCATTTATTTGGATATTCAGTTTATATTCTAAATCAAATAATGATTATTCAAAGCCATTCAGATCAACAAGATAGCGTTTTAATGGCACTTAACTTGCTGTTTATCAGCATGCTTAAGGTCATGATGTAAAATTCAAGGATAAAACATGTCGGAACGTCCAATTACTTTCTTTTTTCGCGGACAAACGCAGCAGGTCCAAGGTGTTTCACCTGTCATGACGGTTTTGCAGTTTTTACGTGAACATGGATTGGCTCAACAGGGTCGTCAAACCGGCACCAAAGAAGGCTGTGCCGAGGGCGATTGTGGTGCATGTACGGTGGTCATTGGTGAGTTGGTCAATCAGCAGTTGCAGTTACGTAGCGTCAATGCCTGTATTCAGTTTTTACCTACACTAGACGGCAAAGCGTTATTTACCGTAGAAGATTTAAAACAGTTGTCGATGTCTGAAGATCAGTCCTTACATCCGGTTCAGCAGGCCATGGTCGAATTACATGGCTCACAGTGTGGCTTTTGTACGCCGGGCTTTATTATGTCGCTTTGGGCCATGTATGAAAATGAGCCGAATGCGCCATCTAAAGAGACTGTTCATGACTATTTATCTGGCAATTTGTGCCGTTGCACAGGCTATCGCCCAATTTTGGATGCTGCACAAAAAGCCTATGATTACCCAACCATCCGTTTAGCACGCCAAAACATTATCGAGGTGCTTAAACAGCTACAGCAGTTACCGGCACTTGAGTTTCGTCATGCGTCCGCGCAGTTTTTTGCACCGAAAAGCTTAGATGCATTTGCAGATCTGCGCGTGCAATATCCGCAGGCTCGTTTAGTGGCAGGCAGTACCGATGTGGGGCTATGGGTGACCAAACAAGGTCGTCAATTGGGCGATATGCTCTATATTGGGCAGGTTGAAGCACTAAAACATGTCAATCTTCAAGAGGGTCAGCTCTGTATTGGTGCAAATGTCACCTTAACCGATGCCCTAACTCATATTTCTACTATTTATCCAGAACTGGCCGAATTACAGCGCCGCTTTGCTTCGATGCCCATTAAAAATGCAGGTACGCTGGGTGGAAATATTGCCAATGGCTCACCAATTGGCGATTCCATGCCTGTGCTAATGACTTTAAATACGCGTCTGCGCTTACGCTGTGGCCAGCAAACACGTGAAATTGCATTAGAAGACTTTTATCTGGATTATCAAAAAACTGACCTTCAACAAGGCGAATTTTTAGAAGCCATCTTAGTGCCTGTACGTGCTAAAGACTCAGCGCTTAAAGTGGCCACATATAAAATTTCCAAGCGTTTTGAGCAGGATATTTCTGCTGTATGTGCTGCACTCAGTTGCGAGCTCGATGAGTATCATGTGGTGCAATCCATCAAAATCGCTTTTGGTGGAATGGCGGCGATTCCAAAACGTGCTGTTCATACCGAAGCGGTTTTACTTGGTCAGCCTTTTGATATGGCTTTACTGCGTGAGGCACAAGTAGCCATGGAGCAAGACTACCAGCCACTGAATGACGGGCGTGCCAGCGCTGCGTATCGTTTGCAAGTGGCAAAGAACTGTTTAGAACGTTTTTTTGTTGAACATATTCATCCACAATCGATCACGCGTATCGATAATCTGATTACGATGGTGGAGGCATAAAAGATGAATCATTCAATTGACCTGAATCCTCGTCAGCGTTCTGCCAAAGCAGGACAGTCTATTGCGCATGAAAGTGCCCATTTGCACGTGACGGGTGAGGCGGTGTATATCGATGATATGCCCGAACTTGCAAATACCTTGCACTTGGCCGTCGGCTTTTCAAAATGTGCCAAAGGCAAGATCACAGCATTTGACCTAGAGGCTGTACGCGCTGCACAGGGCGTATACGCAGTGTATACCGCAGCAGACATCCAGATCGAAAACAACTGGGGGCCAATTGTCAAAGATGACCCTATTTTTGCCGATGGAGAAGTGGAGTTTTATGGTCAAGCCTTGTTTGTAGTGGCTGCCGATACCTATCAGCATGCTCGCCAAGCAGTACGTTTAGCCAAAATTGAGTACGCCGCAGAAACCCCTATTTTAAGTATTCAAGATGCAATCGAGCAGCAATCTTGGGTGTTGCCACCCGTCGAGTTTTCGCATGGTGAGGTCGATGCCGCGTTTGAGCATGCACCTCATCAATTAAGTGGTTCAATCGATTTGGGTGGGCAAGAGCATTTTTATCTTGAGGGGCAGATCTCTTATGCAGTGCCTTTGGAAGATCAGAGCTTAAAAGTTTATTGCTCCACACAGCATCCGACCGAAATGCAACTGTTGATTTGCCATGCACTGGGCCTACATATGCATCAGGTCAGTGTTGAAGCACGCCGTATGGGTGGTGGTTTTGGTGGTAAAGAATCGCAGTCGGCGCAGTGGGCCTGCATTGCCTCCTTGGCAGCGCAGCACTCGGGCCGTCCGTGTAAGCTACGTTTAGACCGTGACGACGACATGACGTCAACCGGCAAACGTCATGGTTTTGCCTATGAGTGGTCGGTGGCCTTCGATCAGGACGGTTTGTTGCATGGTCTTAAAGTTCAATTGGCATCCAACTGTGGCTTTTCTGCCGATTTATCTGGCCCAGTCAACGAGCGAGCCATTTGTCATCTTGGAAATGCCTATTATTTAAATGCGGTGCAAATTCGTAACCTACGCTGCAAAACCAATACCGTTTCAAATACGGCGTATCGTGGCTTTGGTGGCCCGCAGGGCATGTTTGTGATTGAAAATATCCTCGATGATATTGCCCGCTATTTAAACTGCGATCCAGTACATATTCGGCAAAAGAATTTTTTTGCGGAAAAACCGGGGCAAGGCCGTGACCGTATGCATTACGGTGCCGAAGTGCGAGACAATGTCGCACCAAAAATTGTCGAAGAGCTACTGGTTTCAAGTCGTTATTTCGAGCGAAAAGCCGAAATTGAGCAGTTCAATCGTGACAACAGCATCATCAAACGCGGTCTGGCATTGACTCCGCTGATGTTTGGTATTTCATTCAATGCGGTGCATTACAATCAGGCGGGTGCCTTGGTTTATGTGTACATGGATGGAACAGTGGCCATTACCCATGGCGGTACTGAGATGGGGCAAGGCTTATATACCAAAGTACGTCAGGTCGCTGCACATGAGCTTGGACTATCGATTGAAAAAGTGCGTTTAATTGCCACCGATACGTCGCGTGTACCAAATACCTCAGCCACTGCTGCATCGAGTGGTGCAGACCTAAACGGTAAAGCTGTGCAAAATGCCTGTATCAAGATTCGTGAGCGCTTAAGCCAGTTAGCTGCCGAAATCAGCCAGACAGAAGCATCGACTGTACATTTTGAAAATAATACCGTGAGCACGCAAAGCGGTTTGTCTTGGCCATTTGATGAACTGGTGCATCGTGCTTATATGGCCCGCGTACAACTCTGGGACAGTGGATTTTATAAAACGCCTGAAATTCACTATGATCAGGTCAATCATTTAGGCCGGCCATTCTTTTATTATGCCTACGGGGCAGCGGCGAGCGAAGTTGCGATTGATACTTTAACTGGCGAAATGAAAGTACTTCGTGCAGATATTTTGCATGATGTCGGTCGTTCGATTAATCCTGCAATCGATATTGGTCAAATTGAAGGTGGCTTTATACAAGGTATGGGCTGGCTGACCACAGAAGAGCTGTGCTGGCAACCTCAAGGGCCGCATGCAGGCCGTTTGTTCACGCATGCACCGTCAACCTATAAAATCCCGACCAGTCTGGATATACCGCCGGTATTTCATGTGAAACTGTTTGATAACAGCAACGAGGCCGATACCATTTACCGTTCAAAAGCGGTCGGTGAGCCGCCGTTTATGCTCGGGCTTTCAGTGTTTTGTGCCATTCGGCAAGCTGTGCAGTCGGCCATTCCAAAGGATGCGCCACTGGTACTTAATGCGCCGGCCACAGCCGAAGAAATCTTACGCGCAATTGCAATTGGTCGCGGTCAAGCGCTTGCAGAACGTCCTCAACCGCGTTTGAAATAAGCCATGCAACAACATTTACAGTGGTGGCATGATTTGGCACACGTTTCACTACATGGTTGTGCTGAATCATCGCCCGTGGTTTTGGTGACCGTGGTTCGTGCTGACGGATCCACTCCGCGTGAAGTGGGTGCAACGATGCTGCTCGGCTTGCGCGACGATCAGGTTTATCAGTCCGATACCATCGGTGGTGGGCATCTTGAGTTTCAGGCCTTCGATATTGCGCAGGCCATGCTGAAAGGTACCGATAAGCGAACGCTTTTTGTCGAACGTTTTAATTTAAGTGCACGGCTGGGGCAGTGTTGTGGCGGTGTGATGTGGTTGCTGTTTGAAAAATTCCAGCCACGAGAGCATGCTTCAATGCTGGCATCTGCTTATGCTGCGTGGCGATCAGGACATTTTATCCAGCGGCAAATACATGAAAATGGGTATTCGACCTGGCAAGTGACTCCAACACAGGTGTCATCTACCGCTATTTTTGAAACAGGTGAAACCGGTTGGCGCTGGCAACAGTGTGTTCAACCCTATGCCATGAAGGTTTTATTATTTGGTGCAGGACATGTCGGGGAGGCGATCGTACGGTGTTTACAACCAATCGGGGTGCAAGTGACATGGGTCGATAGCCGTGACAATATTTTTCCGCCAGATTTACTCAAACAGGTCAATTGTGTTTGTACTGATGTACCAGAGGCGGAAATTGCGCGGTTTGATCCGCAAGGTGCAATCCTGATTTTGACTCATGATCATCAGCAAGATTTGCAGTTGTGCATGGAAGCGCTTAAATCTTCACAATCACGCTTTGCTTATGTCGGAATGATTGGCTCTAAAAGTAAACGTGCCATTTTTGAAAAACGTATGCAGGCGAGGGGCTATGAGCAGACCCAATTACAGCGTTTGGTCTGTCCAATTGGTATTACAGGCATTAGTTCGAAGCAACCTGCCATCATCGCCGTTTCGGTAGTGGCAGAGCTACTTCAAATCTTCGATCAAAAGAAATGATGCTGTCGCATCATTTCTTGGTTTCATATTTTGGATTTTTCTCAGCACGTTTGAGCAAGACCAAAACAGCGCCTGTACCCCCCTGATTTTCTGGGGCACTCACAAAAGCCAGAACATCACGGTGCTGGCGCAGCCAACCATTCACGTAAGTCTTCAAAATGGCTTCTGGCCCTTTACCATGCACGATCTTAATCACGTTTTGGTTTTCGGTCTTGGCCATCTGAATAATTTGCAAGACCGCAGCACGCGCTTGTTCAACAGTACAGCCGTGCAGATCGACTGCTTCAAACCAGCGCATTTTTCCAGCTTTTAGGTCTTCAAAGACTTTATGCTGTAGCGTCGCAATGCGATAACTCAAACTGGCTTGGCTTGCGACAGGATTTAATGCCGCCTGCGTATCTGAAAGCTCAGCGAGTTCACTTTCGATCGCACCTTCAGCCGCCGCCCGTTTTGCTAAAATCTGAGCATCTACTTTTTTGCTGCGCTTGGGTTTGATATCTGCAACATTACCATGATCAATCGGCTTGACACCTTGCAGCGCTTTTTTAAACAAATCTAGCTCTTCAGCCTCACGATCCACTGGCTGATCGGCACTGTTTGTTGCATGCTCACTACGATTTTCAATGGCATGTGAATGCGGCTGACTGATCTGCTTTTTAAACTGCTTTAATAATTTTTGCTGTTCTTTAGACAGCGCAGAATCTTTATTACTCATAGGACTCGTTTTAAATCGTAGCAGGGTGGCCAAACAATGCAGTAAAGGCCTGATCAGGTCGAGGTTGTTTCATAAAACTTTCACCCACCAAGAACGCATGAATATCATGTTCCTGCATCATTGCAATATCGGCCGGAGTGGCGATACCACTTTCGGTTACCAATAAACGTGACGGATCAAGTAAACGCTTCAAGCGTAAACTGGTGTTTAAGTCTACATCGAAGGTTTTCAAATTACGATTGTTGACGCCAAGAATACATTTTTCGGAAAGTCTGAGCGCACGCTCAAGTTCTTCTTCGTCATGTACTTCAACCAATACATCCAGATTGTACTCAAATGCTGTTTTTGACATCTCTTCGAGTTGCTGATCAGACAAGCATGCCACAATCAGCAAAATACAGTCGGCATGGAGGGCACGTGCTTCAATCACATTATATGGATCGACCAAAAAGTCTTTACGCAGTGCAGGTAGCTGACAATTGTTGCGCGCAATCGCGATATTGTCATCATGACCTTGAAAGAAATCGACATCGGTCAATACCGACAAGCACGCTGCACCCGCCTGCTCATATTGCGCTGCAATTTCAGCAGGGTTAAAGTCGGCTCGAATCACACCTTTGGAGGGTGATGCTTTTTTAATTTCAGCAATCACGCCAGGGCGCTTAGCATTTAATGCACGTGCAAAGCCACGCACAGGTGAGGCCGCTTGTGCCAGCGCTTCGATATCTTGAAGGCTACGTTGCTGTAAACGCGCCGCAAGTTCTTCATGTTTGCGATCGACAATTTTACCCAAGATGGTATTTTGAATTTGAATCATTTTGGATAACCTCACGTGTTCGAATAGTGTTTGAGTGCTTTGGTAAACTCAGACAAAATACTCATTTTTTCGAGGGCCTGACCCCCATAAATAATATCATGTGCCAAGGCCACACCTTGCTTGTAACTGGTACTTAAGCCAGAAACATAGATGCCAGCACCTGCGTTTAATGCAATCATATTGGCTGCTTTTTCGCCGAGGTCAGATTTGTTACGCCCAAGTGCGTCTTTAATCAGCTTGAGGCTTTCACTCGAATCGGCCACAATCAAACCCGATAGCGTTTGTGAGGGAATTCCCACATCTTCGGGGTTTAAAACCCATTCGGTGATTTCATTATTTTTAAGTTCAGCCACATGAGTTGCCGAGGCCAGGCTGATTTCATCTAGGCCATCTTTAGAAT
Source organism: Acinetobacter sp. V89_7 (assembly GCF_029967895.1). NCBI lineage: Bacteria > Pseudomonadati > Pseudomonadota > Gammaproteobacteria > Moraxellales > Moraxellaceae > Acinetobacter > Acinetobacter sp. V89_7. The sequence goes on from NZ_JASCAJ010000017.1 coordinate 331,757, forward strand.
GCACCACCATCACATGCTCGGCACCGAGTTGTCTCATCACCTCGGCAATCGGACGGCACAATTCATCTGAAAATACCCCAAGCACAAAGCGCTTTACCCCAGCCGGATTCGTAAGCGGGCCAAGAAGGTTAAAAATACTTCGTATGCCCAATTCACGGCGAGGCGCAACTGCGTATTTCATGGCTTTATGATGATTGGGAGCAAATAGAAAACCCACACCCATTTCACGGATGCATCGCTCTGTTTGCTGCATATCTAAATCAAGATTAATTCCAGCCTGTTCAAGCAAATCTGAAGAGCCAGATTTGCTTGATACACCACGGTTACCATGTTTGGCAATGGTTGCGCCTGCTGCTGCAATGACGAAACTTGAAGCAGTCGAGACATTAAACAGATTTTGACCATCTCCACCTGTTCCCACGATATCGACCAAATGTGGGATATCACTGACATCAATTTTAATGGCCAGTTCACGCATGACGCGTGCAGCGGCAGTAATTTCATCAATGCTTTCACCTTTCATGCGAAGGCCCATCATCAGCGCACCAATTTGTGCGTCTGTCGCTTCACCTTGCATGATGCTACGCATCACATCTTCCATTTGCGGCTGAGTCAAATGAATGTTTTTGGTAATGTGGTTTAATGCTTGTTGAATATTCATTTATGCATAAATCTCTAAAAAATTCTTGAAGATTTGGTGTCCGTGCTGGCTCAAAATCGATTCTGGGTGGAACTGCACACCTTCTACAGGCAGTGTCTTATGCTTTACACCCATGATTTCTTCGATTGAACCATCGTTCTGATTGGTCCAGCAGGTCACTTCCAGACACTCAGGCAAGGTCTCCTGTTCGATCACCAAAGAGTGATAGCGTGTCGCAGAAAATGGTGAAGGCAGGTTGCTAAAGATTCCTTTATCAGAATGATACATATCCGACAAACGACCATGCATCACGGTTTTCGCGCGAATGACCTGTCCACCAAAGGCTTGTCCAATTGCTTGATGCCCCAAACACACACCGAGCAATGGAATTTTGCCGGCAAAGTGATGAATGGCAGGAATTGAAATTCCTGCTTCAGTTGGAGAACAAGGGCCAGGACCCACCACCAAATACTTCGGCTGCCATCGTTCAATGTCCTCAAGAGTGACTTGGTCATTGCGAACCACTTTAACGTCTTGATTTAACTCGCCAAAATATTGGACGATGTTATACGTAAAGGAGTCGTAATTGTCGATCATGAGTAGCATTTTAAACGCAACCTATTGAAAATTAGTTAGATATTGATTTAGCCTTTTTAAATGACCATTTCAGGTCACTTATTTAAGATCTTCACTTAAAAATAAAACCACTAAATGAAGTGGCTACTTTAGCAGAAATTCTAAAGTTTGCGAGTAACAATCCATTGAACCTGTCAACAATCATTGGCTTAGGTGAGGGGTATTAAGAGTAGATATAGAAAACTACAATCAAGATAATTGATTACAGCGTTTTGTTTGAGGTACTAAACTTCCAACTTAACATTGCACCGAAGCTAACACCGAGCGTTCCGAGCCAGAAGCTCCAGCTAGGTAAGGTATGCAAGATAAGACTGCTCATTAAACTCGACAAAATAGGCGTAAAATAAGAAGCCAATAACAACAATTGGATATTTCCAAACTGTAAGCTCTGATTCCAGTTTTTATAAGCAATTCCAACCAAAGCGCCAACCACAATAATCATGAGGCCCATGCTTATACTTGGCGTTTGCCATGCTTGATCACTCAGGCAAAATAACAGCCATAAGGCCACACTGGTCAGGCAAAAAAATAAGGCGATTCCATTTTTACCTTGGGCATAACGTGGCGTGAAAACACAATACAAGGACCATAAAATTGCGCCACAAAAGGCCAGTGTATAAGCCAGTGGATTATTTGAAAGTGTTTGAATGAAGCCCTCAGCCGAAACAATGCTCGGATTGACAATCAAGAGCAGCCCTAAAATAGAAAGGATCAAACCGGCAAAGGCTGGCGCTTTAAAGTTGAGCTGTCCGAGTAGATATGACAAAAACAAGGTGAAACATGGCCATAAATAATTGATCATGGCCAGAATAAGCGCTTCCTCACGTGTTTTGGATAAACCGATTGAGCACAAAAATAAAACTTCATAAAGTACGAAGCAACTGCCACAGATCAGCAGGTAACGTCGAGGCAATGTTTGCCACAAGTATTTCTTATCTATAAACGCCACACACAATGCACTGATGCTATAAATTAGTGCAACACCCAAAATAGCACCCAACTGTTCAGTGATCATTTTCACGCCACTGACCATACATGCCCAGATCATGATAGAGGTAATACCGATAAAATTGGCTTTGCTGCGGGTCATGATGTCAAAATTATTGAATAAATCTGGCGTAGTGTATAAAAAGTGCATCGACATCACCACTGCATCGCGCAAATTATGCACTGGATTAAGCCAATTATTTAAAATTGCACTATTTTGATGCTATTTGTGGGTTTTGTGAAAAGCATGCCTCAAAAATGTTTGAATATGGTGCAATTCAAAACGCAAACAGTATAATGGTTCAAACAGGTAGCTGGACGCGTATCTAATTTGAATTAAAATTCAAACAATTAGATGTGTTTTTTAAAGTTGGTACGAGATTTGCTTAATAACTGCCAACGACTAACACGCACTTCACAAGTGCAATAATACTTCATTGGAGCAAAATGAGCATGGCGAACAAGGTCCTTAAACTCATACAAGAAAGTGGCGCAAAATGGGTCGATTTTCGCTTTACGGATACAAAAGGGAAAGAGCAGCACGTTACTTACCCAGCTGATTCAATTGATGAAGATACATTTGAAGACGGTAAAATGTTCGACGGTTCTTCAATTGCAGGTTGGAAAGGCATTGAAGCATCAGACATGATCTTACGTCCAGATGCAGAAACTGGTTTTATCGATCCGTTCTTTGCCGAACCAACTGTTGTTGTAACTTGTGACGTTATTGAGCCATCTACTGGTCAAGGTTACGAGCGTGATCCACGTTCGATTGCTCGTCGTGCAGAAGAATATTTAAAATCAACTGGTATCGGTGATACTGCATTCTTTGGTCCAGAACCTGAATTCTTCGTTTTTGACGAAGTAAAATGGGAAATCGATATGTCTGGCGCGCGCCATACATTGATTGCTGAAGAAGCTGCATGGTCAACTGGTAAAGATTACGAGTCTGGTAACTCTGGCCACCGTCCACGTGTAAAAGGCGGTTACTTCCCAGTTCCTCCAGTAGATTCTTCGCATGATATGCGTGCTGAGATGTGTAACAAAATCGAAGAAATCATGGGGCCTGGTCGTGTAGAAGTACACCACCACGAAGTTGCATCTTGCCAGTTAGAAATTGGTGTAAGCTTCAATACTATGGTTCGTAAAGCAGACGAAGTACAACAGTTTAAATATGCTGTTCACAACGTTGCGCACCAATACGCTAAAACTGCAACCTTTATGCCTAAACCAATGGTTGGCGATAACGGTTCTGGTATGCACGTTCACATGTCAATCTCTAAAGATGGCAAGAACTTGTTTGCTGGTGATGAATATGCAGGCCTTTCAGAAATGGCGTTGTACTTCATCGGTGGTATCATCAAGCATGCGCGTGCTTTGAATGCAATCACAAACCCATCTACAAACTCTTATAAGCGTTTGGTTCCACACTATGAAGCACCGATTATGCTTGCTTACTCAGCGCGTAACCGTTCTGCTTCTATCCGTATTCCTTACGTTTCTAGTCCGAAAGGCAAGCGTATCGAAGCACGTTTCCCAGATCCAATGATGAACCCGTACCTTGGTTTCGCGGCATTGTTGATGGCGGGTATCGACGGTATTCAAAACAAGATCCATCCGGGCGAAGCTGCTGATAAGAACTTGTACGATCTTCCTCCTGAAGAAGAAGCAAAAATTCCTACAGTTGCACACAGCCTAGATATGGCACTTGAAGCGCTTCAAGCTGACCATGAGTTCTTGTTAAAAGGCGGCGTGTTTACTAAAGAAATGCTTGATGCATATATCGAACTTAAAACTGAAGATGTACGTCGTCTTAACACGACCACTCACCCGGTTGAATTTGATATGTACTACAGCTTGTAATACGTCTCATATAAAAAAGCCTGCAAGTTGCAGGCTTTTTTATTGGCGATTTGTTGAGTTATCAACAATCCAAATGAATTCGTTTATACGTATTAAGAAATGCTTTTTTCAATACCGCGATATACGCAGATACCCCAGATCAAACCTGCCACAAAGCACAAGCTGATATATAGGCCGATCAGGCTTGCTTCAGGTAAAGTTGGATCAATAAAAATATAACGATGAATCAGCATCAGAAAAGTAAAGCCACTGCCCCAGAAAATACCACCGTAGAGCAGAATAAATTTTAATTTATCGTTCATCATGCCTAACCATAATCGGTCTAATCACTAAACGGCATCTATGATAACTCAAAATAGCGACAATGAAAAAGAATTAATAAACATAGAATAACAAAGCCGAATCGCACCCTTGCTCAAAGCGTTTAACTTTGCCCGATTTCGGTTACACTATAGTTTGTGAATGTAGTGGATTGCACATGCAGAAAAACCAATTAAATCAGAGATACAATGATGATTTAACGCCAGAATTAAAAAAATGGTTATGTGCATCAGGCTCACTGACCCAGCAATTGACCGATCTTGCACATGGTGCCTTTTCAGTGAAACCTATATCGGAGCGTTATCGGCAGATGTCTCGTATAGACAGTCAATGGATGAAAATGCCAGCGGCACATATTGCTTGGGTGCGTGAAAGCTTACTCTATGGATGTGAAGCACAGCCATGGGTTCAGGCCAAAAGTATATTCCCCATTTTAAGCTTGCAAAAAAAAGCCCGTATTTTTAAACATATTGGTAAACAACCGATCGGCCGATTTTTATTTCAGCGAACCACGCCTGAGTGTGAGCGTCGGATCATACGTTTAAATGAGGGCTGGACTCGGCAAAGCTGTTATACGTGGCACGGTTGCAAATTTATTGTCCAAGAAACTTTTCTGCCTTCATTTGAAGCGTACTTACAACATCATCGCATTTAAGGATAGATATGGCATCCGTACAATCGATCACCTGGCGAGAACGACTTACAGCATATTATTATCTGTGCCGTTTTGATAAGCCTATTGGGACTGAGCTGGTATTTTGGCCCACCATGTGGGCACTATGGATTGCAAGTGCAGGGGTACCCAATTTAAAAATCCTGCTTTTAATGTCTTTAGGTGTATTGTTTATGCGCGCAGCAGGCTGTGCAATTAATGATTTTGCCGACCGTAAAGTAGATGGACACGTGGCCAGAACCAAAACGCGTCCGCTGGCAACGGGTGTGATTCAGCCGATAGAAGCCATTTGGGTGTTTTTAGTTTTGGTCGCTGCAAGTGCCTGCCTATTGCTGTTTTTGCCATTAAATACGTTTTACTGGTCGTTTGGCGCATTGTTTCTCGCGTTCATTTATCCTTTTATGAAGCGCTATACACACTTACCGCAAGTGTTTTTAGGAGCAGCCTTTTCGTGGTCTATTCCGATGGCTTACACTGCTGCAGGCCAAACACCAGATCTGGTTTGTTGGTTATTGTATTTTGGTAATTTGGCATGGACGGTTGCCTACGATACACAATATGCAATTACCGATCGCGAATATGATCTGAAAATTGGTGTGAAATCGACCGCGATTTTATTTGGTCGATACGATATCGTCATTATTTCTTTATTACAGATCAGTAGTTTAGTTTTGATTGGTCTGGCTTTATTCATGAAAGACCTACTTTTTCCGTGGGGCATCATTGGATTGCTGATTGTCGCTGCCGATTTTATTTATCAATGGACCAAAACCAGAACCAAAGATCCACAATGGTGCTTCTGGGCATTTCGACACAATCGCTGGGTCGGGCTAATGATTTTTATCGCGATTTTTATGGGATTGATGACTCAATAAAAATAGACCGCCAATGCATTAACAGCATATTGAATCAAATTAAAAAACCGATCATAAATGATCGGTTTTTTAATCGTTCGTTTTCAGCTTTATAGCGGATTATTTGTAAGCCAGTTGCCCAAACAAATAAACCATAATAATCAACGTAAATACGGTAGATGAAACTAAAGCAAATTCTAATGTTCTCATGTGCCCCCACCTTTATATTGTAATTTATTGTATTGAGTATTTTTTATACACCATGCTAATAAATAATACAAGAGATCCCTCAGTATATATTCAGCACAATTATTGATAAAACACATATAAAACAAGAAAGCCCCATGTGCGCGTTACGGCACATGGGGCTTAGAATTCTTCAAAACTATAAAATGATTAGAAAAATTTATAGAATCAACACATCTGTCATTTACGCTTTTAGATGATCCTCAAACTCTTCGCCGAGCTGAACTGCCAAAGAGTTACCCGATAAATCACAAGTCACTAGCCCATATTCCTTTTTAAAGCTAAATGTAAAACCCTTGCCATCGGCTAGGTTTTTAACCGAATAACCTAACTTTTCTAACCAAATACGAAATGCAATTAAATTTTTTGCTTTAACAACTTTCTTCACTTCAAAATTCCTTCTCATGTAACGCTGATATTTAAATTAATAAGGGTTTTGATTAAGTTTTTAAAGGGCTAAACTGTTTAAATATTTTTCAACTGATTAATATTGTTTATTTAATCAGCAGTAGATCATTTAAATTGACTCAATAAATTGGTTTTAAGTCTTAGTTTTTATCTTAATCTATTGAATTTAAAAATAATATTTTAAATAATTTGTTTTTCTAAAGTTACATATTGTGTTTATGATGAGTTGTAAATAAATATGTAACTTTAGTCTTAGTGTGTCAAAAATTATCTTTAAGCGTACGAATTCGAGCAAACTCTTCAACGCTTTCGGTACGTAAAAATGGATTGGTCGCCAGTTCAAGTTCAATACTGGATGGTAAGGTGATGATATTTTGTTCTCGCAACTGCTTTACCTGTTCATAACGCTCTTGTAGTGCAAGATTGTCGGGTTCGATGGTCAGGGCAAATTCGGCGTTAGACAAGGTGTATTCATGAGTACAATACACTTGGGTATCTGTTGGTAGTGCAGCTAGTCGGTTAAGTGAATGATACATCTGTTCAAAGGTGCCTTCAAATACACGTCCACAGCCCATCGCAAACAAGGTATCACCGCAAAATACACTGCGTAATGCTTCAACAAAATAGACAATATGCCCTAAGGTATGACCAGGCGTTGCAACAACTTCTACATGCAAGTCATGAAACTTAAATTGATCATCATGTTGCAGTGCATTTGAAATCAAATGAATTTTACTGAGCTCTTCACGCGGGCCAAATACAGGAATTTGTGTACCTTCGATCAAGTCTGGCACACCGCCAATATGATCTTTATGCCAATGTGTTAGCCAGATTTGCGCAAGCTTGAGCTGATGTAATTGGCAATAGTCCTGAACAGGCTTTGCTTCTGTTGGATCGATCACCACAATTTCTGAAGTATGGGTGTCTTGAATAATCCAGATATAATTTTTAAGGCTGTTTTTTACATCAATATAATCAATTTGATAACGCATGACGGATAACCTGATCAAATGGTATGTACTGTTTTTATTTAATCACGATCTGCGTAGTGCAGCACCAGTAGATACGAAAAAATACTGCTTCAGATATAAAAAAACCCTCCGAAGAGGGCAGCAATCTAGCGAAGTTTAGAGAGCCAGTCGCCCAGCATTTGAATAAACTGCACCAGCAATAATAAGATGATGACCGTAAGAATTACCACACTGGTATCGAAGCGTTGGTAACCGTATGAAATCGCCAAGTCACCAATTCCGCCAGCACCTACTGCACCGGCCATTGCCGTTGCACCAATTAGACTAATGGTGGCTGTGGTTAAGTTTAAAATGAGTGAGCTACGTGCTTCTGGCAAAATAAACTTGAAAATGATTTGAAACGGAGAGGCGCCCATGGCTTGCGCAGACTCAATAATACCTTCGTTGACTTCAAGCAAGGAGGTTTCAATCAATCGGCCCATATAAGGACCAATATAAATAGTCAAGGGAACAATTGCGGCCCATGTTCCAATTGAACTTCCCACTAAGAATTTAGTCAAAGGAATCACGGCAATCAACAAAATGATAAATGGCAGTGAGCGCAGGGCGTTTACAATTGGATTGAGCAAGTGATAAATAAATCGGTTAGGTAAAATACCGTTTGGTCGTGTCACCAACAGCACAATTCCTTGGATAAATCCCCAGATGCCACCAAACAGCAGCGAGAAGCACACCATGTGAAAGGTTTCTTGAAGCGCTGTGACAAACTGATCAATCGAAAGTGAACTGTTCCAGAACGGTTGTGTCAATTCGGTCAGCCATTGCACAATTACGTCTCTCATACTTGTTCTCCACTTTGATTGACACTGACACCATGACGCTCTAAAAACTCGATCGCTTGCTGGATAAGGGTGTCGTCACCAAGTAATTGAACAAACATTTGCCCAATCACCGTGCCATCAATTTCGGTCATATTGGCAAACAAGATATTCAGACTGATATCAAACTGCTTGATCATCGATTGAATCACAGGTTCTTGGGCTGATTTGCCTAAAAACTGTAGTCGATAAATACTGTGATGATGCTGATGTTCGAGCTTGTTTAAAATATTGACCGGTAAATGTTGTTGCAACACGGTCTGGATAAAGGTTTTTGTCGTTGGGTGCTGTGGACGGCTGAAAATTTCCACGGTCGGTCCGGTTTCAATCACATGACCAGATTCCATTACGGCCACATGGTCACAAATAGACTCAATCACGTCCATTTCGTGAGTGACCATCACAATTGTGATGCCTTGCTCCTGATTGATCTTTTTGAGCAATGCCAGTACGGATTTGGTGGTCTGTGGATCGAGCGCGGAGGTGGCTTCGTCACAAAGCAAGATTTTAGGGTGATTGGCCAGCGCACGTGCAATACCGACACGTTGTTTTTGACCACCCGATAGTTCATCTGGAAAGGCATCTTTTTTATGTGCCAGATCGATGAACTCAAGTAGCTCCATCAAACGTTTTTCGCGCTCGGCTTTGCTATAACCCAAGAGCTTCATTGGCATTTCAATATTTGCAGCCACAGTTTTGGTTTGCAATAAATTAAAATGCTGAAAGATCATACCTATATTTGCACGTTCCTGACGTAATGATGCTGCATTCAGGGCGGTAAAATCTTTTTGATTGATAATGACCTGTCCCTGTGTTGGGCGTTCGAGCAAATTAATCAAACGAATTAAGGTACTTTTACCTGCACCACTATAGCCAATAATGCCAAAGATACTGCCCGCCGGAATATCCAGATTAATCTGATCCAGTGCGCGAATCGTTTGGCCTTTCAGCTCGTAGTGTTTAGAAATGTTTTTAAATTGGATCATGTCGTCAGAAACTATACATAAAAGAAAAAACAGGCAAGTCGACCTTGCCTGTTTCAATTACACCATTATATTACTATTTTGATTCAGTAAGGTAGCTAATCGGCTTATTAACATCCACCTTCGTACCACCAAACTTCTCATCAATGAATTTTTTCACTGCTTCTGTATGGTAAAGCGTACCTAATTTTTGCAATACAGGATCGTTTTGACGTCCTTCAGCAGTCACCAAAAGGTTAACATACAGTTTAGTCGACTGATCTGCTGGCTCATAAAATACGGCATCTTTAAGAACGTTCAAGCCGCCTTCCATTGCTAAAGTGTTGCCTAGCACAATTCCGTCAACATCGCTTTTTACACGAACAGCTGTTGCCATTGGAATGGTTTTAAGCTGAATCTGTTTCGGATTTTCAATGACGTCGTTGGTTGTGCCCTGAATTGGGTTAAAGTCTGCTTTTAATTTGATTAAACCAGCAGTTTGCAACAATGAAAGTGCACGTGCTTCATTTGCAGCATCGTTTGGAATTGCAATGGTTGCTTTTGCTGGGAACTGATCAATTTTTTTGTATTTGTCAGAATAAAGTCCCATTGGTTCGATATAAGTTGTCGAAACCGGTGCAACTTTATCTTTGCTTTCGGTGTTGTAAGCGACCATGTAATTATACGACTGGAATGCATTGACATCGATTTCTTTGTTTGCCGTCGCTTTGTTCATTGCCACGTAGTCAGTGAAGTTTTTCACTTCAAGATTAATACCTGCTTGTTTGGTTTCAGGTAGTGTCGCAATAAATTTCCAAACGTCGGTATCAGAACCTGTAGACGCCAGCACGATCTTTTTAGTCTGATCTGCAGCAGCTGCATTGCCTTGCTCAGGCTCTTTTTTGCTACAACCAGCCGCAAGCAATATGCTTGAGGTAAGAACAACACTCAATACTTTTTTCATCAGGTTTTTCCCAGTTACAGCGTTTTAATATCGTCCGGATATCATACTGTGTGTACATGATGATGTGTAGATGACAGTCATCCCAATCCAACGTTAAACGCAATAAAGTCAGTTAATCTTAAAAGTAGGCGAGTATAGTGTTTTTTGATCAGAACGCAAAACAATATAAACAAAAATATATATGAGTTTTTCTGAAAAGAGTTATTAGCCTGAGAGACAGCTTAACAATAAAAAAACGCGCAAAAATGCGCGTTTTTTAAGCTTTAAAATCAGGCTTGTTCGCGTGCAATCGCGCGGTATCCAATATCGCTTCGATATTGCATGCCTGCAAAAGTCACCTGACCGCATACTTCAAGTGCATTGATTTGTGCTTCAAGTACGGTATCGCCAAGCGCAGTTACGCATAATACGCGTCCACCCGCAGTGATGATATGACCATCGGCTGTCGTGTCTGTACCAGCATGAAAGATTTTAGTATCTTCTGGCGACTGGCCAAGACCTGAAATCACATCGCCTTTACGTACAGTTTCAGGGTAACCTTCTGCTGCAAGCACGATACCAATCGATTTACGCTCGTCCCACTCGGCTTCACTTGGCAACTGACCCTCAAGACCTGCTTGCACAAGATCCACCAATGATGATTTAAGGCGCATCATGATTGGCTGAGTTTCAGGGTCGCCAAAGCGGCAGTTGAACTCAATCACACGTGGTTGACCTTGCTCATCAATCATGAGGCCAGCATATAAGAAACCAGTATAAACATGACCGTCTTTGGCCATACCATCAACCGTTGGTCGCATAATGTCTTTCATGACACGATCAAACACGTCTGGAGTAACCACAGGCGCAGGGGAATACGCACCCATACCACCGGTATTAGGTCCCTGATCACCTTCAAAAATGCGCTTATGATCTTGAGAAGTGGCCATTGGTAAAATATTTTGACCGTCGATCATACAAATGAAACTAGCTTCTTCGCCTGCGAGAAACTCTTCAATCACGACACGTGAACCCGCATCACCAAATTTATTGCCTGCCAGCATGTCATCAATGGCTGCAAAGGCTTCCTCATTAGTCATCGCGACGATAACGCCTTTGCCGGCTGCAAGACCGTCAGCTTTAATCACAATCGGCGCGCCGTGCTGCGTTACATATGCTTTTGCAGCATCTACTTCAGTAAACACATCATAGAATGCTGTTGGAATCTGATGCTTTTTCAGGAAGTCTTTGGCAAACGCCTTAGAGCCTTCAAGCTGTGCGGCATATTGTGTTGGGCCCCAAATTTTTAAACCAGCTTCACGGCATGCATTGACCACGCCATTGACCAATGGTGCTTCTGGACCAACAATAATCAACTCAACCTGATTGTCCTTTGCAAACGCAATGATGGCTGGGTTATTTAAAATATCCAGTTCAACATTTTTGCATTTGTCTTCGGTTGCAGTGCCTGCATTACCGGGTGCAACAAACACTTGAGTGACTTGCGGATCTTGAGCGATCTTCCATGCCAACGCATGCTCACGACCACCGCTACCGAGAACGAGAATATTCATTGGGTTCATACTCCATGAGTCGAGAACCAAATCCTTCACTTTACCTTGCTGCTTGAGTACAAGACCCTCTCACATGGAGAGGGTAAGTCAAGATAAAGAACCGGAAAGTTTCTTATGCTTTAAATGAGTTTTAATTAGTGGCGGAAGTGGCGCATACCTGTAAAGACCATGGCAATACCATGTTCGTTTGCAGCAGCAATAACTTCTTCATCACGCATTGAACCGCCAGGTTGAATAATACACTTAATTCCAGCTTTTGCTGCATTATCGATGCCGTCACGGAATGGGAAGAATGCATCCGATGCCATCACAGCGCCTTCAACCACAAGGCCTGCATGTTCTGCTTTAATTGCCGCAATACGTGCAGAGTTGACACGGCTCATCTGACCTGCACCAATACCAATGGTTTGACGGCCTTTTGCATACACGATCGCATTTGATTTCACATACTTGGCAACTTTCCAAGCAAAAATCAGATCATCGATTTCTTGTTCTGTTGGTGCGCGCTCAGTTACTACTTTAAGGTCGGCTGCCTTGATCATGCCAAGATCTTGATCTTGTACCAGTAGGCCGCCATTTACACGCTTGTAGTCGAGTTGTGCTGCACGTTCATCAATTGCTGGAAGTTCGCCACATACCAATACGCGAACATTTTTCTTCGCACCGGTAACCTCAAGTACGCCATCAGCAATACTAGGTGCAATAATTACTTCAACAAACTGACGCTCTACAATCGCTTTTGCTGTTTCAATATCAAGTTCGCGGTTAAAAGCAATGATGCCACCAAATGCAGATTCTGTATCGGTTGCATATGCCAAATCGTAAGCAGCTTTAATGCCATCTAAAGATACGGCTACGCCACATGGGTTAGCATGTTTAACAATCACACAGGCAGGCTTTGCAAATGACTTAACACATTCAAGTGCAGCGTCTGTATCGGCGATGTTGTTGTAAGAAAGCTCTTTACCCTGAAGTTGCTTCGACGTAGAAACAGATGCTTCGGTGGCTTGCGGGTCGATATAAAATGCAGCTGACTGATGCGGGTTTTCACCGTAACGTAAGTCTTGCGCTTTTTGAAGCTGTGTATTAAAGGTACGTGCAAATGAATCTGCCTGACCTTCTTCTTTACCCACACGTGCGCCAAGGTAAGACGCGATCATACCGTCGTATTGAGCGGTATGTTCAAATGCTTTAACTGCAAGATCAAAACGTGTCTCGTATGATAATGCGCCGCTTTGCTCAAGTTCTGCAATCACTGTCGCGTAGTCGCTGGCATTGACCACGATACCAACAGACGCGTGATTTTTTGCTGCAGCGCGAACCATTGTTGGGCCGCCAATATCAATATTCTCAATGGCATCTGCAAGAGAACAGTTTGGCTTCGCCACGGTTGCAGCAAACGGGTAGAGGTTGACCACAACAAGATCAATCGGATCGATGTTGTGTTCTTGCATTACGGCTTCGTCCAGACCACGACGAGCCAAAATACCACCATGAATTTTAGGGTGAAGTGTTTTTACACGGCCATCCATCATTTCTGGAAAGCCAGTGTGTTCTGAAACTTCAACTACAGCAATGTTATTGTCTTTGAGTAGCTTGTAAGTTCCACCAGTAGATAAAAGCTCTACCCCAAGTTTCGCAAGATTCTGAGCAAATTCAACAATTCCTGTTTTGTCAGAAACAGAAATCAAAGCGCGTTTAATAGTCATGATAAAGTCAACGGTTTAAGTCAAACAGATTAAAACAAATAGGCATAAAAAATGCCCACGAGAACGTGAGCATTTTATCAATTATTCACTCATCAAACCGTGAGCTTTTAACTTTTTACGTAAAGTCCCACGGTTGAGCCCTAAAATTTCAGCAGCGCGGGTTTGGTTACCACGCGTATATTCTAGAACAACAGATAAAAGAGGTTTCTCCATTTCTGCCAGCACCATGTCGTAAACTTGTGATGGTTGCTCACCTTGCAGTTGTGCAAAGTAATGGCGAACTGCGCGATCCACATGGATGCGTAGAGCAACATCAGATTGTGCAGTAAAAATAGGAGATTTGCTATTCATGCGAGTTAATCCGAAAATCAAATACCGCTTGGGTAAAGCAGTATATAAAAGTGGTCTAAAAATTACTGAACCCCGTTTTAGATCCTAAAACAGTGGTTCTAAAACTTGGAAACAATTAGCTTGCCACAACTCCTCACATTTGTATGAAAAATAAGCGTAACAATAATTTAATATTTGTTACCGCTGCGATTTAAAAAACAAAAAAGCCACGCTACGCACTATCTTCTGATAAAGCACGCATGACAATAATGATTATTGTGAGTAAATCGCGAGGACGATGTAGGGCTAAGCTTTCGTGGCGCGTATCATACCATTGTCTAAACAAAAGTGAGCAAATTAACTGCATTTTTTTTAAATTTTTTGTATTTTTTTTGAATATCTAGGCCTTATAATACCTAACTTAGAGCGAATAAAACGATTTTAAAATTTGCCAATCGTAAATTCTAATTAAAATATCGGGTTTGGATAGATTTATTTAATCGTACTCAAGCTGATATGATTTTTTATATTGAATAAACTCGATATAAAAAGTGTCATTATCGTCTTCGAATTTATTAAGTCATTGTATAAGCATCACGATTGAACAGGCAGGTGAATTGATGAAATATGATGCGCAAAGGCAGGTAAATGAGTCATCACCCGACATGCTGTCGGCAAGCGGACTGAGTCTTTAAAGAAACCAGTAATTAAAATAAGGCGCGTAGTTGACGCAAGATTTCATAATGTGTCGCAAGCTCTGGATTAAACCATACAATCTGCAACAATAATAAGCCAAATAAAATTAAGTTAATCACACACCAGATTAGATAGTATTTCCAGTGTTTACTTTTCCGTTGTTTTATTTGCTGCTGACGCAAGTTGTCACGATCACTCGATAAATACAACAATGGAGAATTTAAGCTGTCTATACTTTGAAAATATTTTAAATTGTTGAGATAGGTTAATAAGTCAATATTGGAGTTTTCAATTTTCTGCTGAAAAATCTCAAGCACATTGGGTTTTTCATTGTCATGCTGTATGGCGGATGTAACATGATGCAGCTCATCAAATTTATCAACTAGCGTTACTGGTACATACAAATGTGTGATGGCATTAAAAGTGAAATTACACTTTGCGCAACAAACCATACCCTGAGCCAGCGTAAGCTGTTTTTGCGTTACGTGGTAAATCGTTTTGCACTGAGGGCAGCGGGTTTGTTTGGCGCTCATGTATAGACCAGCCTCGTCTAAAGCTTACGCGTGGCGTTTTCCAGAAATACGACACCAGTTTTCTTCGCGTTTCTCGATTTGCAAGATATCAAAATACTGCGTGTAAACGGCCGAGACATCTTCAACCTGTTCTTCGATCACGCCTGCAAGTGCAAATTCGCCTTCAGGTTTTAGTAGCGTTGCAAATTCAGGTGCCAGCATCATGAGTGGGCTAGCCAGAATGTTTGCCACTAATACATCAGCTTGAGATTCTTTTGATTTAAATTCTGCATCAAACTCTTCAGGTAAGCCAACATACAAACGATCAAGTACGCCGTTGAGTTCGGCATTTTGCTTGGTTGCAAGTACCGCTTGCGGATCGATATCGGTGGCATATACCTTTTTAGCACCCAATAAAAGCGCTGCAACGGCTAAAATGCCTGAACCACAACCAAAATCAATCACCGTCTTGTCTTTTAGATCGCTTTGCCCCAACCATTGCAGGCATAAGAATGTACTGGCATGATTACCGGTTCCAAAAGCTAGGCCCGGATCAAGCTTAATATTGACTGCATCTGCATCGGGTGCATCTAGCCACTCAGGTACAATCCAGAACTTCTCGCTAATTTGGATCGGATCATAGTAATCCATCCATGCGCGTTCCCAGACTTGATCTTCAAGTTGTTCATGACGCATTGGTGCATTAGGCAATTGCGCACTTAAAAACGCTTCAAGTTTGGCAACATCGATTGGATCTTGCTCATCTTCTTGATAAATTCCAGTCACAATCACTTTATTCCAAAGCGGTGTTTCGCCTGGAAGCGGTTCAAGTAATGCCTGATCTTCTGCATCATCTAAAGTGACACTGACTGCTCCGAGTGACAAAAGCAATGTTTCAGTGAAATCAACGTGTTCTTGATCGACAGTAATGTGTATTTGTAACCACTTCACGGGAATGAGACCTAAATTTTCTTCTAAAGCGGTATTGTAACGGATAAATGCAAAGCCAGAACATTAATTTCTTAAGCCATACGATTTATCCGTATTTATGGCGCTTTACTCGGTTTTTATAGCCATCTTATTTTCAGTCGTTATGGGTGAATAACGCTTCAACATACTGCCGAAGAGGGCAGCAAAAATGTACATGAAGATTGAGTAAATAGCGGCTGGCATGGCGATGGTGGTACTCGATAAAATCGTGAGCGCAATGGTCATGGCCAATGTACTGTTATGAATCCCAATCTCAAACGCACAGGCGCGCGCTTGCGTACTATTAATACCGAAGTAGCGTGGTACAAAGTAACCAATGAACAGGCTTGCAAAACAAAAAAGTGCAGTTGCCAGTCCGACTTGAGTAATGTACTCCATAATATTGTGTCGCTCTTTGGTAAGGGCTGCCAAAATAATAAACACCAAAAAGACCACAGCAAAGGTTCGTACGGGCTTATGCAAGCGATCTGCCAGACGAGGCAAAGTATGCCGTATAATCATGCCCAAGCAGACTGGAACCAAGATGATTAAAAACACTTGAATCACTTTACTAAACTGTAATCCGAGCTGCTGACCGTCGTTAATAAAGTGTTGAATTGCAAGATTGACAATAAAAGGTAAGGTAAACGCGGCGATGACCGAGTTGATTGCAGTAAGCGTAATATTGAGTGCAATATCACCTTGATATAAATAACTGAATAAATTTGCAGTCGGCCCACCCGGTGATGCGGCGAGCAACATTAAGCCAACGGCAAGGAGGGGTGAAAGGCTTAACAGTTTGCAGATGAAAAAAGCAATTCCAACCAGAATGACCAATTGACATACTAATGCCAGTAAAACTGCCTTAGGGTGCTTAGCAACGCGTGTGAAATCCTGAGGGCGAAGTTCCAGACCAAGCCCAGCCATGATAATGGCAAGCGCAATCGGGAGGAATACCGTAATAATACCTAAATCCATTTTTTAAATCCTGAATGAGCTGTTGTTTTAATTCTGTCGTGACTTTTATGTTATTTCATAGATCATTGATACATACAAAAACACAGGTTATTAAAACCTGTGTTTTTACTGGGCGAAATAATTTGAATCGTTTGGGTTATGGCGCAGGTGCTTTGAACTGCAATTTGCCATCGGCATTTGGCTGACAGGTACCATTGAATGTGACACCTTTGTAGCCATAAGAGGCCCAGTCACCTTGCTTTTTCTTCATACACGCTTTTATCTGAGCATTGGTTTCTGCTTTGGTCATTTCAGCATTTGCCATACTCATTGCTGCTAAGCTGACAATTGCCACAGAAAAAGTTTTTAACATGATGTTTTTCATTTTGCATACCTATTATATAAATTTGATTTTGAAAGTGATTCATAAGTGGTGGTACATTTTTTATTCTAAAATTGATTTTAAAAAAGTCTATTGCTTTCTATTTTAATACTGAAACAAATTGTCAAAACCTGTGTGCGACTATGAATTTTGTATCAATAATTTTGTAATAACATGCATGATCCTAGGGTGAACTTTGCTATAATGTTCCGTCTTTTTTTTCTGGTGATTTTTTGCCATGCATTATCCTAAAGTTTATGATGTTATCGTGATCGGTGGCGGGCACGCAGGTACCGAGGCGGCATTGGCTGCTGCACGTATGGGACGACAGACTTTGCTCTTGACTCACAACATTGAGACTTTAGGGCAGATGAGCTGTAATCCGGCCATTGGTGGTATTGGTAAATCGCATTTGGTTCGCGAAATTGATGCCTTGGGCGGTGCTATGGCGCTGGCAGCAGATAAAGGGGGGATTCAATTTCGAATTCTCAACTCAAGAAAGGGTGCAGCCGTTCGTGCTACGCGTGCACAGGCAGACCGTGTACGCTATAAAGCGGCTATTCGTGATTCACTTGAAAACCAGCCAAATCTAGATATTTTTCAGCAAGCAGCTGATGATCTGATTGTAGAAGGTGATACCGTCAAAGGTGTTGTCACCCAGATGGGCATTCGTTTTGACACCAAAACAGTGGTTTTGACCACAGGTACGTTTTTGGGCGGTGTGATTCATATTGGCTTAGAAAAGTCGAGCGGTGGTCGTGCCGGTGATCCGCCTTCTATTGCTTTGGCTGATCGTTTACGTGAGTTAAAACTTCCGGTGGGACGTCTTAAAACAGGTACGCCACCACGTATTGATGCACGCTCGGTTGATTTTTCTGTCATGACGGCTCAGCCAGGTGATTTTCCATCTCCTGTGATGTCGTTTATGGGTGATGTATCCATGCATCCAGAGCAGGTAAGCTGCTATATCACGCACACCAACGAAAAAACTCATGACATTATCCGTGGTGGACTGGATCGTTCACCAATGTATACGGGCGTGATTGAAGGGGTTGGCCCACGTTATTGCCCATCTATTGAAGACAAGATTCATCGTTTTGCCGATAAAGATTCACATCAGGTATTTTTGGAGCCTGAAGGGCTAGATACGCACGAACTTTATCCGAACGGGATTTCAACATCATTGCCGTTTGATGTTCAGTTTGAATTGGTCCGTTCAATTCGCGGGATGGAAAATGCCCATATTTTGCGTCCAGGCTATGCCATTGAATACGATTATTTTAATCCGCAAGCATTAAAATTTACTCTAGAAACCAAAGCGATCCAGAACTTGTACTTTGCAGGTCAGATCAATGGCACAACCGGTTATGAAGAAGCTGGTGCGCAGGGTCTATTGGCGGGTCTAAATGCAGCACGTCGTGCATGGGATCAGGAACAATGGACGCCTAAACGTGATGAAGCATATATGGGTGTGTTGGTCGATGACTTAATTACCTTGGGTACGAAAGAACCCTACCGTATGTTTACATCACGTGCCGAGTATCGCTTAATGCTACGTGAAGATAATGCAGATCAGCGTTTGACCCCGATCGGACGTGAACTTGGATTGGTCGATGATATCCGCTGGGCAGCTTACTGTGAAAAAATGGAAGCAGTTGAAACTGAAACGGCACGCTTGGCGCACCTTTGGGCTGCACCAAACAACCCAATGGGTAAAAAGTTTGTCGAAATGACTGGTGCCGACTTAAGTAAAGAGTGCAGTGCAATCGATTTGCTTAAACGCCCAAACATTAACTTTACCCAAATTGCTGAGCTTACAGGTTCAGATGTTGCTGTACATGTGGGTGAGCAAATTGAGATTGCAGTCAAGTATGAAGGCTATATCAATCGTCAGCACGAAGATGTCGCACAGCTCAAGCGTCTTGAAGAAACAAAAATTCCAACAGATTTTGATTATGACGCTGTATCTGGTTTATCAAGAGAAATTACGCAGAAGCTCAAAACCGTTCGTCCTGATACGCTAGCTCAAGCGCATCGCATTCCGGGTGTAACTCCTGCAGCCGTTCAGCTCATTATGATTACTATCCGAAAAAATGCGCAATTAAAGAAAACAGCATAGTTTAAGCCTTATGCTGAACAAAAAGCCCAATTTTGATTGGGCTTTTTTTATGAACGTAAAGACGAAAGCAGAAATACTGTTAAACATTTAAATGCATATTCTGTGCGTTTTTTCTTATTTTTCATCTGATCAAATTTTTTCTATAGTGTCTTTACATTCTAAAGCAAGAGGTAATGTTTATGACCATGAAATCCATTCGTTACAACGGTTATGACCTTGCATGCTGTTTTTCATGTATGGCTTAACACGTATTACGGGTGTCACACTGAAGAGCGGGGCTTCATGTGGCAAGTTCTGTACAATAAAAACTGACAGCGCAAAACTAAGAACAGCAATAAAAACGATTTTCAAGAGAGCATAGTTGCTCTCTTTTTTTATTCTTCTATTTCATTGACGGCTTGATGAAGTTCGGCTGGTTCAATATGAATGAGTTTTTTACCAAAACTTCTGAGCCACCATACCAATTGTGATGTAAACGGCACTTCAGCGCTCACTTCATACAGATTTTCATCGATCATCTGAATATGCTGTTCTTTGGTAAGCTGGCTTTCGTAAAAGCTCTGCGCCGTACTTTCATTAACGGTGAGTTTGAGCTGAATCATCTCGGTCGGTTTACTGTAATCAAAACGGAAACCAAGGGCACCCGACTCAATGTAGTCATCGATATCGAAATCGACGGGGTGCAAAGCGCGCGAATTCAGTACAGTTGCTGATTTAAAACGGTGCAAGGCAAAGGTTTGCACTTCACTTTTACCATGACGAGTACAGATCAAATAAATAATTGCACCTTTTTGAACCAATGCAAGTGGATTTAAAATATAGGTTTTTTCATCTGCCTGAATATTGCGTGGTGTGTAAATACATTCGATTTGCTTGTCTTGCAATAAACCTTCGTAAATTGCCTGCTGAGCCTGCTTGTCGACAGTGGGTGGAATCAGAGGTTGGCTAGCAGGTACAATCCGAACGCGATTGATCCACTGTCTGACGTTATTTTGAGTAGACAGGCTTCGACGAGCCAGATCAAACCATGGGTTCATTTCATCGATCAAACTGGGTGGAAGTAAATGTTTGAGATGCTGTTCCACCATCATAAACGTAACGGCCTGAGAGCTGGTCATGTGCGGTAAACTTTGTAGCGGTGCATCTGCTCGCCAGCGCCATCCCTGAGGAACGGTTTTATTGCTTTCGATTGGAAATCGTTGTGCAATCTGGTTTAAATCTCGCTGTATGGTACGCAAACTGATTTCAATGCCTTCACGCTCTAAAATTTCTTGCAATTCACGTGTGCCCATCCATTTTCCGGTCGAGAGTCGTGATAAGATGTGCCACTGGCGAAAGAGGCTATTCGATGTTTCTTTTTCTTGTGAAGACATAAGCGACTAAATCAAACAAAATACTTTAATTACCTACACCTTAAAAAAACTATTTTGGTTTGGCAAGAATGTAAGAACAATATTGCCTATATTTTGATACAGGTTAATAGATGAAATACATCACAACTCGGTTCATTATGTAAGACAAGAAACACAAAGAGACAGCGAAATGGCATCATATTTGCTAGTCATAAAATAAGTAAACGAGAAAGGCGAGGTCTGTATGTTAGAAGAAGAGAAAGACTTGCATACGATAAGTGAGCATTATATGAAAGAAAAATTGACCAACGTTTTATCAACCCAGCCTTCGTTTCTGAACCAGCTTAGCGTAAGCACAAATCTTTTTGATCAACTTAAATCTAAGTTTTTTAACGAGATGCTGGATGATGTAACGTCTAACGGAGAAGCATCAAAAAAAATTGAACAATGGCTATCGACTCATTCATTGGAGGAGTTAAAACAGTTAAATAATCATGCGAAGCAGCACTTTTTGTATGAAGGAATTACGTTTACGGTTTATGGCGATCAGGAAGGAACAGAGCGAACTATCCCATTTGATCTTATTCCACGAATTATTGAAACAAAACAATGGGAAAAAATTTCTACAGGTTGTGAACAGCGGGTTAAGGCACTTAATTTATTTTTAGACGATATTTATCACCATCAAAATATACTCAAAGAAGGTATTGTACCGCATACACAAATTATGACCCACGAAGCTTTTCAGCCACATATGCTGAACCATAGTTTAAAAGGGCAGGTTTATTCACAAATTAGCGGTATCGATATTATTCGAGATGGAAAAGGTGAGTTTTTTGTTTTAGAAGATAATCTACGTACACCTTCTGGCGTTTCATATATGCTGGAAAGCAGAAAAATCAGTAAAAAACTGATGCCAGAACTTTGTGTTGCAAACAAGCTACATGAAATCGAACAATATCCAACAGTGCTCAAGGCGATTCTGGCCGAAAATGCAAATGTGGATAATCCTTTAATTGTGATATTGACACCGGGTCGATTTAATAGTGCTTACTATGAACATGCCTTTCTCGCTCGAGAAATGGATGTTCCTTTAGTCACTAGTCGCGATTTGTATGTTGAAAACGATACGGTTTATGTCAAGACGATACGTGGTCGTCAACGTGTCGATGTGATTTATCGTCGTATCGATGATGCATTTTTAGATCCGCTTACATTTAGACCTGACAGTAGCTTAGGTGTACCAGGTTTGATGTCTGCATATTTAAAAAATCGTGTGGTGATTGCCAATGCACCGGGAACGGGTGTGGCCGATGACAAATCGGTTTATCCGTATGTCGATGACATGATTAAATTTTATCTGAATGAAACTCCAATCTTAAAGAATGTCCCGACTTACCAGTGCCGCCTGGATGAACATCTAGACTATGTACTTGGTAATCTTGAGCGTCTGGTGGTTAAAGAGGCTCAGGGCTCGGGAGGATACGGAATGTTGATTGGGCCAAAAGCTGAATCTGCTGAAATTTCCGAATTTAGAAAAAAAATCCTTGCGCATCCGCATTTATATATTGCTCAACCTACACTCGATCTATCGGTTGCTCCGACATTAACTCAGGATGGTATTGCTGAACGTCATATCGATTTACGACCATTTGTACTGACTTCACCTGATCGCACTGAAATTGTTCCTGGTGGTTTAACCCGAGTTGCCATGAAAGAAGGCTCTCTTGTGGTTAATTCTTCACAGGGTGGCGGAATTAAAGATACGTGGGTTGTTGATGCACTGCATTCCTAACTAAATCAGGAAGGAACTTTATGATTTTACTTAGTTCAAACGCGAATAATATTTTTTGGTTAGGGCGCTATTTAACGCGCATCCAGTACTTTTGCAATAAACTCCCTTTTACGGACGATCAAAAGGCAATTGATTTTAGTCATGCGTTTTGTTTGCCAGCTTATGATGCTGCATCACTCAACACCTTGGCACTTGATCCTGAACAGCAATTTTCATTAATGAGCCAGTTTGCAGTGGCACGCGATAATATTCATGAACTGCGCGCCGTATTGAGTGCAAATACATACGCTGAAATGATTCAACTAGTGAAAAATGCCAGTAGTCAGCCGGGTTATATATGCGATGTTGTTTCGGAATGTAATGAGCTGCTGGAGTCTGAATCTGAAGATGTCTTTTTGTTTTTTAGTTTGGGTCAAAAGCTTGAACTGCTAGACAGTCTGATACGGTTTAAACAAGACCCATCAGCGGTATTAAATGAAATCGATGTGATTGTAGGGCTATTAAATGAATTGGGATGGACTGCACTTGATGATGCTTGGATTTCATTGAAGCAGTCTCCAGACACCATGTCACTTTATCACTTTGGCGATCAATTGCAGTTAATGTTTGAGGGAACTGCATGAAGTTAATGGTGAACCATCAAACCCATTACCATTACAGTGAAATGGCGTGTAACAGTATCCAGTATATCAAGATGGTTCCCCAAAGTTCAGCGCATCAAACTGTACATAACTGGGACATTAGTGTCCCAGGTGTACATGATGTTCAGCGCGATATCTTTGATAATATTTGGATGACTTCGTCGCAACGTTTTAATTATCTGAATCTAACCATTATGGCGCAGGGTATAATTGAGTTGTCTCCTCGAAGTGGTGTAAACCATGCACTGCACCTACCTGTGGAATTGTTTTTGCAACATACACCTGCAACACAATGCTCGGTTGAGATGCTGGACTTTGCGATGTCTATTATGAGTAATAAAACGCTCAATAGTTTGCGTGTTTTGAGTGAACGTATCTTAAGTCACGTCTCGTATTTGCCTGAATCGACAACAGTGCAAACCACTGCGGAGCATGCGTTTGAGTTAAAAAATGGTGTGTGTCAGGATCATGCCCACATTATGGTGGCAATGTGCAGGGCGCTTGGATTACCTGCGCGCTATATTTCTGGTTATTTGTATGATAATAATTCGCCGCACTTGGCCAGTCATGCATGGGCGGAAGTGTATCTTGACGAAAAATGGCATTGTTTCGATGTCAGTAATCAGATTTTTGAGCCAAACACGTTAATTTATGTTGCAATAGGACGTGATTATTTTGATGCCGCTCCTGTACGGGGGATTCGTGAAAAGGGGGGTATTGAAAAGATGATATCAACGGTGCAAGTGTTGGCGTGTTAGATGGAAGTGGAATATATGACCTATTGTTGTGCATTACGTTTAAAAGATGGTTTGGTGTTTATCAGTGATACACGAACAAATGCAGGTGTGGATCAAATCTCGGTTTTTCGCAAACTTTATACTTTTGGTAAAGAAGGGGATCGTATTATTGCGATTCAAACTGCCGGGAATTTAGCAACGACTCAGGCGGTGATTGGACATTTGCGTAATCAGTTAACGTTGCAAGAAGAGCCAAATATTTATACGCTCAATACCATGTTTGAGGTGGCGCAGCATGTTGGGCGTACTTTGCGTAAAATCATTGCAGATGTGACCGATGATACACAAGAACAAAGTAATTATTATTGTAACTTGTTGGTAGGCGGACAAATTGGTCATACTGAAATGCAGTTATATCATATTTATCCTCAAGGGAATTTTATCTGTGCCACTAAAGATACGCCATTTTTTCAAATTGGGGAAAGTAAATATGGTAAGCCGATTCTAGACCGTGCGCTTACCTACGATATGCCACTCGATGAAGCTGTACGCTGTAGCTTAATTTCGTTTGACTCGACGCTCAGATCAAATGTATCTGTGGGTATGCCACTCGATTTGCTGGTTTATCGTGTGGATACATTGAAAATGCCAAGAGGAAAACGAATCACTCAACAAGATGAGTATTTTCAAAAGATCAGCCGACAATGGTCTGAGACTTTGCGCCGTGGTCTACATGAAATTCCTAAACCTGAAGAAGACTATCTGGAATAAAGACTTAAATTTATTCCAGATAAATGCAGTCAGCTCAATTTAAATTTTTTGACGCTGTGGACGTTGGGTAAGACGACACAGCAGTTCATAGCCGATCGTTCCATTGGCTTTAGCTACATCATCGACCAAGCGTTTTTCGCCCCACAATTCGACTTCTGCTCCAAGTTCAATCTGTTCATCTGTGATATCAATAGCCAGCATATCCATACTCACGCGACCAATTAGTGGCTTTAATTGGCCATTTATTGAAACATAATTTTGTTCAATAAAGGCACGCGGGTAGCCATCACCATAGCCAATCGAAACGATGGCAATGTCCATTGCATGGGGCGCAGTAAATAGTGAACCGTAACCAACACGATCACCCGTATTAAGATGATTGATTGCCATCACACTGGCAGTTAAACGCATCACTGGTTTCAGGCCTAATTCTTCTATACTTCGATCTGCAAATGGGCTTGCACCATAAAGCATAATACCTGGGCGGACATAATCAAAATGCAACTCTGGCCAGTTATAGATCGCGGCTGAATTACAGCACGAGAGCTCAATAGGTGCGCATTGAGATTGAATGCTCAGCAGGGTGTCGATCTGCTGCCGATTCATGGGATGATCAGGCTCATCTGCATTGGCAAAATGCATAGTTAAAATACAGTGAAAACCTTCAGATTGTAGTAATTTAATTACATCTACAATCACTTCTGGTTTAAAACCCAAGCGGTTCATGCCGCTATTGAGTTTGACCCAGACCTTAAGTCCTTGCGCGTTATATTGGGTTTTGTGAGCAAGCAGCCAGTTTAATTGCTCAGCCTGATGAACCACGCATTCGAATCGGTGCTGAAGTACAATAGGCATTTCTTGTTCTGAAAACACGCCCTCTATGAGTGTCACAGGGTGTTGATAGCCAGCTTGTCGGATTTCTAAGGCTTCACTCAAGCACGCCACCCCAAATGAATCTGTGGCATTTAAGGCATCTAAACAGTCTTTGACACCATGCCCATAAGCATTGGCCTTGACCATACTCACCACCTTGGCATTTGGTGCCAGCGCTTTAACACGATTAAAATTATGCTGAAGTGCTGTTTGGTCGATGTAGACTGTCGCTTGACGCACCCTGATTACTCCCTTGCAAATCTAACTTACTCTTCGTCATCGTATTGGCTGTAATACTCTGGCGAGAGATTACTAAAGCGTGTGTACTGTCCCTCAAAAGCCAATCGCACAGTACCAATTGGGCCGTTACGTTGCTTACCAATGATAATTTCGGCGGTGCCTGCTTCTTTAGATTCTTTGTTATAGACTTCATCACGATAAATAAACATGATTAAGTCGGCATCCTGCTCAATCGCACCCGATTCACGCAAATCTGACATGACTGGACGTTTATTGGGTCTATTTTCTAAACTACGGTTGAGCTGAGATAGTGCAATCACAGGACATTCCATCTCTTTGGCAAGTGCTTTTAAACTTCGCGAAATTTCACCAATCTCACCTACACGGTTGTCACCCATGCCCGGAACTTTCATGAGCTGCAAATAGTCGATCATGATACAGCCGAGTTTACCACCATGTTGTTTGGCAATACGTCGAGCCCGTGCACGAACTTCTGTGGGTGGAAGTGCGGAGGAGTCATCGATGTACAAATGCTTTTCTTGAAGTTGTAAAATTGTACCCGTGACCTTCGACCATTCATCGCCGTCGAGCTTGCCCGAACGTAAATGTCCTTGATGCACTTTGCCATAAGATGAAATCAGACGCATGGCAATCGAATCTGCGGGCATTTCCATCGAAAATACCAACGCAGGTAAATTACAGTTGAAAAGTACACTTTCGACCAAATTCATGGCAAAAGTAGTTTTACCCATTGATGGACGTGCGGCCACGATAATCATATCGCCAGACTGCATTCCGTAGGTTTTATTATCAAGCTCAAGAAAACCAGTAGATAGCCCGGTAATATTGCCATCAAGTTTCGATAGTTCATCGAGTTTGGTGATGACATCTGCGGTTACCGAGCTAATCGATTTTGGGCCTGCATCTTTTTTGTTGTTATTGTGCTGTTCGGCCAGCGAAAAAATATTGGTTTCAGCCAAATCCAAAATTTCGCTGACCGGGCGACCTTTGGTGTCATAGGCATTTTGTAAAATGTCACTGCTGACCTTGATCATGCTTCGAAGTGTTGAAAACTCTTTAATTTTATTGGCATAGGTTTCAAGATTGTAAAAACTCGATGGCGAATCTGCCATTAGTTGCATTAAATATTCTTCACCGCCAATGGCATCGAGTAGATTTTGTTTGAGTAACCAGTCATTGACCAATACAGCATCGTACGGAGAGTTCTCAAGGGCTAATTTTTCAATAGCACGATAGATATATTTATGGCGTGTCGCATAAAAATCATTTTCTTTGAGTAAGTCACCCACTTGTTCAAAAGATTCGGCAACGGTCATTAAGGCTGCCAAAACAGCTTGTTCAATAGCTAAATTATGCGGTGGGGTACGAAATTCTTTTAACTGACCTGAGTCACTCACTTTACTCTCTGTGTTTGGAGAATTTTTTGTAAAATTGGCATTCGCCTGTGACATAGCAAGACCTAATAAAAAGATGAACCAAAAACCAAGTGCCTATCTTAATGCAAATGCAGCGGAACAGGACAAATAAATTCATTGAAAATTGTGTAAGCAGTACAATAGTCTATTCAATCAACACTTTGATGATAAGCACACAAAACACTGAGGTAGATTGTGCAGTGGTATTAAGGGAAAAGATGATTGAAGGTGATCTCTATTCGATCATTCATGAAGAGATGAGATATTCAATCTCTTCATGCTTATTTTGAGTAAAATAGAATTTAAGGCTTGGCAAACCAGTCTTTTTCAAACTTACCATGTTTTAATCGATAAAGCGAAAGCCCATAACGAAGATTATTATGAGCTGCATCTTTGACAAATCCAGTATCTTTCCCAAGAGAATAAAGAAATGCATCGATCAGCAGTAGAGTGAAGTCGATAAACCACCAAAACCCCAGCCCACCTAGCGTAATTAATTTTAAAAAACCACTCAGTTTTTTTCCAAGATAGAAGCGATCTAGCCCTAGAATTCCAAAGAACATGGCAAGAATAAGAGCAACAATTCGATTTTTCTTTTTCATCGTTATTACCATCTATAAATCATCGTGTAAAAATTCATCATTTTAATAATAAAAAAAGCATGCTAAAAAGCATGCTTTTTTTGTGAAGCAAAAATTACTCAGATACGATTGTAACGAGAACTTCTGCAACAACATCATGGTGCAATTGGATTGCGATGTTGAATTCACCAGTGTGACGAAGCGCACCGTTTGGTAGGCGTACTTCAGCACGGTCAACTGCAAGACCAGCATTTGTTAATGCGTCTGCAATATCACGAGTACCGATTGAACCGAATAGTTTACCTTCGTCACCAGCTTTCGCAGTGATTACGATGTTAACTTCGTTCAATTGATCAGCACGTGCTTGAGCAGAAGACAAAACTTCAGCTTCTTGTTTTTCAAGTTCAGCACGACGAGCTTCAAAAGCAGCAGTGTTTGCTTCGGTTGCAGCAACAGCTTTACCCTGAGGGATCAAGAAGTTACGGCCATAACCAGCTTTAACTGATACTTTGTCACCAAGTTTACCTAGGTTTTTAATGCGTTGTAATAAGATAACGTCCACAGCTCACCTCACTTATGGTTGTCAGTGTACGGAATCAAAGCCAAGTAACGAGCTTGTTTGATCGCAAGCGCGAGTTGACGTTGATAACGAGCTTTAGTACCAGTGATACGGCTAGGAACGATCTTGCCGTTTTCAGTGATGTACTGTTTTAAAGTGTCGATATCTTTGTAGTCGATGTACGCAACATTCTCAGCTGTAAAGCGGCAGAACTTGCGACGACGGTAAAAACGTGCCATTGATGTTCTCCTTAAGCTTCAGCAGATTCTTGAGCTTGTTGTGCTTCTTCACGTTGAGCTTTACGCGCACGTTTTTCTTCAGCACTTTTAGCAAGTAAAGATTCTTCAGTGATTGCGTTTTCACGACGGATAATGATGTTACGAATAATTGCATCGTTATAACGGAACAATTCTTCAAGCTCATCAAGAGTCGTTTGACCACATTCAACATTCATTAGAATGTAGTGTGCTTTATGAATCTTGTTAATTGGGTAAGCCAATTGACGACGGCCCCAATCTTCTAGACGGTGAATTTGACCTTCAGCTTCTTTAATTTGTGAGATATAGCGTTCAACCATACCCACAACTTGATCGCTTTGGTCTGGATGTACCAAGAGTACGATTTCGTAGTGACGCATTGTCAGCTCCTTACGGTTTAAACAGCCCCTAACCATATTGTGGTCAGAAGCAAGGAGTCATAGCTTAAAAAGCCATGTCGCAAAATAGCGAGGCTAGATTATAAAGAATAACGGTATTGAAAACAAATGAATTAGCAAAAACGACGTGATTTATTTCTGATGATATATAAAATAATCCTCTCTTATTAAAAGAGAGGAAGATTTGGAGCAGGGGACTGATAACTAAAACTAAAGCTTAAGCTCAATAACGTAATCAAAATTACAGAAAAGAGAAACAAACGCTTTGCCCAGAGTTGATCGTTTTCTGCCTTGAAACCAATAATCGACAAATATAACCAGTATGCACTGAGTGCATTAAAGGTGATCAGGAAGAAAATATTGGTATAGCCAAAACAGTACAGTCCATTTAAAACCGCCGCAAAAAGTACAATGTAAATTAAACATTCCACTTTGGTTCGAAAGACGCTACGTGCAACAGGAAGAATGGGAATCCCAGCATTTTTGTAGTCATCAAATCGATAAATCGCAATGGCCCAAGAATGAGGCATTTGCCACAGCGCATAAGCCAAAAATACAAGCAATGCCGCAACATCAAATTGCTGACTCACTGCCGTGTAACCAATAACCGGCGGACATGCTCCAGAGACACTGCCAATGATAGTCTGATGAATAGATGTGCGCTTCGTCCAAAGACTATAAAGCACCACATAAACAACAAAACCAATAAAAGCAAATGCAAATGAATACGGATTTACCCAAAACCATAAAATACCAAACCCAATTAAACCTAAAGCCAAGGCAAAAATGAGTGCAGTAGTAGGAGAAATGGTTTTTTTCACTAAGGCACGATTTTGTGTACGCTCCATTTTCTGGTCGATATCTTGATCAATCACATTATTGACCACACAACCAGAGGCGACAACAAAAGTGGTTCCTAGAAGAGTAAGGATAAGTAAAAGGAAATCTACATGGCCTTGGGCGGCTAAAAAGAAGCCGCCCAAGGTGGTAATGAAATTACCAAACAGAATTCCTGGTTTTGTCAGGAATAAATACTTTTTCAGCATGACAATCAGTTTAGATCATCATGTTGAAATGAAGGTAATTCATGATCCATACCGAACCGACTAGCAAGATAGCAATCGTTAAAATGGTATAGATAAATGCAATAAGATTCCAGCGTTGTTCAGATGAGGTATTCATGTGTAAAAAGAACACAAGTTGAACCAATACCTGAGCAACGGCAGTAATACCGATTACAGTCATGAGTAGGCCACGACCAAACCCTCCAGCCATAACCATTCCAAACGGAATAATGGTTAACACGACTGATAGGATGAATCCAATCGTGTATTGCTTGAAGTTACCATGTGAAGCGCCAGAAGCATTATGATCATGACTCATTAGAGAACTCCCATTAGGTAAACGATACTGAATACACAGATCCATACGATATCAAGGAAGTGCCAGAACAAGCTTAGACAAGCAAGACGACGGGTGTTTGGTAAAGTGAGGCCTTGTGTCTTGATTTGATACATCAAAACAAGCATCCACACCAAGCCAGAAGTTACGTGAATACCGTGCGTACCTACTAAGGTAAAGAACGCAGATAAGAACGCACTTGTGCTCGGACCATGTCCAGCGTGAACTAAATGATGAAATTCATAAAGTTCCATACCAATGAACGATGCACCAAAAATGAAGGTGACAAAAAGCCATACAATCACTTGGTTGACGTTCTTTTTGTATGATGCAAGAACCGCAAAACCAAACGTTACAGATGAGATCAAGAGGGCAAATGTTTCAGTTAAAACAAAACCTAATGATTCACTGAACAAATCGTGTGCTGTTGGTGTGCCTGGTGGAACATGGCTGCTCAATACAGCGAACGCGATGAAGAGTGTACCGAATAAAATCAAGTCACTCATCAAGTATGTCCAAAAACCAAAGACCGTTAAGTCCGTATCATCATGTTCATGATGATCGTCGTGTCCATGGTTTTCGTGATGAAGTACTTCAGCCATTTACTTAGTCCTTCTTCAAGTGTTTTTCAAGTAACGCGTAACGTTCGTTTTCGATACGCTCAACTTCAGCAGCAGGTACGTAGTAATCCACTTCTTTTGTGAATGAACTGCGAATCAGGCTTACAACTGAAGCAATAAACGTTACTGCTACTAGCCACCAGATGTGCCAGATAAGTGCAAAGCCCATAGCGCTGATAAACATCGCCATAACAAAGCCAGCTGCACGGTCTGTTGGCATATGAATGTCTTCATATTTAGTCGGGCGTGCATACGCTACACCGTTTTCTTTGTCAGTCCAGAACGTGTCAATACCACGGATTTCAGGAATTTTAGCAAAGTTATAAAACGGAGCAGGAGAAGAGGTAGACCACTCGAGCACACGACTATCCCATGGATCGCCTGTATGGTCCATGTTTTGATGACGTTGTAGGAAACCTACAATAATTTGCATCAAGAAACATGCAATACCGATTGCAACAAGCACGGCACCAAAGAGTGCAATAGCCAAGTAAGGGTCCCATTCAGGGTTGTCATATGTATTCAAACGACGAGTCATACCCATGAAACCAAGGATATAAAGCGGCATGAATGCAAAATAGAAACCAAAGAACCAGAACCAGAACGCTGCTTTGCCCCAAGCTTCATTAAGCTTCCAGCCAAACATTTTTGGCCAGTAGAAAATGATACCTGCAAACATACCAAATACCACACCACCAATAATAACGTTATGGAAGTGAGCGATAAGGAACAGGGAGTTGTGAACCAAGAAGTCTGCTGGCGGTACAGCCATAAGAACACCGGTCAGACCACCAATACCAAAGGTAACCAAGAAGCCGATTGTCCAAAGCATTGGCGTTTCGAAAGTGATACGACCTTTATACATGGTAAATAACCATGAGAAGATTTTCACACCAGTCGGAATTGCAATGACCATGGTCATGATACCGAAGAATGCGTTAACGTTGGCACCAGCACCCATAGTAAAGAAGTGGTGTAACCAAACGACGAACGCAAGCACAGTAATTGCAATTGTTGCATACACCATTGATTTGTAACCAAAAAGTGTCTTGCGGGAGAACGTTGCAACAATTTCTGAATACAAACCAAATGCTGGAAGTACCAAGATATATACTTCAGGGTGACCCCATGTCCAGATCAAGTTCACATATAGCATTGGGCTACCGCCAAGCTCGTTTGTGAAGAAATGGAAGCCAAAGTAACGGTCAAGCGTTAGCATAGCTAGAGTTGCTGTTAGCACAGGGAATGCAGCAATAATCAGTACCGCAGTACACAAAGATGTCCAGGTAAAGATTGGCATGTCCATAAGTTTCATGCCTGGTGCACGCATTTTAATGATGGTAACAAAGAAGTTAACACCAGATAAAAGTGTACCTAAACCAGAAACCTGAAGCGCCCAGATATAGTAATCAACACCTACGCCTGGTGAATACTGAATACCAGATAGAGGCGGGTAAGCCATCCAACCTGTTGCAGCAAACTCACCAAGTACAAGCGAAGCCATCATCAGGCCAGCCGCACCAGCAAATAACCAGAAGCTTAAAGAGTTAAGCAAAGGGAATGCTACGTCACGTGCACCAATCTGTAGTGGAACAGAAATGTTCATCATACCCACTACAAGACCCATCGCCACGAAGAAAATCATGATCACACCGTGTGCGGTAAAGATCTGATCGTAGTGGTCTGGATGCAAGTAACCTTCACCACCGCCACGGGCGAGGAAAAGTTGAAGACGCATCATGATCGCATCTGCGAAACCACGCAAAAGCATGATCACGGATACGATGATATACATGATACCAATCTTTTTATGGTCTACAGTTTTAAACCATACATTCCAGAGGTATCCCCACTTTTTAAAGTAAGTGATCCCGCCAAAAACAGCAATTGCACCAATTGCCATAATGACCATGGTAACGAGTACAATCGGCTCTGTTGGAATAGAATCCCAACCCAGTTTGCCAAAAATCATATCCATGTCTTATTCCCCTTGAGCAGCGTGTGGAGCTGCAGCATGAGTGTCTGCCGTTGCATGTCCAGCAGAGTGATCAGCACCATGATAGTTACTCATGTAACGATTGATAACTGTTTCAAACAATTTAGGTTCAACCGAAGAGTAATATGTCACAGGGTGTGGCTTGTTCGGGAACGGCTTCATCGCTTCAGCTTTCGCAAGAGCTTCTTCATCACCAGCAGCTTTGGCACGATTGACTAAAGCTTCGATCTGGTGTTTAGAGCGGTCACCGTCTTTAAGCGCAGCAAGTTCTGGTTGATCAAGAAGACCTTTTTGAACAGCGGCAGGATTAATTGTATTACCCTTACCAGCTTTTACTGCTTCAACCCATTGAGCAAATTCAGCGTCAGTTACACTGTGCGCTTTAAAACGCATTTGTGAGAAACCGTAACCTGAGTAGTTTGATGATATACCGCGGAATACACCAGTTTCATCAGCTTGCAAATGCAAATGAGTTTGCATGCCCGCCATTGCATAAATCTGTCCGCCTAACTGTGGAATGAAGAACGAGTTCATCGTAAAGTTAGAGGTGATTTTGAAGCTTAATGGAGTTTTTTCTGGGAAACGTACTTCATTAACCGTTGCAATATTTTGTTCAGGATAGATAAAAATCCACTTAAACTGTTCAGCAATAACCTGAATAGTCAAAGGTGCTTTATCTGAATCCAGAGGGCGGTATGGGTCATACTTGTGGGAACCCCACCAAGTTAACCAAGCTAGAATACCAATAATAATGACTGGAACACCCCATACCACAATCTCGATTGCAGTTGAATGTGCCCATGTAGGTTTATAGTCTGCATCTTTATTCGACGCGCGATATTTCCAACTAAACCACAGTGCCATGATAATTGATGGGATAACCACCAATAACATTAGGTAGATCGCAGTCATCATGAGGTCGCCTTGACCCTGACCCACTGGACCTTTTGAGTTTAGAAGTACCATATCACCACCACACCCTGTTAAAAGTGCGGCAATCGTAGATAAAGACAATACAGCTAAAATCGTTTGTCTCATTTTACAACCTCGGTGAAGAGTCCCATTCCCGTTTGAAAAAACGGGATAGCGATAAAAGTGTCGCATGATTGAGAAGAATAATTTCTATGTAAAATAGAACATATTTCTCGATCATGAGACACTGCTACGTTGTAGGGCATTATGCCTGATAACGACAAACTAAGCTATACAAAAGTCGCTTTATATGCCTGTTGATAAACCTGAGTTTTTCACTCGGTTTAGCTTATTCTAGCGGTTTGACAGCAGGCACATCAAGCTCAAGAAATGAACTGCGCAGTGTAAATTTTAAGCGACAATTATTTAGAAATATCAATCACTTTTGTTTTTGCAAGACGGTCATGTAAGCTGTTGTTTCCTTTTGAGAAAAACAAAACGAGATCGGCAATAAACACGATGGCGATTAACGGAAATAGGCTCACGAATTGTGAAAGAATAATGAACAAGAAAGAGCGAATAAAAAATCCACGGAATTGGCCCACTAACTTGTTGGTTGTGGCGTCGACAATCTGTAATTTGAAAAGTTTCTTGCCGATCGATTGACCGCTTTTTGAGATCAAAAAGTTTTGAACAAACAGCAGCCCGAGGGTGTAGGCGAGTAAGACCATCGGAACCCAAGATGGCATATTGTTGGACATGGCTTCTGCGATCTTGATCTGTTCGTTCACATCAAAACTTTGTGCTTGCTGGATCAGGTCACGAGGTAAAAAAGCCAGTGTCACTAAAATCTGTGGCAATGTAAAAAGTAAGAGATCAACCAACTTCGCAGAAATACGCTTTCCTACTTTGGCTGGCGTGATGATCGCTTTGTTATTCACTTGAACGTGTTTGATCACATCATTGTGATGAATTTCTGCTGACGGTAATTCATACGCTTGAGTTTGTGGCATTTGTGGCTGATAAAAAAGTTTACCTTGCGTTAACTCACCTAAGGCTTTCCATTCGGTCATACCTTCATGCCAAGCTAAATCGGTTAAGAGCACCTGTTGACTCGCCAACATCTGATTCAGTTGTTCTAAGGTGTATGGGCCAGCTTGTTGATTATTGCGCGCCAAATAAATTTGCATAAGTCTTTAATCTCAACATCCAATGATGAAAAAAGACCCACGAATGGGCCTTTTTTACGAATAATTAGGCTTGCTTGATTTTTTCTTCTGCTAAGAAGAACCATGTATCAAGAACAGAATCTGGATTTAATGAAACAGACTCAATACCTTGCTCCATAAGCCATTTAGCTAGATCTGGATGGTCAGATGGGCCTTGTCCACAAATACCCACATATTTGCCTGCCTTACGACACGCATGAATAGCCATTGATAACAATGCCTTAACTGCTGGATCGCGCTCATCAAACAGATGAGAAACAATACCAGAGTCACGATCGAGTCCGAGCGTTAATTGAGTTAAATCGTTTGAACCAATCGAGAAACCATCAAAGTGCTCCAAGAATTGCTCGGCAAGTAGGGCATTGGTTGGCAATTCGCACATCATGATCACTTTAAGACCATTTTCACCACGCTTAAGACCATTGAGTGCCAAGAGTTCGATCACTCGTTTTGCTTCTGCAACAGTACGAACAAACGGAATCATAATCTGGATGTTGGTAAGACCCATTTCATCACGTGCTTTTTTCAATGCACGGCATTCAAGCTCGAAGCAGTCGCGGAAGTTGTCCGATACATAACGGCTTGCACCACGGAAGCCTAACATTGGGTTTTCTTCTTCTGGCTCGTAAAGCTTTCCGCCAATGAGGTTGGCATATTCGTTCGATTTAAAATCTGACATACGCACAATGACTGGCTTTTCAGCAAATGCAGCTGCCAAAGTAGAAATACCTTCAACCAGTTTTTCGACATAAAAATCGATTGGTGAAGTATAACCCGCAGTACGCGCCAGCACAGCAGCACGTGTTTCACGTGGCAAGCTGTCGATATTCAGTAACGCTTTCGGGTGAACACCAATCATACGGTTGATGATGAATTCAAGACGTGCAAGACCAATACCTTCGTTTGGAATTTGAGCAAAGTCAAATGCGCGGTCTGGGTTACCCACGTTCATCATGATTTTAAACGGTAGTTTTGGCATTGACTCAATCGAGTTGCGCTGTACTTCAAAGTCCAGTGCGCCTTCATAGATAAAGCCTGTGTCGCCTTCAGCACATGAAACAGTCACTTCCTGACCATCATTCAAGACTTCGGTCGCATTACCACAACCCACGATTGCAGGTACACCCAACTCGCGTGCAATAATTGCTGCGTGACATGTACGACCACCACGGTTGGTGATAATCGCCGCTGCGCGTTTCATCACTGGTTCCCAGTCTGGATCTGTCATGTCTGAAACCAGAACATCACCGTCTTGGACTTTATCCATTTCTTTGATCGACGTCACAATGCGAACTTTACCTGCGCCAATACGCTGACCAATCGAGCGACCTTCGCATACAACTGTTCCGCGTTGTTTGAGTAAGTAACGCTCCATTGTGCCTACATTTTGACGGCTTTTAACCGTTTCAGGACGCGCTTGAACGATATAAATCTGACCGTCATCTCCATCTTTGGCCCATTCAATATCCATTGGTGCGCCATAGTGAGATTCAATAATAAGTGCTTGTTTGGCTAATTCTTGTAGTTCGTGATCATTCAGTGCAAATTGCTGACGTTCTTGTTTCTCGACGTCAACCACAACTACAGACTTGCCTGCAGCGCCTTCGTCACCATAAATCATCTTTTGGTGTTTAGAACCAAGATTACGGCGTAATACAGCATGTTTACCGTTACGTATTAATGGTTTAGAAAGATAAAATTCGTCTGGATTGACAGCACCTTGTACAACCATTTCACCTAAGCCATATGAGGCTGTGATGAATACGACATCTCTGAATCCAGATTCTGTGTCTAGGGTAAACATTACGCCTGCAGCGCCAGTTTCTGAGCGAACCATGCGCTGAATACCAGCAGATAATGCCACAACATCGTGATCAAAACCTTGGTGAACACGATAGGCAATTGCACGGTCATTGTACAATGAAGCAAAAACTTCTTTGATGGCAATCAGAACATTGTCAATGCCACGAATATTCAGGAAGGTTTCTTGTTGGCCTGCAAAAGAAGCGTCAGGCAAGTCTTCAGCTGTAGCTGAAGAACGAACGGCAACCGCGATTTCCGGGTTGCCGTTTGACAAAGCACTAAATGCTTCGCGGACTTCTTTTTCAAATTCTGGCGTCAGAGGAGTTTCAATAATCCACTGACGAATTTTAGCACCTGACTGCGCTAGGGCATTCACGTCTTCTACATTTAACTGAGCAAGTTCTGCTTGAATTTTAGCGTTGAGTCCACTTTGATCGAGGAATTCACGATAAGCGCCAGCCGTAGTCGCGAAGCCACCTGGTACTGATACGCCAGCATTGGATAAGTGGCTGATCATTTCACCCAGAGATGAGTTTTTCCCACCTACAAGTTCGACGTCGTGCTTCCCTAATTTTTCTAGACCGATTACGCGCGCTTCCAATGTTTCTACTCCACATTTCCAGTATTTAGTACTATCTTGGCATGAAGACATGATTAAATGTCCTTAGGTTTTGATTTTACTAAGCGACAGTTATATAAGATCAGTTTACTATAAAGATTATATAGCACTAAGACAAATCTGTGAGGAGAATTTTGATGTCTGAAGGAAAACAAATTAAGCGCAGTGTGTTCTTTATTTCGGACGGAACTGCCATTACAGCAGAAACTCTCGGACATTCATTGCTTGCACAATTTCCTAACGTAGACTTTGATATTCATATCATGCCGTATATTGCAACAGAAGAAGCGGCTATGAACATTGTAGAGTCGATTAATCAATGCCAGTCGCGTGATGGAACCCTACCATTGGTATTTGATACTTTAGTCGATCCCAATGTACGTGAAATTATTAATACGGCTAAAGCCGTCAATCTAGATGTTTTTGAAGGGCTGATCAGTAAGCTTGAGCAAGAACTTGGAACGTCACCTACCACTTTAGTGGGTCAGACGCATGCAGTCACTGACTCGGAATATTATAAGGCACGTATCGATGCAGTGCATTTTGCACTAGACAATGATGATGGCGCATTGACACGACATTATGATAAAGCAGATATTATTTTAATCGGGGTATCGCGATCAGGTAAAACGCCTACATCGATCTACTTATCTTTGCAATTTGGTATTCGAGTTGCCAACTATCCATTGACAGAAGAAGATCTCGACGATAACCGCTTACCTAAAGTATTGAAAGAGCACAAAAACAAGCTATTTGGTTTAATGATTGATGCGGAACGTTTGGTCGCCATCCGAACAGAACGTAAAGCCAATAGTCGTTATGCCAGCTATAGTCAGTGTCAGATGGAGCTGCGTGCGGTGGAGGGAATTTTCATTTCAGAAGGCATTCCGTATTTAGATGTTTCTGAAATGTCGATTGAGGAAATTTCAACTCGCATTCTTCAAACGACGGGTTTAAAACGCCGAATTGGCTAATTTATTTTGATTTAAAAAAGAGAAATACAAAAAATGTATTTCTCTTTATCGTTGTTTTGTTTGACTTTACTCATTGAGTACTAAAATTAAAACTTGAAAAATTATGACAATAAGTGTACAAACCAAATGTAAATTGCGTCACATTTTAGTTTTATAATCTATCAAGGGTGGCAGTTACATTGACTTTTTTCATTCGTAAGTAGGAGAGATGCGTATGAATCTTATGACTCCACGTCATCTTGGCTGTTATGAACTTGATTCGAAAGTTGATCGTATTCGCTTGCACAAGACCGCTCATCACCTTGCGATTCATCCCTTGTCAGAAAATATCTCACACCAGCACAATGTTCATATTGAAGACGTCGCAGAACACAGCACTGAAATAGACGCCTTAACCGGTTTGCCAGATCAATCGGGATTTAATAAGAAACTTAATCTGATGATGAGAGAGTGTCAGATCAAACTTGATGAGTCGTTTGGATTAATTTTGTTTGATTTCGATTATTTTAATCAAATTAATAGTAATCATGGACATTTGGTTGGCGATCAAATCTTAAAAACGCTTGCAGAGCGAGTTCAACGCGTTTTACCGCAAGAAGTTTTCTTCACACGATTGGGTAGTGATGAGTTTGCATTACTTATTCCTCATATTCATTCTGATGCTTACCTCATTGAAACCTATGCACTGATTCATCAAGAAATTTCGAGACCAATTGAATATTTAGATCAGATTATAGAAAGTAATATTAGTGCAGGATGCGCCATTTATCCTCGTGATGTGACAGATACCATGAATGTTGTACAAGCTGCCAATATCGCATTGTGTCGCTTAAAACTTTCAGGGCGTGGTGGATACTGTATTTTTAAAAGTGAAATGCAAATTGAGCAAAATGTGATTGCACAACAATTCAATTGTGCCCGTTATATCTTAAGGCACAATCTAATTTGTCCTTTTTATCAGCCAAAGTTTAATTTAAAAAATGGTCAACTCATCGGTTTTGAAGCATTGCTGCGATGGTATGATCAGCATGATCAGCTTCAACTGCCCAGACGCATTAAAAATGCTTTTGAAGACTATAACCTTGCTAGCCGCTTGAGTGAAATCATGCAGCTACGTGTTTTTCGGGATATGGCCGAATGGATTGATCAAGGTTTAGATATGGTGCCTGTCTCGATTAATGCCGCACCCGTGGAATTTTTAAAAGATAATTATGCTGAACTTTTGCTTGATCGGTTAGATCGTTTCAATATTCCGCATTCTTTGGTAGAAATTGAAATTACTGAGCATCTTTTAGATGAACATGGCAAAGCCTATATTTCGCGTGCATTGAACAAGCTCAAACACGAGGGAATACGAATCGCACTAGACGATTTTGGTACAGGGCATTCATCTCTGACTCGTCTGGCAAATTTACCTGTGGATTGCCTAAAAATAGACTGTGATTTCGTGCAGCGTATGGAGCAAGAAAAACTCATTTTTGCGATTGTTCAATCGATCATCAGTATGAGCTCAAATTTGGGGATCGATGTGGTTGCCGAAGGCATTGAAAATGTTCACCAGCTAGAATTACTCAAACAACAAGGCTGTGAAATCGGGCAGGGCTTTTTGTTTAGCCATGCTTTGGCTCCTGCTGAAGCCAAAGCACTTTTATCATAATATAATTTAAGCTGCTTAGTTTGGCGCGTTCAGCCATGCATATTAGGCTACGCGTTTTTGATGTCCATTAGATAACTGAAATTATCCAAGCGTTTTTGCGTATCATAAATATCGCAGGTAAAAATAAATTCATCCACAGCGTATTGATCGACAAGTTGTTCAAGACCAGCTTTAACTCGTTCGACTGAACCAATTTGAGCCATACCAAAAAAGTTTTCTACGGAGAGTTTTTCTGCTGGCCCCCAAAGTAAATCCATTGAATCTACAGGTGGTTTAAGGCGCAGACTTTGACCTCGCATCAGTCCTAATATACGTTGATAAGCACTGGTTGCAAGATAGTTTGCTTCTTCATCCGTTTCTGCCACAACAGTCGGCACACCCATCGATACATACGGTTGGTCTAAATATTTTGAAGGCTGAAAATTATCACGATACAGTTGGATCGCCTGCCCGAGCATACGCGGTGCAAAGTGGGATGCAAATGAATACGGTAAGCCTAATTTTGCAGCCAATTGAGCACTAAATAAACTCGATCCGAGCAGCCAAACGGGAACATGGGTACTGTGCCCGGGTGTGGCAATAATGGATTGGTCTGGTTTTGGCGTATCAAAGTAGCGAAGAATCTCTGCAACATCCTGTGGAAATTGCTCTTCAGTTTCTTTATGCCCGCGGCGCAGCGCACGCATGGTCATTTGGTCGGTACCGGGAGCGCGGCCAAGTCCGAGTTCAATTCTGTCTGGATAAAGCGTTGCCAAGGTTCCAAACTGCTCTGCAACAACCAAAGGAGCATGATTGGGGAGCATAATACCGCCCGAACCGAGTCGAAGAGATTGTGTGTTTGCTGCGATATAGCCAATCATGACGGCCGTTGCAGAGCTAGCAATACCATCCATATTGTGATGTTCGGCAAGCCAAAAACGACGATAACCCAGCTGTTCTGCATGTTGTGCAAGTTGCAGGGCATGTTGCAAAGTAAACTGAATGCTTTTGTCGTCACGCACAGAAGCTAATTCGAGAATGGAAAACTGTGTATCTTTAAGCGACGTGATAGACATATCTACTCTCATATATCGATGTTTTTCGATATTATACGATATTTTATATCGATAAAAAACGATAAATAAAATTGACTTTGTAAATTTTTACAAACAAAAAAAGGCAGCATGTGAAATGCTGCCTTCGGTATCAGTAAAGATAAATTAGTAGCGACGGTGGTGACGGTGATGTTTTTTCCAGCCGCGATGATTACCATTGTCGTAATAACGCTCTTCGGCACGATCTTTAGAAATCTTGTTACCTAAAGCTGAACCACCTGCTGCACCTAAAGCTGCACCAATGTAACCGCCATTTGTGCCACCAACATTACGACCTACGGTATAACCACCAACACCACCTAAACCACCACCAATAGCAGAAGAGGTACGGTCACGACGGTTACTTGCGACGGCAGCACCACCAGCGCCACCCAATGCAGAACCAATCATGGCACCAGACTGACCGCCCATTTGTTTACCCAATGCAGTACCCACGACACTACCCAAAGCAGATGTTGCAGCGACACGTGTGGTATTGTCTGCATGTGCTGAAATGGCCATCATTGATGAACTCGCGATCACGGCACTCATTAACCAAGTTTTAATTTTCATTTTTAACTCCATGCCCCGTGTGTGGATACAGGACCTTCTATATTTCGTTGAAGTAAATGTAACAAGAGATGAGTCAAAAAGTGTGAAGACGATCATCCAGACTATTGCGATTTGGTGTGCAGATTGTGATGTTTTGTGTCATTACCCCTAAATATGAAGAACTTATTTAGTTTATTTGATGGAAATATACGCAATAAAGAAGCATTTTTTGTTTCAAGAAATTGATTTATATAAATTTAATCATTTTATTCATAGTTTGATTAATTTTTCATTAATAAGTAATTAAAGTTTTGAGGGATTGCTTTTCGTTTTTAGGTTATTCAAACCGTTTGATATTCCTTTATCAGTCTTGTGAATCATTAAAAAATAACTTGGTTTTTTCCTTACTGCGCAATCGCTATGTCTTTTACATAGGAGAGTCTGTAAACTATGCGCAATTTTTTATTCTTAGATGGTTTGTCAAGTCTTAGTCAGATTAAAGCTAACCAACCAGATTTATTGAGATTGTTCTTCTTATGAAAGAATCGCTACGTTTACGTTTAGATCAATTGTGTGATCGTCATGAAGAGCTGAATGCATTGTTGGCCGACGCCGAAGTTATTTCAGACAATAAACGCTTTCGAAAATTATCGCGTGAGCACAGTGACTTAAATGAGATTGTGCAGGTGTGGGGACAGTATCGTCAGGCTGAAGAAGACATTAAAACAGCAGAAGAAATGCTGGAAGATCCTGATTTTAAGGATATGGCACAAGAGGAGATCAAAGAAAACCGTGCTTTGATTGAAACGCTCGAGGGTCAGTTAAATATTTTGATGATCCCTAAAAATCCAAACGATGCCAATGCGGCTTATCTCGAAATTCGTGCAGGCACGGGTGGTGATGAAGCTGCGATTTTCTCTGGCGACTTGTTCCGTATGTACAGCAAATATGCCGAGACCCAAGGCTGGCGTATTGAAGTGTTGTCTGAAAATGAAGGCGAACATGGCGGCTATAAGGAAGTGATTTGCCGTGTCGATGGCGATAGCGTATATGGCCGTTTAAAATTTGAAAGTGGTGCGCATCGCGTACAACGTGTTCCGGCAACTGAATCTCAAGGCCGTGTGCATACCTCTGCCTGTACAGTTGCGATTTTGCCTGAAGTCGATGTAGACACTACCGTCGAAATTAATGCAGCCGATTTACGTATCGATACCTATCGTGCGTCGGGTGCCGGTGGTCAGCACGTCAACAAAACCGATTCGGCAGTGCGTATTACGCATATTCCAACGGGTGTTGTGGTTGAGTGTCAAGAAGAACGTTCACAGCATAAAAACAAGGCCAAGGCATTAGCACTATTGGCATCTCGTTTAGAAAATGCAAAACGTGCTGCGCAAGAAAGTGCGACCTCGGAAATGCGACGTGATTTGGTGGGATCGGGCGACCGTTCAGAACGTATTCGTACCTATAACTATCCGCAAGGTCGAATGACGGATCATCGTATCAATTTAACGCTTTATAAATTGGATGCCATTATGGAAGGTGATTTGACTGAATTACTCGATAGTTTGCATCGTGAATATCAAGCTGATCAATTGGCCATGTTGGCACAAGAGAATGGTGGTTGATGAATATTGCGCAAGCACTAAATTTGCGTGGTGAGCCTGACAGCTATGAACGGCAAGAGGCAATCTGGCTGCTTGAACATATTGTTCATCTTAGTGCGCTAGAGCTTAGAATGCGTTCGTTACAAGTATTGAGTTCAGAGCAAGAGCAAGCTTACCTTGAAGGCTTAGTCCGCTTGGCACAAGGTGAGCCATTGGCCTACATCACGGGTTCGCAGCCATTTTGGAGTCTGGATCTGATCGTGACTAAAGATACGCTAGTACCACGACCAGACACCGAAATCCTGATTGAAACGGTACTCGAATTGACCTTGCCCAAGCACAGTAACGTGGTTGATTTAGGAACAGGAACTGGCGCGATTGCGCTGTCTCTGGCAAAAGAGCGTCCAGACTGGCGCGTATTGGCGACAGATATTTATCAACCTACACTAGATATTGCCGCAAAAAATGCCCAGAAGCATCAGCTAGATAGGGTGGAGTTTGTGTGCGGTGCATGGTATGAGGCAATTCCCGCACAGCGATTTGATTTAATTGTATCTAATCCGCCCTATATTGATGCCGATGATGTGCACATGGAGCACTTGGCTACAGAACCACGTCGTGCCTTGGTTGCAGATCATCAGGGTTTGTCTGATCTTGAGCATATTATCAAGCAGGCACCTCAGTGGCTCAATGTTGATGGATGGTTGGTGCTCGAACATGGCTATGATCAAGGTAATGCGGTGCGGCAGATTTTTAATGCAGCAGGGTTTGCGCAGGTGCAAACAGTAAAAGATTATGGTGGAAATGACCGTATCAGTTTGGGTCAGATGAAGGGTTGAGTCTGCTGCCGATAGGCTCCTGGGCTCACACCAGTCCATTTTTTGAATGCACGATGAAATGCACTGGCTTCATGGAAGTTGAGTGCATCACTAATTTCTTGAATGCTTTGTTGTGTATGGGTCAATCGATCAATCGCAATATCGCAGCGGATATCATTTTTCAGCTGCTGATAGCTGGTATTTTCATTTTTTAATCGCCGTTGAATGGTGGCTTCTGATAAGCATAGCTGCTGTGCCAGTATTTT
The DNA here is from genome assembly GCF_029967895.1 of Acinetobacter sp. V89_7. NCBI lineage: Bacteria > Pseudomonadati > Pseudomonadota > Gammaproteobacteria > Moraxellales > Moraxellaceae > Acinetobacter > Acinetobacter sp. V89_7. Next base: position 376,551 of record NZ_JASCAJ010000017.1, read on the forward strand.
GAGTTCAGGCCAGCTCGACGGGTGTAGATGTATCAATTGCCTGCGAATAATAACACTCAGCGCATTTTCATTTTTATATTTGACCAGCAAATTATGCGGTACCTGTTCTAAAAAGGCATGTGCAGCTTTTTTATCTTTTTTTACTTTTAGCGTTAAATAACTCAGATCAATTTCAATGCAGTTGACCGTATCATCAAATACGATATTTTCACAGAATCGCACATAATAATCTTGCGGATATTCAGGTTGAGCGCATTTCACACGGATCTGATGAATCGGAATACGCTGATCTGAAATCCAACACAGCAAGCCATGAACCAACATGATATAGGTGGCATAGGTAAACATCCGTTTGATGTGTGTCTGGTCATCGAGATAAATATAAGCCTTGTGCTGGTCTATCTCGAGTCGTGCGCGAGTATCATCGAGAAGTAAATTGAAATAATCCAAAATAGTACGAAGCGCCATTTCTGTTGTGTCTGTCGAGATGATGAGGTAGCAAAGAAGTTTATAACTTCCATAACGCATTGGATGTGAGTCCATGCCAAAAAATTCATCATTCAGACATTTGGCAATTTCAATCCAGAGCTGCGCATAAGCCGATACTGAAATACGCGCCTTAGGATATGCCAGCAATTCAGGTGAAATACCTGCACGTAGAGCAATTTGATCGATAAAAATGCCACGTACGAGGGCGACACTCAGGGCTTCATTGACGAGTGCGATTGAAATAGTACCTTTGGTGTGTTGCATCGTCACGTTTTGAATATCCCATATCTGAAAAAGCCACATTGAACGTTCTAATTCACTGGCCAAATACCTCAGTACAATTGAGGTGTTTTGAAATTGTACTTCGGTTCGTTCGATTTTAACCTGTAAGTGTGAATTCGCAATAAGCATTCAGTAGGTAAAAATAGCAATGAAAGTTAAGGATAAGCATTTTATTGTGACGGGTGCGGCTTCTGGTTTAGGGGCTGCAACGGCAGAGTATTTAATTGCTCAGCAAGCCCATGTGAGTTTGATTGATATGAATCTCGAGGCCGGAGAGGCCACAGCAGCCCGTCTGGGTAAAGGTGCTCAGTTTTTTCAGCTCGATGTAACGAGTGAAAATGAAGTACAACGTTTTTTTGAGGAGTATCTTCACCAGCATGCCGCGCTACATGGTCTGATCAATTGCGCAGGGATTGGCCCTTCAGCCAAAGTGGTGGGAAAAGACGGCCTGCATGATCTCGCATTATTTCAAAAAGTGATGAATATTAATGTCACGGGTTCATTCAATATGTTGCGCTTTGCGGCAGATGCCATGCTAAAACAGACCGATCCGCTACATGATGAAGATCGTGGCTTGATTATTAATACAGCGTCTGTTGCTGCATTTGATGGTCAAATTGGACAAGCTGCTTATGCGGCATCAAAAGGTGCAATTGTTTCCATGACCTTGCCGATTGCACGTGAACTTGCACGACATGCAATACGTGTAGTTACGATTGCTCCTGGCATTATGGAAACACCCATGCTAAAAGCAATGCCTCAGCAGGTACAGGATGCACTGGGCCAGATGGTACCGTATCCCTCAAGACTCGGGCGGCCAGAGGAATTTGCAGCACTGGCTGGTCATATTATAGAAAATAGCTATATCAATGGTGAAGTGATTCGACTCGATGGCGCGATTCGAATGGCTCCGAAGTAGAGCCTAAACTAGGTATGAAACGATTTAGTGGATGAGTGAAGAGGAAGAGGGAGTCATACACTTCTTAACCACGACAACAAAAACAAAAAAGCCGTATGGAAAACAGATTGATAACTGTCAGCAAAATGGAAGAGCGAGACGATAAAAATGAAAACATTAGCACAGGCATATGCAGAATTTGATCTAGATCAACTGATAGAGCAACAGCTTCATGGCTCGGCACAACACATCAATGCCTTTGATGAATGTTGTGGCCGATATATTGGACAACACAAAACAGCGCTGATTTGGGAAGGAAAACATGGCCAAGTTGAACACTATACCTTTGAGCAGCTCGATCTACGTTCAGCACAATTGGCCAATTTTTTTAAAAGTCAAAATATTCGTGTTGGTGACAGTATTGCAGGGTTATTGCCTCGAACACCCGAGCTTTTAATCACAATTTTGGCCACATGGCGAATTGGTGCCATTTATCAGCCCTTATTTACTGCGTTTGAATCTAAAGCCATACAGCATCGAATCGAAACTGCAAATACTCAGCTAATCGTTACACATGCCGAACATCTGCATAAACTGAATCAGCTTAATTTGGACTCGATATTAGTGGTAGATGCAAGTAATGAGCCAAATCAAAATCTGCCAGATTTCTGGACAACGCTGAATCGCTTTGAGTCGGTCTGTCCGGTTGAATATCGAACATTTGAAGATGACTTTTTACTCATGTTCACTTCGGGAACCACAGGGCTAGCCAAATCGGTTCCTGTGCCACTTAAAGCCATTTTGGCATTTAAAGGTTATTTGCAACATGCTGTAGATTTGAGAGCGGAAGATGCATTTTGGAATTTAGCAGATCCAGGCTGGGCTTACGGATTGTATTATGGAATTACGGGCCCGTTAAGTATGGGACATCGCATCCTCTTGGATGAACAGCCGTTTAGTGTCGATCGTGCAGTAACATTACTTCAGAAATATCAGATTAACAATTTAACAGGCTCTCCTACAGCATTTCGGATGTTCTTTGGCTTTAAAGAAAAATTTGATGCACAAATTGCACAACATTTAAGAGTGGTAAGTAGTGCAGGAGAGCCGCTGACGCCTGAAGTGATCCACTGGTTTAAAGAATATCTTCAGGTCGATATCTATGACCAGTATGGGCAAACTGAATTGGGTATGGTGATTGGTAATCATCATGCACTTCATCATGAAGACAAGATCGGATCGGCTGGTTTTGCGATACCTGGACATCGTTTTGCTGTTTTAAATGAACAATTGCAAGAACTTGAAAAGGGCGGTGTTGGTATGTTGGCGATTGATTGGACACAATCGCCACTCATGTGGTTTAAAGGTTATGCAGGTACAAATCGAAAATCATTTAAAGGTAATTATTATTTAACTGGAGATACTGTTCAACTCAATGAGTTGGGAGGAATCGATTTTGTCGGGCGTGCAGACGATGTCATTACAACGTCTGGTTATCGTGTTGGCCCATTTGATGTAGAAAGTACCTTACTCGAATGTGAAGAAGTGCTTGAGTCTGCAGTGATTGGTAAGCCTGATGCTGCACGCACTGAAATTGTGAAAGCGTTTGTGGTGCTTAAACCACAGCACCTTGCTTCAGATGCTTTGAAAGAAAAGCTTCAGATGTATGTTCGTGGTCGATTATCAAAGCATGCCTATCCTAAAGAGATTGAATTCATGGCAGCTTTGCCCAAAACCGTTAGCGGAAAAATTCAACGTGGCGTGCTCAAACAGCAAGAAATCGACAAAATGCAGATGCATGCTTTAATCAGTTAGGTTTAAAAAAAGCAGGTTGCGCCGTGGCTCAACCTGCTTTGAAGTATTTATTTATCGGTTTTTACTTCATCGCCAATGGTGTAAAACGTTCCACCAGCGATGTAATGCAAACTTTTCAGTTGTGGATCGGCATCATCAAAATACCAATGTCCATCGCGAAATACACGATCATCTGCCCATGCACCTAAAACTGAGCCAATGAATAGATCATGTTCTTGCTGGTTGTGGGGTTCTGGAATAAGTTTACACACTAACCAGGCGATACAACCTTCAACAAGTGGTACATCTAGCCCATCCTGATAAAAAAGTTTGGTTCCACATTGCTCAAGTTTATTGGGTTCATTAAATAAGCTCAATGTGCCCAGTTCTTTGGTCATATCAATTTGAGCAAGACAAGGAATCTGTAACGCAAAATAACCGCTTTCCTCAACCAGTTGACGCGTTCGTGTACTTTTATCTAAGACTACGGTCACTTTTGCGGGTGAAAATTCAAGTGCACAGGCCCATGAGGCAGCCATGACATTTTCTGTATCTCCCGACTTTGCAGACACCAATACGGTTGGACCATGATTAAGCAAGCGATATGATTTAGGTAATTCAACCGATTGAATGTGTGTATTATGATGCATAAAAAATTTTACCTTTTAATGGAGATGTGGCTATTTTTTGATAATTCCTTTCCATCCGCCTGCAATTAAACGCGTGATGGTTAACAGGGTAAAGGGAGCAGACAAGCCAGCGGGTGTTGCTAAATAACGTGATTGCCACACCGGATTGAATTTAGCTTTATATTCATAAAGACCTTCAAAATTGTAAAATTCTTCACCAAGATCAAAAATCGTGGTGCCAATTTTGTGCCAAAGTGGCGCAAGAGGATGCCGCTCTAAACCAGACAATGGAGCTACACCTAAGTTGAACCAGACATATTGCTGCGTTTTTCCCCATAGCATTAGCTCCGCAAATATAAAATCCATCACACCATTTGGAGCCAATGGGTCATAACGCATTAAATCTATAGAAAGCTCTTCATGTGAAAAAGTTTCCCACAGATTGGCAAAAGCCATAATTTGACCTTCAGGTGATCGTGCAACTGCCACCCGCGTTCGGCAGATATAGGCTTCACTAAAAAAACCTAACGAAAATCGTTTTTCACGAACCTGTTTTTGTGTCAGCCAAGCGTCAGAAATTTCTTTCAGTCGATTAATATTGGCTACCACGGCATCTCGTTCAAGTACTTCAAAGTAATAGTTTTGTTTAATTAATTTATTTCGACCTCGGCGCAAGTTATCTCGTTTTTTTCCTTCCAGTCCAAATTGTGATAATTCAACGCGAGCTTCTTGGCCTAATTTGAGTAAACTTAGTCCAAGATCAAGATAAATCGGTAAATATTCTTCACTAATTTGATAAAAAACAATTTTGGCACCAAACCGATCGGCCTGTTCTTTGAATTTCCAAAGGAGTTCGCCAAATGCCGACGAAGTGCCTACTGGATCTCCCATTGCAATCCAGTATTTTTTGGTCGTAGCGTAGGCAATAAATGCGGATCGATCTTCTGACCAGAAGATTTTTTTATCTCCCAGTAATGCTAAAAAGCCTTGGGTATCATGAGTCTGATGGAGAATATTTTCTATATCGTTAAGTTCGGATTCATCAAGTTGTTCAATATGTTCAGGTCGGGAAATTCCAAATAATTGCCAGATAAATATTGCAACTAGAAGTACTGCAATTACGATAGATGAACGTAAAAATCTTGAAACATCATTTTTATAGGAAAACTGCCACCATAGATCATCAGAGTAGATAACATGATGATAGGCAAAAAAGCCTAACCATGTACTGCCTGCGACTACAAGAACGATACTGATGAGCCAAAAAGGCTCTGGTGATAGCTCAAACAGTGATGATTTTCGATAAAAATAACGATGAGAAATTAAAATACAAACAAAAATAATGAGTAATGCAACAACTTTAACCCAGCCACTTGCTGTCAAAACTGAGCTTAAAATTGCCAATGCCAAAAGAATTAAAGCGCCGTACCATGCTGCATCCAGTTTGAGATAAATACCCCGTGCTAGAAATAGCAATAATACCCCAACGAGTGAGCCCATTAAGTGCGACAGTTCCAGTACTGGCAGTGGGATGAAATTACTCAGCCAGTGCAGATTATTGGGTAAAGTGGGTAAAGCCCCTGAAACCAATAGATAAGCACCGCTTAAAAATAAAAATAATGCAAAAATTTGCGGCACTACAGAAGGAATTATTCGTGTTGCGAGTTTTTCTGCCTGAATAAGTTTACTTCGATGCTGATAAAAATCTTTTAAAACCAGTAGGGTTCCAGCAATGAATAAAGGTAAAAAGTAATAAATCACCCGATACAAAACCAATGCAATTGCAATCGCGGGTTGGCTTGTTGCCAATACATTGCTGGAAAGCCACAAAAAAGAACCTTCAAAAACGCCAATACCACCGGGTACTTGAGAAACTAAACCTAAAAGCTGAGCCAAGATAAAAATAACGATAAAGCTTTCAAAGTTGATGCCTGGAATATCTTTTAGCAATATCCAGAGCACAGTAGAGGCCAAGATAAGATCTGAACAGGCCAGTAAAGTTTGTAAAAAAGCAGTTTTGGGGGAAGGAAGATCGATACTGAGGTTTTTAATTCTTATTGGCTTTTTGACAAGAACAACGATGCCCCAATATATGATCAAAAATCCTGCACTCAACAAGATTAAAATATAAAAGAGATGTAGCTGATTTAAGTGATCGAGTACATTTGCTGGGGCAAGCACAATTGAAATTAGTCCAAGTGTCATCAGACCAATAAAAAAAGTCAGACTTAAAAAAGCCGAGATTTTTGCAATATCCCAGCCCTGAACGCCCATTTTTTGATAAAAACGATAGCGGATTGAACCACCAGAGGCCCATGCATGCCCAGTGTTGTTACTGATAGCAAAGCTGACAAACGAAGTGAATAGAATATATCTATATTTGATGTTGCGATATCCTAATGACCTTAAAGCCAAAACATCATAAAGTGTAAGGAGTAGATAGCTGGCTAATGTCAAACCACATGCCATTAGCGCGATTGACCAAGGAATATTGTTCCAGTGTTTAAGTAAGCCTGAAAACTCATGGGTTTCAAGTTCTTTATGTATGATAAATAATGCTATGCAAAATAAAATGACTGGCGCATATTGAATTATCTTTTTGAGGAAGGGCTGTTTGAGCATAAGAAAAAAGTGCCAAAATCTAAACTATTGTTGTTGATTTAAGTATATGCATTTTTAATCAAATACCTACCTGAATATTGATGATTTTGAGTCGTCAAACATATTTTTCTTGGCTAGAATGTGAGTAGCTAAAACTACTCTTTTCTCAACGAAACTTTTAATATTTGATAAAAAATGAAAGAAATAAAACCTTTAATTGGCATTGATCTTGGAACAAGTAACTCGCTTGTAGGTGTATTTGAAAATGGTCAACCCAGACTCATTGAAAATGCTTATGGAAGCAAATTGACACCTTCAGCAATTGCGATGGATGAAGATCAGCAAATTTTGATTGGGCAGGCTGCTTTAGAGCTACGCGCTTCTGGTCGGGATGTTTTGACGAGTTTCAAACGTTTGATGGGTACATCTAAACCATTAAAATTAGGAGATCGTAGTTTTTCAGCGATTGAGCTTTCATCACTGATTTTACGTTCTCTTAAACAGGACGCTGAGCATGCTTTGCAATCTGAAGTTGATGAAGCAGTGATTACTGTGCCCGCTTATTTTAATGATATACAACGTCAAGCCACAATTTCTGCCGCCGAACTGGCTGGCTTGAAAGTAAGTCGCCTTATAAATGAACCAACTGCTGCGGCTTTAGCTTATGGACTTGGTCAGAATGAGGATAGTTGCTTTCTTATTTTTGATTTAGGCGGCGGTACGTTTGATGTTTCAATTGTCGAGTTATTTGATGGTGTTATTGAAGTGCGAGCCAGTGCAGGAGATAATTACTTAGGTGGAGACGACTTTGTACAGTTAATCATGAAGCAATACTGGAAAAAGAATGCTTCTCTATTTGGATATAATGAAACTACGATTCCTTATGATGTTGAAATTGCATTAAAAGCCAAAGCTCAATATTGTCTACATGTACTGAGTAAGCAGACATCTACCCAGCTTAATTTTAAATGGAATGATAATGAAGCAACACTCGAAATTTCTCAAGATGATTTGACCAACTGGGCAGAGCCGTTGCTATTAAGATTACGCCGTCCGCTTGAACGAGCCCTGCGGGATGCCCGAATTTTACCTAAGCAAGTAGACCAGATTATTATGGTAGGTGGAGCAACGCGCATACCTGCTGTACGCAAATTGGTTACCAAATTATTTGGACGTTTTCCTTCAACCAGTATTCAGCCAGATGAGGCAATTGTTCGAGGCGCATGTATTCAGGCTGGTTTAAAAGCAAAAGATCAATCTTTAAAAGAAGTGGTTCTAACTGATGTTTGCCCATTTAGTTTAGGAATTGCTGTAGGTGATGAAGATCAGTTTTCACCTATTCTGGAGCGTAATATTGTCATTCCAGCCAGTAAGGTAAATACCTATACTGCAATGAAGAAAGGCCAGCGAGAGATTGTGGTGCAGATTTATCAGGGTGAACACCGATTATGTCGAGAAAATGTCTCTCTAGGCTCTTTAACTGTACCATTACCCCCAAATGACGATTACTTATCCATCGATGTTAGATTTTCATATAATCCTAACGGAATTCTGGATGTGGATGTGGATGTTCCAGCAACAGGTGAGCGATTACAAAAGGTTGTGGTGAATCATCAAAGTGTCATGTCTGCTGATGAGATTGAAAAAGCTCGGTTACAACTCCAATCACTTAAAATTCATCCACGAGATAACCTGATTAATAAGAGTTTACTATTACGAGCCGAGCGTCTGTATAGTGAACGAACGGGTGATCTTCGTTATCAAATTGGCGATCGTACAGAACGCTTTAATCAAATTCTCAATCAACAGGATGAACGACAAATTCGTGAAGCCAGACAATATTTTGAGGCTTTCTTGAATGAGGTTGAAGATTTGAGTTTGTTCGAAGAATATTAAATAGTTTTGAATGACTAACAATGACCATGAAAAACCTTTCATGACGTAAACATAACTTTGTTGAACGAGTGCCTGTCAGAAGTTTCAGGCACTCGATCTTTACAACGCAATTAACTCAACTATTTTTTTATTTTTATGCTTTGATAAAGATAAAAAGCAGTGATAAGGCCTAAGATAAGGATATAAACTCCAACAATCATAGTAGCGATATAAGAGATATATTTGATAAAAGAAGAAAATTTTTGGGTGTTGAATATCGTAAAAAATAATCCTACGAAAGTTAAGCAGGCGGCATAAATATAGTGCTGAGAATTTTCAGATATAACAAAATAGCCAACCGATCCAACAAAAGCAATTCGAAGCAAAATAATGATGATAGCTTTGCGTGTAACTTGTTGTTCGGTTAAATCATCCGTATTTTTCTTGGCACCAAACACGTAAAACAGCGGTCGAAATGAATCTGGAAATAATAAACAACTGATCGGAATTAAACTAAAGCTGATGAGCCAAGGTCGATACGGTTGACCCAAAGTATAAAAAATAAAACCAAATCCAAGACACAAAATTGCTATACCTATTCCTATCATCAGATAATCATATTTAATATAAGCGCTTTGAAAGATACGATTCATATTTTTATGGGCATCTAGTTTAAGGCAGCCCAACAGAATAATTGTAAAAATTACCCATAGATAACTCAGTGAAGAATACAGAATCGTTGGTAGAGCTGAAGCGGCAATGCACATAAGAAAGCCGCTGATAAACCAGATTTTCTGATAGCGAAGTAACTGCTCATCACGATTTGGAAAAGCCAAAATTTTTGCATGAGTTATAGGTTGAACAATAAATGTAAATACGATGAAAACGCCAATTGAAATTAAAATCAGACTTTTCTGTGTAAGTAAATTTGATAAAAACTGATTCAATACGAAGAAAGTAGCTACAGAAAGTACTAAATTGAATAAAACAAAGTGTTTTATATGATTGATGCTCTTAAGAAAGTTGTAGTTGATATTGGATGCGGTATCGTCTATCTCAAATTGATCAATAACATCCATGACGTTCTGTTCTGGATGATGGTGTCCAAGCTGTTTTTGAAGATGCAGCATCTTAAATGGATGAAAGCTTTGTGAACTTGAAAGGTGCTCGAAGATAGAATAATCCTCATGCGATAATGATTTATATAAATCACGTTTCTGCAAAAAATCATGCAAGCGTTGCTGTAGTATACGACGATAATAATGATCGTTATATTCATGCAGATCATCTGGATATACATCATTCCAACGCTCAAGAAACCTGAAATATTGTGGGCTCATCGTATCTACTCTTAGCTCTGCCACAGCACTCATGAGTTGGTCTTTAATCTCAATTTGCTGCTCAAGTGGTAGATCAAACTGTTGATCGAGTAGTAAGCTAAATCTTTCAAAAACGTCATCACTAATATTATCTTCCCACAGTAACTGTTTGACTTGATAAAGCTCGTCAGTGACAGGATCAATTCCCTGAGTAATATTTTGATCAGATTGTTCATCATTGAGGTCAATAACCATTTCTGAATGATTGTAAAACTCATCAGTTTGGTCAGATGTTATAGTTAAGTGTTCTATCGATTCTGCTAAATAGCCGATAAAGTCTTCAAGATCGTGATCACGTAACAAGTGATCCATGCGTTCAATGTAAGATAATCGCGTTACCTCTTCATTCACTGTATTGAGATGATCACCAAATTCGTGCAATGCTTCTCGAATATTAAAGTGAATGTCTTGCTCGATGATACGCTGCTGAATTGCAAGATAAATTTCTTCAAGTTCGTTATCTGATGATTGATTAATTTCGATTTCTTGAACAGATTCAGTTTGCTCAATTAAGTGGTATGTGCGTTGTTCATGATTAAAAATAGAATCATTAATCTCTTCTTGATCAGACAATTCATACTGCGCTTCATATTGGGCAGTTTGAAGGGCCTCTCTCAATGAAATAAACTGATCTGGCTGAGTGTCTTGATCAATTTGTTTGAGCTTTATAGCGTATGCTTTCTTAATTGCTCTTAAATTTGTAGTAGGTTCTATTCCAAGTTGTTGCCATGCAGTCATTTCTTTTACTCAAAATTTTCTTATCTATCGTCAGTAAAAGCTGATATGAATCAGCAAAGTAATATTTGATTGATAGTTTGAGTGACTATATTAATATGCTTCAAATGATTGATCAAAATATATTAAAGCTACCTATGCGGTAGTGAAGCATGTGCATTGCATTGATATCAGAATAGTCTTTTTCTAAGCTACCTGTGCGGTAGTGAAGGTAATAAGATATATAAATATATATTAAAAACAATATACTAAAGTAAATAAAATAAAAATACCTATTTTATTTTAGCTCTAACTAAGTCTTTGATTTTATTTAACTGTTAAAGAGTAAGTAAAATATTGGGGTAAAAGTTCACTTTTGTCAAAATAAAACATCTCACAACACAAGCTTGTCTTTATAATCATGGCGATGAATTTGGTATTGATAAATTGGGATAATCACGAGTGAACAATCAGGACAATCTGGATTTAGAGCTAAATGATGCCGAAATGCATTTGTATAGCAGACAAATTTTACTCGATGGATGGGATTTAGATGCTCAAGAAAAACTAAAGTTCGCCAATGTTTTGATAGTAGGCGCGGGTGGAATCGGTTGTACAACAGCAGAGCTGCTGGCTCGAGCAGGCGTAGGTAAAATCACGCTGATTGATACCGACACCATCGAAACCAGTAATTTGCAACGTCAAATCGCATTTACACCTGCCGATATCGGGCAGTTTAAATCCGATACTTTGGCAAAACGTCTGATGCAAATCAATCCGCATATCCGTGTAGAGTTTTATGTGGGTAAGCTTGACCAAAGCAATGCCGATGAGTTCGTTCGACAGCAAGATTTGGTATTAGACGGTTGTGATAATTTTACAACGCGTTATGTGGTGAATGCAGCATGTAAAAAAAATGCAATACCATTAATTAGTGCATCTGCGATTGGATTTCAAGGTCAACTCTTTATGGTCGATGCGGATTCGGCCTGTTACGAATGCTTGTTTCCAAAAGAGCAAATGGCAGATGAAGGCTTACGCTGCGCAGATTCAGGAGTGCTCGCCACCACACCCGTAGTCATGGCCTCACTTCAGGCGCATCATGCGCTGCTATATCTGGGGTTAGACAAAAGCCCACTCAAAGAAAAGTTATTGCTTTGGGATGGACTCAGCATGAAACAGCGTATTTTACATTTTGAAAAAGATACAAATTGTTCCACTTGTCAGGCAAGTTTGTCTGTAAACTAAACTCAGTTTGATACACTGTCCAATGAGTTAAATAACATTGAATCATATGAAAAAAAATATTCTGTTTGATGGACTGCGCTCGGTTGCACGAATTGGCGAAACCGCTTTTTTTGCAGCTAAAGCTGGCTATAAATATGCAGTTGAAAAGCCGAGTAATGCAAAATTGATGCGTGAAACCTTTGAATCACTAGGGTCGACGTATATTAAATTAGGTCAGTTTATTGCCAGTACGCCATCGTTATTTCCTCGTGAGTATGTCGAAGAGTTTCAAGGGTGCCTAGATCAAACGCCAACGCTCCCTTTTAGCTATATTCAAGGTGTGCTCGACAGCGAGTTCGAGGGGCGTGATTTAGGGCAAATTTTTGCATCGATTGATGAAAAACCGCTGGCTTCGGCATCTATTGCGCAGGTTCATGCTGCCAAGCTGATCACTGGTGAAGATGTAGTCATTAAAGTACAAAAGCCGGGTGTTGAAACCATCTTGTATACCGATCTCAATGTGGTGCATTGGGTGACACGTATGTTTGAACGTGCAATTCCTAAGGTGAAGTTTGCATCGCTATCTGACATTGTTGAAGAAATCAAAATTCGAATGATTCGTGAAGTCGATTTTATCGAAGAAGCGCAAAACCTAGATGACTTTACTGCTTATCTCAAACTCACCAACAATCAAGCCGCAACTGCCCCAAAAGTTTATCATCAATTCTCGACGCGTCGCGTGTTGACTATGGAGCGCTTATACGGCGTTTCACTTACGGATTTTGATGTTGTAAAACAATACTCTAAAGATCCTTCGCAAGTGCTGATTACTGCCATGAACACATGGTTTGGTAGTTTGATGCTGTGCAAAAGCTTTCATGCCGATTTACATGCAGGGAATTTGATGCTGCTTGAAGATGGACGTATCGGGTTTATCGATTTTGGTATTGTAGGTCAACTCAACCCACAAGTCTGGACAGCATGTCTGGCTTTTATGGATGCCTTACAAAAAACCGACTATACGGCCATGGCTGAAAATATGCTCAAAATGGGCATGACCGATACTCAAGTCGATACGACGGTGCTCGCGCAAGATCTTGAACGACTATTTAGTGGTGTATTACTTGCCGATCCACAAGATATTCTCGCGTCGAAACCCTCTGATTTAAATGACATCATGCTGGATGTGGTGGCTGTGGGTGAGCGTCACGGCATTAAATTTCCGCGTGACTTTGCGCTTCTATTTAAACAAATGCTGTATTTTGATCGGTTTATGCGCATCCTTGCACCTTATACCGATATTTATGCAGACCAGCGTTTGAAAATGGTTCAAACTATGGAGCCACAATCGTTGTTAAAGCATTAAGTGTCGAGTTCGTTCGTTATGGATGCCATTGTTATTGAAGGCCTAAAGGTCAATACCGTCGTAGGCTGTTTTAATTGGGAGCGTCAAATCAAGCAACCTTTGTTACTCGATTTGACCATTCATAACGATCTGCAACGGGCAGCACAATCTGATGAGCTAGATGATACGCTTAACTATGCATTGATTTGTGAATTGGCTGCACATGCAATCGAGCATGCTCAGCCTAAACTGATTGAGCATGCCGCCCATCTGGTCTTAAAAAAATTGTTTGAGACTTTTCCCACGATTGAATCTATCATTATTACCATTCGTAAACCTGCGATTATTGCAGAAGCTCAGTCGGTAGGAATTCGCCTTGAACGTCAACGAAAACATTTTTGCGCTCGCACTGGCGAGTAATCATCTGCCAGAGCAGCATTTCGCGCAGGCTTATCGGGTGATTCAGTCGTGGGGTGAGGTGCAGTTTTCAGATGTTTATCTCATTCCATGCCGAGATGGTGTCGGTCAAGATTATTGGAATTCGGCCTGTTTGCTCATCTCAAACAAGACATCTGCCGAGATTGAAGTCGAGCTTAAGCACTTAGAGGTACAAGCGGGGCGTATCCGACCTTCACACCAGATCAGTTTAGATATCGACTTAATCGCATGGGGTAAGCAGCTCGATCAAATGCAGTTTAATCCAAAAAAAATGCCGTTGGCACTTGATGTGAAAATTCCACTTTCTACGCTCTGGCAAAATCCTGCCCTTGCGGTTGAAGTGTCTAATTTTCCAGTGGTTGATTTTAAAACTGATCATTTTTACGCATCGACGCATTGATCGATTTTTTAGTTGTTATTTATCTTCAAACATCTATTTAAATATAAAAAATCAAGCTTGATAAATATCGATTCCCTTTAGTATCGCACGAATGAATGCGAACTAAAGGGGCGTTTAATCGATTGCTTGATATGCAAATTAAATATAATAACTGGTTGTCGTCATGAGTTTGGAAATCGCAGTCATGGTAATTTTGACTGCAAATGGCAATTCAACACCGCCAGCCTCAAGTGCCGATTCGCGATGATGTAGTTCATCCTGATTCATTTGCTCTAAGATACGTTTAGATCGATCATCGTGAGCAGGTAGCTGGTCTAGATGGCTTTGCAAATGCAGACTTACCTGACGTTCTGTTTCGGCAACAAAGCCCAAGCTGTATTTGTCGCCTGCAATTCCTGCAATAGCACCCATACCAAATGAAAGACCATACCAAACTGGGTTTAATAAACTTGGCAGACTGTCTAGTTCTTTAAGCCGGTCTTCACACCAAGCCAAATGATCCTGTTCTTCTAGCGCAGCTTGTTTCATTTCATCACGGACATTTGGCAATTTTGCGGTCAGTGCCTGCCCATGATACAGCGCTTGCGCGCAGACCTCACCAGTATGGTTAACTCGCATCAAACCTGCGACATGGCGTGCATCGCTGACACTTAAATGGGTCGATGCGTTGTCTGCCGGATTGCTGCGCTGGGCAGCTGTTGCGCCTGGTACTAAGCTGCGCAACGCCTGATCAAAAGATTGAATGAGTCGATCAACACCATTGTACTGACGCATAGGATTAGTCCTCTAAAGTATCTTGAGCATTATGCAGCATGGGTGGAAGTTTACGTAAGAGCCAGAATGTGAATACTGCACTGAATATGGCTGTAATTATAAATAATATTTTAATGTCTATTTTTAAAATACTTAAAATGACAATCGAAAAAATGGCAGAACTCACCATAAATGCGGCATTTAAAATATTATTCGCTGCCACTACGCGCGCGCGGTGAGAGCGAGGAGAATAGGCTTGCATCATGGCATAGAGCGGTACAATATAAAATCCACCGCTAATTCCCAGTAAAGTGATAGCCAGCATGACGTGATAATACACTTGTCCGGAGGTGAATATCTCTTTTAGGCTAAGCAGGGCGCCGGTTCGTTCTGGAACAAACGACAAACTCGCAGCCAGATAAAAGGCAAATACAGTCAGGCCAACTGCACCAATCGGAACCATCTTGATGTTGAGCTCAGACCCACCAATTTTACGGCACAGCAATGATCCCACCCCAATGCCTACCGAAAAAAAGGTGAGCAAAAGACTCACAACATTTTCAGAAGCATGCAGGTTTTGTTGGGTCATTTGGGGAATCTGGGTAAGATAGGTCGCACCATAAAACCAGTACCATGAGTTTCCAAGCAAAATGGTGAAAATCAGCGGTAGACTTTTGGCATAACGAATGGTTTGCAAACTGGTTCTAAAAAAATTCCAGTCGATTTTAATGTCAGGCGCAGATACTTTTTGTTTAAGTACGAAGCGACTGCAAATGTACCCAATCAGGGCAATGCCGACCACCATTAGGCTGATCCATAGTAAATTGCCATCTGACGACGCAATCACTGCACCGCCCAAAATCATACCGAGTAAAATTGCAATTGATGTGCCCGACTGAAACAGCGCATTTCCAGACATGAGTTCATTGGGTTTTAAAATCTCTGGTAATATTGCGTATTTGATCGGCCCAAAAAAAGTGGAGTGAATGCCCATCATAAAAAGCGCAATCATCAGTAAATACAAATGACCCGTTAAGAAGCCTGCCATACCGATTAGCATGATCACAATCTCAAGAATCTTAATCGCTCTAACCAACTGAGCGCGCTCATATTTATCTGCAATTTGCCCAGCCGTTGCAGAAAAAATAAAGTAAGGCAAAATAAACAATAACGCAGCAAGATTGTTTAAGGTACTCACACTGGCATTTTGTTGGCTGATCCAGCCATAGGTAATGACCAGCAACAAGGATTGTTTGTACACATTGTCATTCAATGCGCCAAAAAACTGGGTGAGAAACATCGGCAAAAAACGACGAGTGCTCAGGAGATGTTCATTGTTTTTCATCATGTGTATATTTCATTGCGTTTTATTAAGAAGTGTCATTGCCTTGTTAAGTTTGCTTCAAAATCATGTATGATACTTCGGTAGTTGATCGAGTGAAAAATCAATTGATTTATCAGTATTATCGGTACATTTGTGCAGTCCATTAATAAAATAAGTTTAGAGTTCATTGTACATGCTTGCGACCAAAAAATTTAAACAGTCCGCGCTTGCCCAGTCTGTACGTTTTATATTAAATGTACATGACCTGAATAAACTCATCTACACGAGCATGTTATTGGGTTTGACGGTGTCGACCAGTTATGCTCAAGAAATAAACCCATCTGTTGCTGCATCGAGCTCATCGCAGACTCAGCCTACAATCGACTCTAATGATCTTAATAACGTTGCCACGAGTGTATCAACAACAGCACCTAACCAGCAGGATAGTTTGGCAATCTTGCAACAACAAGCGCAATCTTCAAAAACAATTGCAGAATTCAAACCAATAGAGTTTGAAGATCTTGAAAATTTACCATCGACTGCCGTAGATTCGGCAATGGCCAACGAAATTTACCGTGTTGCAGAGCAAGCCAAAGCAGAAGCTCAGGCTACTGCATCAAGAGCACCGACTTCAGCGACATCTGCCACGACCAATCCATCGCAAGATCTGGCACAGATTAATCAGGCTCCCGTTAATGTTGATAATCTGATGCAGCAAATCCGCTCGGATAGCCAGATTAATGTTCAGGCCAATACCACTGGTCAAACGCTTGAACGAACCAGTCTGCAACAAGCCAGCCAACCCGAAGAAAAAAAGGGATTCTTTAAACGAATTATCGATAAGATTAAGCCAAAGCGAGACCTTGGCGGACAATCCATTCCTCGTATTACGGCAGAGGTAAAAGGTGCGCCAACTGAGCTGGCTGCAAATATTAAGGCGAAGTTATCGAGTTATTCTCAAGAAGCTTTTCAAGATTTTAATAGCTCATTACCGCAACTTCGTAACTTATCGAATCAGGCTGCGCAGGCGGTGGGATATTACAACGCCGAGTTTAAATTTGAAAAGTTGAGCGACTCCAAAGTTCGTGTCAATGTTATACCGCATGAGCCAGTTAAAATTGAAGAGCAAAATATCGACTTCACTGGCCCAGGTGCATCGCTGCCTCAATTCCAAGTGATTCGACTTGTTCCTGAACAAGACGTGGGTGATATTTTAAATCACGGTAAATACGAAGAAACAAAATCACGTATTGCGACAGTGGCCTCAGATAACGGATTTTTTGATAGTTATTGGCGCTTGCATGATGTGCGTGTTAATCAACCTCAAAATACAGCCGACATCAATTTAAAGTATGAAACAGGCGAGCGTTATCAGTTGGGTAATGTTGAATTTCGAATGAGTGATCCTTCGAAGAAAATTCCCCTCGATATGGATGTATTGCTCAGCATGACACCTTGGAAAGAGGGAGACGACTACACTTTCTGGCGTGTCAATGCACTGGCCAACAACTTGACCAACTCCCGTTACTTTAACTACACCTTGGTCGATACAATTAAACCAGACCCGATTCAAAAGCCATTAGAGTTGCCGCCAGATTTACAGGCCTTGGTGGATCAAGATAATCAATCACAAACGTTACAACAAAGCCCTCAACAGGGTAAAAAAGTTGTGTCTGCAAATGAAGTGACGCAAAATGTTGTAGATGAAGCAGAGTTTGCTGGCACACAAGCGTCTGACAATCAAGATCGAGCATTACGATTACAGCGTAGCGAGCAAAAAGAACAAGAGTCTGAGCGTAATCAGCTTGAAAATAAAGCGCGTGAAGAAAAGAAAATTCCTGTGATCGTGACACTCAATGCAGATCGTTTAAACAGTATCGAAACTGGTTTTGGTTATGGAACCGATACGGGATTTCGAGTGCGTGGTCAATATCGCCGTGCGATCGTAAATAGCCGTGGCCACTCATTCGATGCCAACATGGAAGTCTCGCAAATTCGTCAAGCGGTCGATGTGCGTTATAACATTCCCTATAAACATCCGCTCAATGATTACATCAGTATTGTGGGTGGGTTTGAGCGTGAACTTGACAATGATATTGGACCAAACGTCACCCTTGAAACTCAGACTGCTGTGATTGGTGCAGAGCGAATTATCAAAAATCCACTGGGTGGTTGGCAACAAACCTATGGCGTTCGCTATCGCGTAGATTCACTTAACCAGCGCGGTACGGTTGATGAATCTAGTTTACCAGATGCATTTAAGGTGCCTGGTTCCGATCCAAATCAACAGGCTTTGCTATTTGGCTATTCAGTTTCTAAAACCAGTAGCAATAACAATATCAATCCGACCAAGGGTTTTAAGCAAACCTATAAGCTTCAGGTGGCAAGTGATGCCCTGATTTCAGATGCCAATATTATTATGCCAGCTGCCGCTTGGCGTGCTATTTATTCAGTAGGTGAAAATGACGATCACCAATTTGTCGGACGAGCAGATTTAGGCTATATCTTCACCAATGACTTCGAGAAAGTACCATACAATTTGCGCTACTTTGCCGGTGGAGATGAAAGCATACGCGGCTTCGATTATAAGAGCCTTGCACCACTCGAATTTGGCTATAAAGTGGGTGGGCAAGCCTTGGCTGTTGGATCACTTGAATATAATTATCAGTTCAAAGAGGGTTGGCGAGCTGCAGTATTCTCTGACTTTGGTAATGCTTATGATAAAGATTTTAATACACCAACAGAATATGGTGTAGGGGTGGGGATTCGCTGGAAATCACCTGTTGGACCAATTCGTATCGATGTGGCATCGGGGATTTCCGATCCAAACCATCCGATTCGTTTACATTTCTTTATTGGCCCACAACTTTAAAACAAAATTTGTACTAGGATCATTATGGGTGAATTCGAACAGCAACCAGCTCAAAAACCAGAAAAAAAACGCCGTATTTTAAGAAGTGTTTTATTTACGTTCGGCATTATTCTGCTGTTTTTAGTGTCTGCCTTGACCATCATGGTATCGACGGACCGTGGGAGTAAATTTTTGCTTGATCGGGTGATGGAACGCCAGCAAATTATTCGCTACGAATACGAAGGTGGAAATCTGCTCAACGGTATTATTCTGCGTAATATCTTAGTCAAACTCAAAGAACTCGATATAAAAATAGATCATGCCGATATTGGGCTGGGTTGGCGTGCACTGATCAATAAAGAGGTGCATTTAAGCCATGCTGATGTGGAAAATTTGCAGATTATCAGCTATGCCAAGCCTACCGGAGAACCATTTAAGTTTAGCGAAATCAAACTGCCGTTTATTTTGCGTGTGAATGAAGCCAATGTGGATCACTTGCGCATTCAAACCAGCGGAACTCATGTTGATTTTAATGATATCTATCTCAAAGATGCATTATGGTCGGGCACAGAGTTAAAGTTTGAAGATTCAGAATTCGATATGGGCTATCTGGCGGTAAAAAATGCCACAGGCCAAATGACCTTTAGCGGGAAATATCCGCTGTCGCTTACAGGTGATCTGAGTTTACCGTCCTTAAATAGCCTGAATATTAAAACCATTAAAGTGGCGGCCAAAGGGACTTTAGACACGATTCAGGCAGGTGTTGCAACCAATACACCAGATTTACTTACAGGATGGGTCGTGGTGCATCCTGTGCGTGATCATGTGCCAATGTTTGGTGAGCTTCAGTTTAAGAACTATCATCTTCCATTGTTGGTCGAGCAAAAGCTTTTTGCCAAAAACGGCGTTGCAAAATTTAAAGGGGATGTCCAGTCATTGGCCCTTACGCTTGATACAGACTTAAAGGGCGAAAACATCCCTGAAGGGCAATATACTGCCAATATGCAAACGGATCTGGTCAATGGATTAACCATTCAGGATTTCAATGGTCAGCTCATGAAAGGATCTGTCAATTTAGCCGGTTATGTGGGATGGCATGATCGTGTGACATGGGATGTGAATGGTCGTCTGAATCGATTAAATCCTAAAGATGAAGTGATTCCGCAAGCGATTCAAGATTTTCTACCGCCTTCACTCGATGCCAATATTAGCTCGAAAGGAACGCTTGAAAATGGAATGGCACTCACTGCCAATCTTGATTTTGACAAATATGAAGCGTGGTCGGTTAAGCTGAATCAGGCAGAAGCCAAGGCTAAACCACAACCGTTATTGCTGGATATCTCATGGAGTAAAATTGATCGTGCCATGCCATACATTGGTTGGCTCAGTAGTGATTCCGGGCAAGTTAATCTGGCGTTAGTTGACAATAAACAAGACATTCATGTTGCGACTGTCATTAAAGCACATGAACAGGCAACGTTGCCTCCCGGTCAATACGATGCACGACTAGATTTAAAAGACAATATTTTAAATATACCGGCATTTACTTACAAAGCCACGCAAACTGGTAGTTTAAGTGGACAAGCGAAAGTTGAGTTGCCAACTGAAAAGCGTCAGCTTAAATGGAATGCATTTCTAACGGCAAAAGACTTCAATCCGCAATCGATCTCGACTGCTGCGCCTGTCGATCGTTTGAATGGACAAGTCAAAGCCAATGGCTATGCCAAACCCAACCAGCAGATTATTCAGCTTAATGCGATTGATTTAAAAGGACACTTGGCAAATTCTGGGCCAAATGATGTGATTGAACTGACGGGTACCAGTACGGCTGCCATGGTTTTTCACGATGAAAAATCGGGTGGTGGTTTTAAAGGCTTCGCTATTCAATATGACGGCGGCTTAAATGCGCTGAATCAAGGCAAAGGGTTACTCAAATTTAATATTTCAGGTACGCCTGAATTGATCAAAATCGCACAGCTTCAGCACGATGGTGTCGCAGGTAAAATTTTTGCCAGCGGGCTGGTGAATCTAAAAAATGCAATTGCTTGGGATATCAATGCTTCTCTGGTGCGATTCAAGCCACAGTATTTTGTTTCGAGCGTTCGTGGTGAAGTATCGGGTAATCTAAAGACGCAAGGGCTTTGGTCTGAGCAAAGCAAACGTATCAATCTGGAAAAACTTAATCTCGCGGGCTATATCAATAATAAACTGGTTCGTGGAATGGGGAATCTTGCGTTGGTGATCAATGCAAATCAGAAAGGCTTATTACCGCAGCAGTTTGAAGCCAATAATCTCTTTTTAGCCTATGGGAAGAACCAAGTTCAAGCCTCAGGAAATGCACAAAATTTACGTTTAAAAGTAAATGCACCTGCACTCAATGAGATTTATGCACCGCTGCGTGGTCGTGCTTACGGTTATTTAAATCTACAGGCGCAGCCACGGCTTAAAGCGACGGCGAATCTGGCTGTAGATAATTTTGGTCTGAACACCATCAGCATCAAAAAAATTCTGATTCAAGGTGAATTACCGACATCTGAGAGCGTTCCAACATCACTCAAAGCTACATTAAATGATTTGCAAAGTGGCACGCGTCAAATCCAGTATGCCGGCATTACCTTGTCTGGTACGCGTAAGGCACATCTGGTTCAACTTCAAGGCTGGAATTACTATTCTAAGTTTTATGTACAACTGGCGGGTGGCTTTAATGCCTCAAATGACTGGTTTGGCCAGATTCAGCAAGGTGTATTTGATTCTCGTCGTGCGGTATTAAAGCAGCAGCAAAATGCGGCTGTAATCTTTAATCGCGCTCGCCAAGAGTTATTTGTGGGGCAGCATTGCTGGGCCAGCCAGCAAAGCCAGCTATGCTTTGATCAGCCGCTACGGGTGAGTCAGCAGCGTGGTAATGTATCCTTTGCAACTCGTAACTTAGACTTAAATGACTTTGCCGCATTTATGCCAGAGGGGCTGGCCATTACTGGTAAGCTCAATGGTTACGCCAAGGCCAATTGGGCCAATGGCGGCAAGCCTCAAGTCGATGCACAGCTGGTTACGCGTAATGGTGAAATTGGTTTGGCAGCGTCTGATCCGCAAGATCCAGCATCGACGTTGAGCTATAACCAGTTAAGTGTGATTGCCAAAAGTGTTCCGCAAGGTTTGCTGATGCGTTTAGATGTACAAACAGATGCAATTGGTACAGGCTATGCCAAAGTTGTCATTAATCCGTATCAGACACCAATGCCGATGTCGGGTGAGGTCGCATTTAACAATGTGCAACTCAAAGTACTCAAACCATTTATTAGTGATGTGCGCTCAATGGCAGGCACGTTATCGTTGGCGGGTAAAGTTAATGGAACACTGACACAGCCACAAATAACTGGAGAAATGCGACTAAAAGACGGTGCAATCAGCATGATTTCGCTACCTGTCAATCTCACTAACATTCAGTTGTATTCATCTATTCGCCAAGATTCTGCAAGTGTTAACGGTGCGTTTAACAGTGGTCGTGGTGCGGGCACCCTTACCGGAGATATCGACTGGAAAGGTGATCCGCGTATCAAGTTAAATCTTAAAGGTGAAAATTTACTGGTTCGTCAGGTGCCATTGATTACGGCACTGGTGACACCGGATATCTCGATGGAAGCGTATCCTGTAAGTAAGCGTTTAACGGTGCAAGGAAAAGTCGATGTACCACGTGCATTAATTTCGATGCCTGAAGCGACTGAACCTGTGGTTGGTGTTTCTTCGGATGTTCGCGTAGTGCGTGAAGGCCAAGATCAGCTGGCGATTTTGCGTGCGGCAAAACCATGGCAAATTCGTGCGGATATTGGCGTTTCGATTGGCAATCAAGTGATTTTCCAAGGTTTTAATAGTCGTATACCATTGGTCGGTCGTTTAAACCTTACCCAGCGTGGTTTAGATACTGCAATGAATGCCTCAGGGGCAATTGGGGTGAGTCAGAAGGTTAAAATTGAAGCCTATGGGCAGAGTCTAGATTTAAATCGTGCAATTGCCCGTTTCAATGGACCGGTTTCAAATCCAACCCTTGATGTCGATGCCAATAAGAGTGTGCAGGGCAGTACGGTCGGTGTACGTGTCACGGGAACAGCTTCGGTACCGAATATTCAGATTTATAACGATGCAGGGTTGTCTGAACAAGAGGCACTCAATGCCTTGGTGACAGGCCGAATCAATGAAGGAAGTAGTAGTTTAAGCAATACGGCCGGCTTTAAATCGGATGTGAACAATACCATTGCAGCAGCAGGGATCAGTATGGGCTTGGGTGGAACGCGTGCACTGACGAATCAGATTGGTCGGACCTTCGGTTTGAGCGGTTTGGCTCTAGACGCACAAGGCACAGGCGATGATACCCAAGTCAGCCTGACGGGCTACATCACACCAGATTTATTTATTCGATATGGTGTAGGCGTATTTACACCAGTCAATAAACTGACCTTGCGTTATCAGGTGAATAAGCGCTTATACCTTGAAGCGAGTCAGGCACTTGAACGATCGCTCGATATTTTCTACAACTGGCGCTTCTAATGCCAGAATAAAAAAGGGCAATCCGATCGATTGCCCTTTTTTATTGAGATGCATTTAGCGCACCACATCAAAACCCAAGTCTTCTATTGTACTTACAAGGGTATCTCGATTGAGTTCCTGTGCAGCATCGCTATACACCTTAACTTCAGCCGAAGCGAGATCGACCTCTACATTTTGAACGTGCTCAAGTGCAGAGAGAGCAGACTTGATCTTACTTGAACATCCACTACAGGACATTCCTTCAACATGAAAAATATAATGCGACATGATCACTTCACTCCGAAGAAAAAGGGCGTGGTTTCCAGCGACGCAAAAGCAGAGAATTCGATAATACCGAAACCGAACTGAGTGCCATCGCAGCGCCTGCCAGCACTGGATTTAGTAAACCCAGTGCTGCCAGAGGAATACCAAGCGAGTTGTAAATAAAGGCAAAGAAAAGATTCTGTTTAACCTTAGATAAGGTGGCTTGAGACAAGTCAATTGCGTGAATCAAGCCGCTGAGTTGATTGCGCATCAGCACCACATCGGCCGCTTCAATTGCAATCTCTGAACCTGCACCAATTGCAAAAGCAACATCTGCTGTAGCAAGTGCTGGTGCGTCATTAATTCCGTCACCAACCATTGCAATCCATTTACCTTGTTGCTTCAAACGCTCGATTTCACTGAGTTTATCTTGAGGTAAAACGCCTGCGATATAATGTTGAATCTCAAGTTGCTCAGCAACCACTTGTGCAACACGTGCGGTATCACCAGTCAGCATAATGACGTCAATACCACGGGCCTTCAGTGCGGCAATTGTTGATTTTGCATCTGGACGAATTGAATCGTGTAATCCGACATACCCCTGAATCTGGCCGTTTATGGCAAGACCAATTACAGTTTGCCCTTGCTGTTCAAATTTTTCGATCAATGCTTGATCAAGCTGAACATCATGATGAGCTAGTAAGCGAGGCGATCCGAGTAGAACACGCTGTGAATCAAGTTCAGCTTGGATACCGTGACCCGGTAAAATTTCAATATTTTGCACAGGATTTGATTCGATATTCAGCTGCTGGGCATGATCAACCAATGCGCGAGCAATTGGATGTTCGGAATGGCTTTCAAGCGCGCTGATAACTGACCAAAACACTTTGGCTGTAATAGACGCTTGTATGGTGGTGCTGGCCACCACTGGCGTACCTTGCGTGAGTGTACCTGTTTTATCCAGCACGAGTGTGGTGATGCGCTGAGCATGCTCAAGTGTCTGTGCATTACGGAATAAGATACCTGATTGCGCCCCGCGCCCTGTTCCCACCATAATCGCTGTGGGTGTTGCGAGTCCGAGTGCGCAAGGGCAGGCAATCACCAAAACAGCAACTGCACTGATCAGACTGGTTGTAAATGTATCTGTAAACCACCATGTAAAGCCAAAGGTGAGTACACTGATAGTAAGAACAGCAGGAACAAAAATTGAAGAAATTTGATCGGCAAGGCGCTGGATTTCTGCTTTGGAACCTTGAGCCTGCTCCACCATGTGCACAATTCGGGCAATCATGGTGTGTTGACCAATACCAGTGGCACGAACTTTCAGTACGCCATGGTGGTTTACTGTTCCTGCAAAAAGCGAATCATCGGGCTGCTTGGAAACCGGCATGCTTTCACCCGTGAGCATTGCTTCATTTACTTCAGAATTGCCCTCAATAATTATTCCATCTACCGGAATGCTTTCTCCAGCACGAACAATAAAAATATCATTAAGCGCAAGCTGATCGACATCCACATCAATAATTTGACCATTGATCTCTTGATGTGCCTGTTTTGGCTGTAAATTTAACAGCTGCTCAATGGCTGCTCCAGTTTTGGCTTTGGCACGTGCTTCAAGTAATTTACCTAATAACACAAGGGTAATAATACTGGCACTGGCTTCGAAATAGACATGCTCTGATAAGTTGAAAAATAAAACAACACTACTAAACAAATACGCGGCACTGGTACCTAAAACCACCAATACATCCATATTGGCAGAACCGCCTCGTACTGCATTCAAGGCATGCTTATAAAAAAAACGACCACACCAAAACTGTACGGGAGTAGCCAGTAGCCACTGTATACCTCGCGGAATAATTTCATGGTAGCCCAGCATCATCGCCAGCATTTCAATGAATAACGGAAGAGTAAATAATGCAGCAGTTAAAAATAGCCATTTTTGTTGTTTAAACTGGGCAGATCGATTGGCACTTTCGATGTCAACATCTGTCTTTTTTTGCTGAGCTGTAAATCCTGCTTTCTCAATGGTCGAGATAATCTCTTGTGGCGTAATCAAGCCCTCTACATAACGCACGGATGCCGTTTCGGTGGCAAAATTAACCTGAGCATCCAATATTGGCTGGCGTTTGAGAACTTTCTCGATACGTTGGCTGCAAGCCGTACAACTCATGCCCTCAATGTTTAATTCAAGCGTGTTTTCATGAAGGGCAAAACCTGCCTTTTGAATCCCCTGAATCACGTCTTCTATCGAACTGGCGCTGCCTTGCAAACGTACTTGTGCACGCTCATTGGCGAAGCTGACCTCGGCGTGAACATCTGGTAAGCGATTCAGGACTTTTTCAATCCGCATGGCACAAGCTGTACACGACATACCGTGAACAGGAAGATTAAAGTGACGCACTTGATGTGTATGTACTGACATTTTAATTTCCTGTAAAATAAAATCAATAATACCCCAATGGGGTATATTTGTGAAGGACTCTCAATATGTCAAAACCTCAATCCGGCACCTCGAAGCACAACACATCAGAGGCTGATTCAAGTACTCAGCCTTCAGCTTGTATGCAATGTGAGACATCTGAAACTCAAACTGGCCAAAGTCCGAAGCAGGTGATTCAACCGCATAAAAAAGCATTGCTGAATCGATTGAGTCGAGTACAGGGGCAAGTCAATGGCGTCAGCCAAATGATTGAAAATGATCGATATTGTGTCGATATCATCACTCAAATTTCTGCCATTCGATCTGCGCTTGACGCAGTGTCTAGGCAATTACTTGACGATCACGTTAAAGGCTGTGTGCGCCGTGCGGTGTTAGATGACAATACAGACGAGGTCATGGATGAGCTTTTAACGCTCATTAAAAAAATGCGCTAGAAAATTGATCGTATCGCTATGAAAAACTTAACCAAGTTCTAGTTGGGAAAATAACTAAATTTCAGTATCATGATTTGCAAAGGAGAGCGTTCATGAAAAAATTTCTACCGTTGACTGTCTTGGTTGCACTGGTTGGCTGTGGCGAAAAAAAACCACTTACCCCTGAAGAACAGTGGCATGGCTACTGTACCAGCATGGGCAATGCGGCGCGTTCAATTTTGCTCGATCGTCAAAATGGCATTCAGAAAACACAAGCCGTTGAACATGCCAATAAAATTGAAGAGCCGTTCACCAAAACTTTTATTTTAAGTATTGTTGAACAGGTGTATGCACTGCCACAACAGCAAGTGACGTATAAGCCAGATGCAATCCGTGAGCAGATCCGAAGTGAAGTGACGCAAAAATGTTTGGTAACTCCACACGATAAAGTGCCAAATTACAAGCAGTTCTAATTTTAAGAGATAAGCTTAATTACTTTATAAAATAATGCCATATGATTGATTCGCCCATGTTGGCGAATCGTCTTTGAATAAAATAAAGCAACCACATGATCGATTGGAATTCTGATTAATTCAGATCACTGGGCCTGACAATTCTACAGTTTAAAACAATTTTGATTATTGCATCATGTCTAACACGGCTTTCCTCATATTTGACATTGTGTTTGCTAAAAATTCACTCATTTTATTGGCACACTCGTGTAGATACATAGATGATTTCTTTTAAAGGATCTGCAAGGTGGATATCGCATTTCATGATTAAATCATGCATGATGCATCTGCATTTTGATGAATGCAAAAGGGAGCAAAAAATCAGGAAGCAATTGCAAGAACTACAGGTATTTTGAATGGTTTTTAGCGCTGTTTAGGGTGTACTACTATTTCGCTATAAAATAACGAGAATCACGGAGAAATACGGTCCTTGCATTAACTTTTCACTTGATTTTTAGTAAAATTTTGCTGTCCATATTACTTGTGAAGCTTTAATAAGCAGGAATTCACAAGTAAATTTTTAAAAAGAGGAATAACACTGTGCTAGAAGCTTACCGCCAACACGTTGAAGAGCGTGCCGCACTCGGTGTACCACCGAAGCCACTTGATGATGCTCAAACTGCTGACTTAGTCGAATTACTTAAAAACCCGCCAGCAGGTGAAGAAGCATTCCTCGTCGACTTGCTTGAAAATCGCGTTCCAGCAGGTGTCGACCAAGCGGCATATGTTAAAGCTGCTTTCTTGGCAGCCTTGGCAAAAGGCGAAGCGACCTCTCCACTCGTTTCGAAAGAACGTGCAGTGTATTTACTTGGCACCATGCTTGGTGGTTACAACGTTGCACCATTGGTTGAGCTACTGGATGATGCCCAACTCGGTGCTTTAGCAGCAGATGCACTGAAAAAAACACTTCTTGTATTTGATGCATTCCATGATGTGGCAGACAAAGCAAAAGCGGGTAACACTAACGCGAAAGCAGTTTTGCAATCTTGGGCAGATGCTGAGTGGTTTACCAGCCGCAAAGATGTACCAGAAGAAATCAAATTAACCGTATTTAAAGTGACGGGTGAAACCAACACCGACGACTTGTCTCCAGCGCAAGATGCTTGGAGCCGTCCGGATATCCCATTACACGCAAATGCAATGTTGAAAAACGAGCGTGATGGCATCAACCCTGAAAAACAAGGTGAAATTGGTCCACTAAGCCAAATTAAAGAACTTATTGCGAAAGGCAATCAAGTTGCTTATGTTGGTGATGTTGTGGGTACAGGTTCATCTCGTAAATCTGCAACAAACTCTGTGCTTTGGTTCTTCGGTGACGAAATCGCGCACATTCCAAACAAGAAAGACGGTGGTTACTGCTTAGGTTCTAAAATCGCGCCGATTTTCTTTAATACCATGGAAGATGCTGGTGCGTTACCTGTAGAGATTGATGTTGCCAACATGAACATGGGCGACGAAATCGTTCTTAAGATTGACCACGCAGCAGCTAAAGTCACTGCGTTTAAAAACGGCGAGCAAATTGCTGAATCTGAACTTAAAACGCCAGTACTTCTAGACGAAGTACGTGCGGGTGGTCGTATTAACTTGATCGTAGGTCGTGGTTTAACTGCGAAAGCGCGTGAAGCTTTAGGTCTTGAGCCATCTACATTATTCCGTACGCCAGTACAACCTGCTGCAACAGGCAAAGGTTTTACTTTAGCGCAGAAGATGGTGGGTCGCGCTTGTGGTCTTCCAGAAGGTCAAGGCGTTATTCCGGGTACTTACTGTGAACCTAAGATGACGACTGTTGGTTCTCAAGATACCACTGGTCCAATGACACGTGACGAGTTAAAAGATTTGGCTTGCTTGGGCTTCTCTGCTGACTTGGTTATGCAATCGTTCTGTCACACTGCTGCTTATCCAAAGCCAGTCGACGTACAAATGCAACACACATTGCCAGACTTCATCATGAACCGTGGTGGTGTGTCGCTTCGTCCAGGTGACGGTATTATCCACTCTTGGTTAAACCGTATGTTGCTTCCAGATACAGTCGGTACTGGTGGTGACTCACATACACGTTTCCCAATCGGTATTTCGTTCCCAGCGGGTTCTGGCCTTGTTGCGTTCGCGGCAGCGACTGGTGTTATGCCACTCGATATGCCTGAATCTGTACTTGTGAAGTTTAAAGGTAAAATGCAGCCTGGTATTACGCTACGTGACCTTGTACATGCAATTCCTTACTACGCAATCAAAGAAGGCGATTTAACGGTAGAGAAGAAAGGTAAGAAAAACATTTTCTCTGGTCGTATCTTAGAAATCGACTTGTCGGAAATGGAAACTGACTTGACTGTTGAGCAAGCATTTGAATTGTCTGATGCGTCTGCTGAACGTTCTGCAGCGGGTTGTGCAATCACGCTTTCTGAAGAGAAAGTAGCTGAGTACTTGCGTTCAAATATTACCATGTTGAAGTGGATGATTTCACAAGGCTATGGTGATGCACGTACAATGGCGCGCCGTGTTGAAAACATGGAAAAATGGTTGGCTAATCCATCACTTCTTAAAGCGGATGCGGATGCTGAATACACCAAAGTGTATGAAATTGATCTTGCAGACATCAAAGAGCCGATTCTTTGCTGCCCGAACGACCCAGACGATGCGAAACTTCTTTCTGACGTTCAAGGCGACAAAATTGATGAAGTGTTCATCGGTTCTTGTATGACCAACATTGGCCACTTCCGTGCAGCGGGTCAGTTACTTGAGAAAGTACCAAGTGGTTCATTAACAACTCGTTTATGGTTAGCACCACCAACACGTATGGACGAACACCAGTTAATGGAAGAAGGTTTTTACAATACCTATGGTCGTGCTGGTGCGCGTACTGAAATGCCGGGTTGCTCATTATGTATGGGTAACCAAGCACGTGTTGCACCAAATACTACAGTTGTATCGACTTCTACACGTAACTTCCCGAACCGTTTGGGTCAAGGCTCTAACGTATACTTGGCATCTGCCGAGCTTGCATCTGTTGCTGCTGTACTTGGTAAATTACCAACGCCAGAAGAGTACCAACAATATGCAGCACAAATCGACAGCATGTCTGCTGATATCTACAAGTATTTGAATTTCGACCAAATGGGAGAATATACCAATGCTGCGGATAAAGTAGATACTAAGAAAATTGCTGCGGCTCAGTTAACTTAATTGATTGATGATTGAGTTTAAATGAGTAAAAAGGGGCTGAGAAATCAGCCCCTTTTTTTATGGTATTTTTTTATTATGCAAATAAAAAGCCCCGCATATTAGCGGGGCTAGTCGTATACGAATCGAGTCATATACTGTATGAGGCTCATCTCAAACTGCGCGTATTAAATCATATTTAGCTGTCAGTTGCAGCAACTATCTTCAACATTATTCAATCAGCATAAAATCTGCGGTATGCGCCAATTTTAATGGGCGTAGTGCAAAAGTCGAACGTGTATGCCGAATTCCTTTAATGGAATAAAGTTTCTTTCTTAAAAACCGCTCATAGTGTTCTGAATCCTTCACCGCAACTTTTACAAGATAGTCGTATTCTCCGGTAACCAAATGCGCCTCAATCACTTCTGGAATCTCTGCGAGTGCTTCGCTAAAGTTTTCGAGCATTTCATCGTCATGCCGTTCGAGTGTAATTTCAATAAAAAATAATTCATTAATTCCAATGGCTTTGGCATTAATATTAGCAGTATAACCATCGATAATTTTAAGTGATTCAAGCCGCTTTAGTCGTGTCCAGCAAGGTGAGGATGATAAACCGACCTCTTCGGAAAGTTGTGCAATCGTGAGTCGGCCATTACCACGAAGGGCAGATAAAATTTTCCGATCTGTACGGTCTAATGTGTATTCTGTGCTGTTCAAAATTTAAACCAAAGAAAATTATGCTGTATATTTTCAATATACATAAATTTTATGCTGTTAGAACTAAAAAAAATTGAATATTCGGTAAAATTTTTGAGAGCGTTCAAGTTAAGATGTTTTTATTCAATCAAAGTCATATGGGTAGTGATTTTGATGTGCAGCGAGTCTATTGAAAAGAAGGGTGCTTTTCAATAGGCTTGCTTCACGCGTTGAAATAGTAAAATAAGCATAAAAAAACGCAGAAATATCTGCGTTTTTTTATGCAAAATACATTTATCGAGATGCCAAAAAGTCATCAATTTCTTGACGCCATGGCACAGACGGCTGGGCACCAGATCGGGTAACGGCAATTGCGGCGGCTGCATTGGCAAAGCGTGCAGCGTCTTGTGCGGTTTTTCCTTCAAGAAGTGCCGTCACAAATGCACCGTTAAAGGTATCGCCTGCGGCAATGGTATCGATTGCATTTACTTTAAACCCTTCAATCAGTTTGCCCTGACCGTATTCACTCAGCCAAACACCACGAGAGCCCATAGTAATGACTACAGTTTTAATGCCTTTTTGATGCAACACATTTGCCGCTTCGGCAGCGTCGTGATCATCATGCACAATCACATTAGTAAGGCTCAAAGCTTCAGTTTCGTTGGGCGTAATAATATCGACCAAACGTAGTAATTCTTCTGGCAACTCACAAGCTGGCGCCGGATTTAAAATCACTTTTACGCCAGCAGCTTTGGCAAGCTTTGCAGCGTGCAAGATAGTCGCCAACGGTGTTTCAAGCTGTAAAAGAATTGCGCTTGAGCGTTGAATTAGCTCTGCATGCTGATCGATATATGCAATATCAAGCGCAGCATTGGCACCGGCATGAATACCAATAAAATTCTCTGCATGCTGATTAACAAAAATCAGTGCGACACCTGTGGTGAAACCTTCAACGGCACGTACTGCCTGAGTATCAATGTGGTCTTTGATGAGCTGGTGACGAATTTGTTCGCCCACGGCATCGCCACCTACACAGGCAATAAAACTGGTATTGGCGCCACTTCGGCCTGCTGCTACTGCCTGATTTGCACCTTTGCCACCAAACGCGACCTGATACTCCTGACCATTCAGGGTTTGTCCCGGATGAGGGAAGTGTTCAAGAGAAAGGATATGGTCAACATTGATGCTGCCAATTACAGTAAGCAAAGGACGGGTTGAACTCATTAGAAACTCTAAATTTAAAAAGCGGCGTATTATGCCTTTAATTTTAAGCGATGTATAATTTAACAAACAAGCGCTTAAAAAAAGTGGCCCATATTGCTGATTAGTTATTCAGCTTTTTTAAGCAAAGTAACAAAAATTAATAATGTTATCGTATTGTGAGAATGATATGTATAAGGAGGTGTTTTAAGACTAATTTAAGATAGAAATCCTAAAACAAATGAGTGGCATACAAACAATGATATTCTAGACTGTTGAAGGAGTCAGAGATGAATCTGCATTATACTCATAAGCCGAACTACTATTTCTTTGCACACAAACTTGTTTTGTTCCTAGAAAACTACATCAAGCATCATCCAAATCATGTGCAAGAAACCTTCAACCTAAATACGATTTATGATCTCTTTGATCATGACTTCGCTTCGAGCAGTACCAACTTAGAAGGTATTCTCAATATCGTGGACGAATACGTGATTGAAACCAATAATGGAAATGAACCATTGGTGAAAGCTTACCATATCAGCCATGACAACCATATTTTAACTATCGATTTTAACAGTAACGCAATTGCGCATCTGGCACAGGGTAAAGTGATTACCTATCCAAAGGCGGCATAACAAATGAATTCTCCATAAAACAAGCACATTCCGTGCTTGTTTTTTTTTTGAATCTCATTGCTGTATTTCACTAAGTTCATAAAATTAAATGTATAAAAACGATTCAATACGCACTGTTTTTTTACCGTTAGTTCAAAAAAGGCAACGTATTAGACCATCACTGGTATTCATAAGCAGAATTTTGTAATGCTATAAATTTTTATTATGATTTTGATATAATTAAGTCACGATTATAAAAAGAAAAAAATAAAAAAATGCGATACTGCTTTTTAATTTGATCAAAATTGATCGGGCAGTCTAAAAAAAACATTCGAAATCTCTGCAAAATTTTGTTAAATTTACCGCCCGATAAATAGCCCAATTAAATATTTGTTTAAAAACAAATGCTTATTTTTAGGCTTTTTGCATTATTTGCCCCTTGTATAAAGCTGGCAAAATCATGATTGGTAAGATAATTTTCAGATTCATGCTGTTTTTTGAGATGGCATGATCTTTGTATTGTCTCCAATTCCTCATTTTACAAATCAGTGATTATGAAGCATCACTGAATGGCGCGATAAGGTAATTCGAGTACAGGGCGATCAGTAACGACATCTTGGTTTGTTTATACAGCAGGTACAACGATGTTGACATGAGTTGCTGGAATGGGGTGTGCTCAGGTTACGGAGATGAAAATGTTTGAATATCGTGGATTGATCGGTATTTTTATTCTTTTGTTGATTGGATATATTTTTTCCAATAACCGAAGCATGATTAAAGTGAGAACGATTTTACCGGCTTTGGGTTTGCAGTTCCTGCTTGGAATTATCATTTTGTATGTCCCATTAGGAAAATACATTTTTGAACAGCTTGCCAATGGCGTAAACCATGTGATTGGTTATGCAGATTCAGGCAGCGCTTTCTTGTTCGGTGCCTTGGTCGGCGATCAGATGAACACGGTATTTAATGGCGCAGGTTTTATCTTTGCACTGAAAGTACTGCCAACCATTATTTTTGTTACTGCCCTGATTTCGATTTTGTATTATTTAAAAATCATGACGGTATTTATTAAAGTACTGGGTGGTTTGTTTCAAAAAGCGCTGGGTATCAGTAAGGTTGAGTCCTTTGCTGCGGTGACGACCATCTTTATTGGTCAAAACGAATTACCAGCCGCGTTGCGTCCATTTTTGTTACGTATGAATAAAAATGAATTGTTTACCGTCATGTGTAGTGGTATGGCTGCTGTTTCTGGTTCGGTATTGGTTGGCTATGCCGGATTAGGCGTACCCATGGAATACTTATTGGCGGCTTCGCTGATGGCGATTCCTGGCGGTATTCTGTTTGCACGTTTATTGAGTCCAGCCACTGAGCCTTCAACTGTTGAAGTATCGGATCTTGAATTTGGCGAACAACGTCCATCTAATATCATTGAAGCCGCTGCGAATGGCGCCATGATGGGGCTTAAAATTGCAGCAGGTGTCGGAACCGTGATTATGGTTTTTGTTGGCCTGCTCAGTCTGGTGAACGGTATCTTCGGTTTCGTGGGTGGATGGTTTGGCTATTCAGGCTTGAGTCTAGATGCCATTTTTGGTTATGTCCTTTCTCCTTTAGCTTATGTGATGGGCGTGGACTGGAATGAAGCGCAGTTAGCAGGTTCTTTGCTTGGGCAAAAGCTGGTCATCAATGAGTTTGTTGCTTACCTAAACTTAGCGCCGCATCTGGCAGATCAAACCATTTCGGCACATACCGCAGCCATTATTTCTTTTGGGTTGTGTGGTTTTGCCAACTTCAGCTCGATTGGTGTAGTACTCGGTGCTTTTGGTATGGTAGAACCAAAACTGACGCCCGTATTATCTAAACTTGCCATCCGTGCGTTGTTGGCCGCAACTTTATCAAACTTGATGAGCGCGACAATTGCCGGTATTTGTCTAGGCTTCGCGCTCTAATTGCGTTGTCGCAGATAGTTTTAATGCATTCAGTTTTGACCAAATACTGACAAAAATAGCCGTATTTCATTCTATAAATACGGCTTATTTTTTGCTTCCATAAACACAATAACATGGAGTTCTTATGCACATTGCAACCATTGATTATACGCATCCCGAAGCAGGGGCTGCATTTGCACAGTCGTTACGTGAAACTGGTTTTGCCGTGATTATCAATCATCCGCTGGACTGGTCATTAATCCAGTCGATCTACACCGAGTGGCTGACATTTTTTAAATCTGAGTATAAAAACAATTACCGTGTTCGTCCCGAACAAAAAGGCGGATTTTTTCCAACCGACTTATCCGAAACAGCCAAAGGTGAAACGGTCAAAGATTTAAAAGAATTTTTTCATATTTTCCCTTCTGGTGTATTTCCTTCCGAATTATCAGCGCTGAGTTTAAATTATTATCAACAAGCATTCGGCTTGGCTAAACATCTTTTACAATGGATTCAAGAGTTTACACCCGAGCATATTCGCGCTGCCTATAGTGAGCCGTTGCCCAGTATGATTGAGGGTGCGGAGGGTTTATTGCGTGTATTACGTTATACACCTGTAGCGACAGATCAAGATTATGTTCGTGCTGCTGCGCATGAAGATATTAATCTCATTACCATTTTGCCCGCTGCGACAGCACCGGGGCTTCAGGTAAAAAATGCAGCAGGTGAGTGGTACGATGTGCCTGTCGAGCCGAATTCACTGGTTATTAATATTGGCGATATGCTTCAAGAAGCGTCCCAGTTCTTTTACCCGTCGACCACCCATCGTGTGGTGAAATTCAAAGATCAAGATGCACAGCAAGAACGAATTTCGATGCCATTCTTTTTACAACCACGCGGTGATGTGGTGCTCTCGTCACGCTATACCGCCGGTGAATATCATGCAGAGCGAATGCGCGAACTCAAAGTAATCCAAGAGGGCAAAATTTTGCTATAACGTTTAGATCGATTTATATATTGCGTTTTGGCTTGAGCACGAGTTCAGGCTGTTTTTAAAAAAAAGGTAGTGGAATGACTAATACACCTCGTCAAATTATTATTGATACAGATCCAGGGCAAGACGATGCAGTTGCGATCTTACTGGCGCTGGCCAGCCCGGAACTTGATGTTTTGGCAATTACGACAGTTGCTGGAAATGTACCTTTAAGTTTGACCAGCGTAAATGCCAGAAAAGTGTGTGAATTGGCTGGTCGTCCAGACATTCCTGTATTTGCAGGATGTGATCGTCCGCTCAAACGTCCATTAATTACTGCAGAAAATGTGCATGGCAAAACGGGTTTAGATGGAATTGAATTACCTGAACCGAAAATGCCGCTTCGTCCTGAGCATTCAGTCGACTTTCTAATTGAAACCTTTCGCCGTGCACCAGAAAAATCGATTACGATTTGCTCGTTAGGCCCAATGACCAACACGGCTCAGGCACTGCTCAAAGCCCCTGATATCGCCACGCGTATTGAGCTCATTGTACTCATGGGTGGTGGTTTCTTTGAAGGCGGAAATATTACACCATCAGCTGAATTTAATATGTTTGTCGATCCTGATGCAGCAAAAGTTGTGTTTGCAGCGGGCATTCCACTTACCGTCATTCCATTAGATGTGACTCATCAGGCATTAACCTCAAAAGAGTGGGTGGATGGTCTGCGTAAAATGAACAATAAGGTTGGACCGGCTGTTGCAGCATGGACTGACTTCTTTGAGCGTTACGATATGGAAAAATATGGCTCGGAAGGTGCGCCATTACATGATCCATGTGTGATTGGCTACATGATTAATCCAGCGTTATTTACAGGCCGTTGGATTAACGTTGAAATTGAAACAGATAGCCCGCTGACTGTGGGTGCAACGGTTGCCGATTGGTGGAATGTGACTGGGCGTAAGGCCAATGCCGAGTTTTTACGTAGCATTGACCGAGATGCCTTCTTTCAATTACTGTCAGAGCGACTGGCGACTTACGCGTAATTGAAGTTGTATCAGTTATGATTAAACCCGATCAGTGTACTGCTCGGGTTTTTTTCTCGACTGCAAAGGCAATCAATAAAATAATCAGCCCACCTAGGCTGAGTACAAATCCCACCCAGATAGGTGCAATCCAGCCCATATTATGGCTCAATACCCAACCACCCAAATAGGCACCTAGTGCATTGGCTATATTGAAGGCAGAGTGATTCAGCGATGCTGCCAAGCCTTGTGCATCTCCGGCTACATCCATCAGGCGCATTTGTAATCCACCACCCAAACCCATCACCGTAATACCAATCATAAACAAGCCAGCAATGGCGGTGTACACGTTGTGCATCATGAAGCTGGCAGCAATAAAAGCCAGTGACGCACTGATGAGAACGCCAATAATGGTTCTATTGAGATTTTTATCGGCCAGCCAACCTGCCACCAAGCCGCCAATCACCATACCAATGCCCCAGATTGCCAAGGCAATCGGCACAATCTGAATACTAACTTTAGTATATTCAGTCAAAATTGGCGATACATAGCTATATACCGAAAACATGCCGCCAAAGCCAATTGCACCAACTGCAAGGGTCAGCCACATGTTGATATTTTTTAAACCGGATAGCTCACTTCGTATACTGGCCGTGCTACGGACTTGTATTTGAGGTACAAAAACTGCAACAGACACTAAGGTAACAAGGGCAATGAGGGCTGAAAATTCAAATCCTGAGCGCCAGCCAAACTGCTGGCCTACCCAAGTTGCCAGCGGTACGCCAAGTACGGTTGCAACGGTTAAGCCCATCATCATTTGCGCCACTGCAGATGCACGACGATTTGGCCCTGCCAGCTCTGCCGCCACTAAAGCGCCCACACCAAAGTATGCGCCGTGCGGAAAGCCTGCGATAAATCGCGAGACTAAAATCATATCCGGTGTTTTTGCCAGTGCAGTCAGTGCATTTGCAATGCCGTAAAATAGCATCAGGCCAAGCAGTAAAGTTTTACGTGGTACACGTGCACCCAAAATTGCAATGACTGGCGCACCAATTACCACACCAAGTGCGTAAGCACTAATAAAATGACCCGCTTGTGGCACAGTAATCTGTAGATCAGACGCTATTTCCTGTATCAGACCCATCGCGACAAATTCAGTGGTTCCAATACAAAAACCCCCACTGGCTAAAGCGAGAATGACCCAGAATAATGAAAATTGTCGGGCTGATCGAACAGAAGTGTTCGGTTTTAAAGACATAATAAAAAGACAAAATGGGAGAAAAAACAGTGAAAATTATAATGGAAAAAGAACATAAAAGCGAAGCGAACTCGGGCAAGAGGCTAGTGCGAATATCAACTTAAATTTAAGCATGATGTGTTTGATTGACTTTATTGTGCGTGCAAATACGCTTGCTGAATTGAGGTCGGTTCAAGCCATCCATGATAAGATGAGTATTATTCATAATTCGGTTTTTTTTATTGCCTTCGCGTTGTTCGATTTTGTTGCATTAAATAATGCTGGATGTGTAAATCAAAATACATTTAAAATTAGCTGTTTAGAATTAAAGAATCATCATGGGCTGTTTGTCATCCAAACGGTTTCATTTCGATGAGATGCTGAGTCGGGAGCTAACGTTCACAAGATGTTTTCCCTTACGGTTGGTCATATATAGGTTATTTTCATGCTCGAAATTCGACATCTTAAAACTTTGTTAGCACTACGTGAGCATGGGTCATTGGTTGCTGCTGCAAATGATTTATGTTTGACACCATCTGCTATTTCTCATCAATTAAAAGAACTCGATCATTGGTATGGGGTCGAGGTGGTTAATCGGCGCAGTCGTCCAGTCACTTTTTCAAATGTTGGGCAGCGTTTGCTGAAACTTGCAGATGATATTCTGCCGCAAATTCAGATTGCACAAAGTGATATCACCCGTATTGTGCATGGACAAACCGGTCGGATTATTTTTTCTTCTGAGTGTCATAGTTGTTTTGATTGGTTGATGCCATTACTGAATCAGTATCGCCAGCAGTATCCTGATGTTGATCTGGATTTTGCCTCGGGCTTTGAAGCCAACCCACATGAGCTATTGCAAAATGCCGAATTTGATTTGCTCATTACCGCAGATCCGATTGCTCTCAAAGGAGTTGAGTATTTTCCTATTTTTGAATATGAGTCACGTTTGGTCTTGTCAAATACACACCATCTGGTGCGTGCTGAAAAAGTCACTGTGCAGGATTTAGCAGAGGAAACACTGATTACCTATCCGGTCGATAAGCATCGACTTGACATCATGGCGCATCTGTTTCTGCCTGCAAATATTCAACCTAAAGAAATCCGTACCACCGATCTGACTCAAATGCTGATTCAGTTGGTTGCAAGTGGTCGGGGTATTTCGGCACTACCAGACTGGGTGGTGAATGAGTACGAGCAAAAGGGCTGGGTGACGAGTCGACGTCTGGAGTGTGTGGCGGAGCAAGGGTTGCGCCGTACCTTGTATGCAGGCTTTAGAACTGAGGAAAAAGAAAAAAGTTATTTTGAAGGGTTTTTAAAGCAGTTAGCTAAATTTTCGCAAAAACGCACCAATTATTATGCTGCCTAAATACTCAAGTGCTAGATAGAATTTATTGAATCATCATGGATTTTTGTATGAGGCCATGATGATTCAATATGTCATATATAGATGTATTTGCAGCAAGTTTTACTGTCAAGCCTTATTAATTCCACAACACTAATGAGAGTAATCCTGCCGCTATCAGTGGCCCCACCGGAACGCCTCTTAGCAGCGCTACACCTGCAATGGTACCAATTAATAACCCTGCAATAATATCGGGCTGGCTACTCATGAGCTTGACGCCTCGACCGCCTAGCCATGCCACCAGTAAGCCGACGCCGATGGCGAGCAAAGATTTATAGCTAAAAAAGGACTTTAAAATACTTTCGCCACTGAGCTGACCGCTTGCAATTGGAGTCAGTACACCAATGGTCAAAATAATAATGCCAATGTTTAATCCATGTTGCTGTAAATAGGGGAAGAAAGTATTAAGCGGGGTGAGTTTAAATAAAATTAAAACGCCTACAGCAATGGTCACAGCTGTATTTTGGCTAAAAATTCCACAGGCTAGCAATACCAGTAATACAATTAAATTGACATCAAGCTGAGACAACATCATTAACATCTTTTTATGTAAGCGGGAGCTATAGTGTAGCGCGGTTTGATCATAAGATAAAAATAAACGCTTGATTTAAAAAAGCTGGTGTACTTAAAACAGACCTTAACGTCTGCATTTTGAGTGATAACCTCATTCAAGGCATTCACTTTTTTAGCTAATCCGTTAGACTATGCCGAAAATATATCAGGTAAATTTCGGCAATGCTTCTAGAAAAAATGTTGCAATCACAAGGCTTCGGTTCACGTAAACATTGCCAGCAGCTAATTAAAAATGGGCATGTGTCTATAGGAGAGGATACCGTTACCGATTTAAAGTTGCGCGTTCAGACCGAGCACTTGCAGTTCCGTGTATTTGGTGAATCGTATATCTATCGTGAAAAGGTGTATATTGCGCTTAATAAACCACAAGGTTTTGAATGTTCGCATCAACCTCAGCATCATCAGAGTGTATTCAGTTTGCTGCCAGATATTCTGATCGATCGTGGAATAGCAGCAGTTGGACGACTCGATCAAGATACCACTGGACTACTGCTGTTGACCGATGACGGGCAATTTCTGCATGCCTTAACCCATCCTAAAAAACATGTCCCTAAGGTATATCATGTACACACGGCAGATCCGATTACTGAAGTTCAGCTGAGTCAGCTTGAGCAAGGGGTGGAACTACGTAATGAAACAGGGCTTTTCGCTGCGACCGCGGTTCAACAGCTTGATGAATATCATTTAAGCTTGACGATTCATCAAGGGGTATATCATCAGGTCAAACGCATGATCGCTGCGGTTGGAAATAAAGTTGAATCGCTGCACCGTCAGCAAATCGGGCAGTTGGTTTTACCTGAATTAGCACAAGGGGATTGGATCTATTTGTCTGATGCACAGATTCATTTAGCCAGGCAGTCTACCTAAGAAAACAGTGATAGGTTTGAAATTCCTGATCCAGCACAAAACCCATTTTTTGATATAAACGCATTGATTCGATATTGTTTTTTTGGGTTTCCAACGAGATTCTGAGCGCATTTTCATGGCGTGCAAACAAAATGGCAGTATCGATGAGTTGCTTTGCAGAGCCTTGACGGCGATAAAGTGGCGTAACGTACACATCATCTAAAATATAATAGGTCGAGCAGGCGACAGATGAAAAGCCCAAATAAAGCAGAATAAAACCAGTAAAAACATCATTTTTGATATGAATAAAAATGACACTCTGTTTGTTTTCAAAGCGTTGTTTTAAAAAATCATAGGATTGCGTTAAGTTGGATGATGCGCCATAAAACTGACGGTATTCATCAAACAATACCGCGAGTTGATTTAAATCTTCTACAGTGGCTCGTCGAACGATCATGCGATTCTCCAGCTTTATTATTATGTGTCATAGAGAAGAAGCATAACCAAAATCAAATAAGAAGAACGTTAAAACTTGTTTAAAACTGCAACATTATGGCGCTTGATCACTCTCACCGAGTAAGGCGTTCAGCTCATCAAAAAGTGCTTCATGATCATCCATGAGTAGATCGCTATCGGCTTGATCATTTTCACGTGGCGTAACAGTGGCAGATTGCGACTTGATTTTACGCAATTTGAGGAGCTGCTCCATATCGATGTTTTGATTTTCAATTGCAAAGGGGATGGATTTGGT
Organism: Acinetobacter sp. V89_7; assembly: GCF_029967895.1. Classification (NCBI taxonomy): domain Bacteria; kingdom Pseudomonadati; phylum Pseudomonadota; class Gammaproteobacteria; order Moraxellales; family Moraxellaceae; genus Acinetobacter; species Acinetobacter sp. V89_7. The sequence goes on from NZ_JASCAJ010000017.1 coordinate 418,104, forward strand.
TAAAACCACCTGCTTGAAAAAAAGACGCACGGCTTGTGCCGGTGTAATCCCCAATTGTTTGAAAACAGCAAAGGCCTGCTTCTTTTCGTGTGAATCAAGTCGAACCTGATAAACTTCTGTTTTTCGCATGAATAAAAACCAAACGATTTTTTAATTTTTAATGGCTTATTCTAAAGCAAGAATTTGTAATTTCAATCTTAAAACTAAAAAATAGCGTGGTTGTCATTACGATCAAATGACAAAGAAAGTGACTGTCTTGAGCAAAAGTACATTTCAGTTTGTGTAATGGGGTCGACAAACTGTAATTCTTTTGCCAAAAGTTGTAAGGGGTTGGAAAAGTCATCGTCGGCTTTGTGTGCCAAAAATGGATAAAGCGGATCGTTCTGGATAGCAAGCCCTAAATGAGCCAAATGCACACGAAGTTGATGCTGTTTTCCGGTTTTGGGGCTTAAACGATATTTTGCCCAATGATTTGAATACTCTAGACATTCAATCCAGGTTTCACTATTCGGCTCGGCGTCTGGATTGACTTTCATGGTGTAAAACGGCTCACCTTTGCTCATGTTGAGTCGAACTGTGCGAGGAAACTGAAACGTGTGATGATAAGGGGCGATGGCATGATAGGTTTTTTGCACATCGCGCGCTGCAAATAAAGATTGATACACACCGCGGGATTCAGGTTTTTTACAAAACATCACCACACCCGCCGTTTCACGATCAAGACGATGGATTGGAGTTAGATCGGGAGTTTGGCCACTTTGTTTTAAGCGAACCAGCAGTGTTTCTTGTACATACTTGCCGGTGGGTGTCATGGTTAAAAAATGTGGTTTATCGACCACCAGTAGATGTTCATTTTCAAATAAAATCTCATGCTGAAATGGCACTGCAACTTCATGCGATAAAAAACGATAATAAAAAATATGCTGGTTGGATAAATAGGGGCTAGCTATACTCAGCGTTTGGCCTTGAGCATCGATAATTAGTCCATCATCTAAGCGCTGTTGCCATTCTGAGGCTAATATATGAGGAAAATGCGCACACAGGTAAGCAAAAGTTGTTTCAGGTGGTTTGCCATGCATGCTGGGTAAAAATACTTTGCTGGCACTTACGCCTTGACGAGTAGGAGGGATAAATTCGTGTGCGGTCATGTTGGCCATTTTGGAGATATCGCTAGAGAGTCAGGCTGTTTGAAAAGCAAGCAGCTTTTTACTTGATCATAGGCTTTTAAACATTCAGGATGGTATTATACACAGTCCGATTGAATCATGTATGAGCGTAATGCAGTATTCCCTTCGTTTAACCCTAGCGGATGAACTCGACACACAAAAACTGGCAACAACACTCTCTAGTGTGATCCAAGAAGGTGTGGTGTATTTAATTGGCGATTTAGGCGCAGGCAAAACCACGTTTACTCGTCATTTTCTGCAAGCACTGGGTCATCAGGGGGCAGTAAAAAGTCCAACCTATACCTTGGTCGAGCCGTATCGTATCCAGCAAAAAGAGATATTTCATTTCGACTTGTATCGCCTTAACGATCCCTATGAGCTTGAGTTAATGGGAATTCGGGATTATCTGGATGTTCCGCATGCTTTGTTTTTGTTTGAATGGCCATCGAAGGGAGAAAACGAGATTCCAGAGCCGGATATCATCATTCAAATTGAAAAATCTGAAGATGATCTTGAACGATATGTGACGATTGAATTGAATGATGCTCAGCAATACGCACAATTAAAGGACCTCATTTAACATGCTGCAAGAATCCCGCGATCTGCGACGTATTCATACTCTCGATCCTGCGCTGGCCAACCAGATTGCGGCTGGTGAGGTGATTGAGCGGCCTGCATCGGTTGTGAAGGAATTACTTGAAAATGCAATTGATGCAGGCGCAACCGAACTGATCATTCGCGTCGAGCAAGGTGGCGCTACGCTCATTGAAATCATCGACAACGGTCAGGGGATTCATAGTGACGATTTACCGCTGGCGGTAATGCGTCATGCCACAAGTAAGATCAAGACTTCCGACGATTTGCATGCCATCGTAAGTTTGGGATTTCGAGGCGAAGCCTTGGCATCGATTGCCGCCGTATCTCGCTTAACGCTAATGAGTAGTCAATCTGACGATGGCGTCGGGTATCAGGTTGAAGTCAATGGTACAGCCTTTGATCATCAAGCGATTCAACCTGTTGCGCTCAGAAAGGGCACACACATTCGTGTACAGGACTTATTTTTTAATGTTCCTGCGCGGCGTAAATTTTTAAAAAAACCCAGTACCGAATTTGGACATATCGAAGAAATTGTTAGACGTCTGGCACTGACACATTTTGATATTCGGTTTATGTTAGAGCACAACAATCAGGTTCGTTTGAATTTACCTGTAGCAGACAGCGGACAACTGCGTTTTCAGCGTGTTCAGCAACTGCTTGGGCATCAGTTTACTCAAAATGCCTATTGGCTCGATACGCAAAGTATTTCCATGCGATTGTCGGGCTGGTTGGGTCATCCCTCCGACGCGCGCCCACAGGCCGATTTGCAATATGTCTATGTGAATGGCCGTATAGTCAAAGATAAAACCATTTCACATGCACTGCGCATGGCTTACGATGGGATTTTGCATGGTCATCAGTATTCGGCTTATTTACTGTTTTTAGAGGTCGATCCAGAACAAATTGATGTCAATGTACATCCCACCAAGCATGAGATTCGCTTTTTAAACCAGCGTGAAGTGCATGAGTTTGTACGGCATTATGCCAAAGAAACACTCTCACAATTTCAGACCGCAGCGGCCGAGTTGTCTCAGGCCATGAAACCTGAACAATTGCCTATTGAGCGCATGCCGCAGCCGAGCTATCAAGAACAATTTAGTTTGCACCGCGCTGAAACAGCATCAACTCAAGCACTGCATGAGGCCGATCACACACAGGCGGCAACTACAGCCGTATCAACAGAGCTGTTAACCGAATTTAATGCCAGTCGGCCCAATTCTGTCGATTATTCGCGACGCCCACAACCTGTGAGTGATCCAGAGCGGCTCAACAATGCCCTTAAAAGTTATCTAGCTCCATTGCGTGAGCAAACAGAGGCGGTAGAAAATACGGCAGAACGTCAAGCAGAGTCCGAAGTAGATGAGTTTCCGCTGGGAATTGCCATAGCACAATTGCACGGTATTTATATTCTGGCGCAAAATACCGAAGGCTTGATTATTGTTGATATGCATGCTGCACATGAGCGTATTTTATTACAACAGATGAAATCTGCGTGGGATAAGCCCGAGTTTTGGATTTCACAGCAATTGCTCATTCCTAAAGTGGTTTCAATTACACGTATGCAAGCGGCACGGATTGAAGATCTGAAAGATCAGCTGGCGCGATTGGGTCTGGATATTGATCAGTATGGTGATGATCAAGCGATTGTGCGTGGAGTTCCGGCCATTTTGCATAAAGCTAATTTTGAGAAACTGATTCCTGAGCTTTTGCATGATCTGGATCCAAATGATCAGGCACAGGCGCTTATGCATAAGCGTGATGCCATTTTGGCTGGCATGGCATGTCACGGTGCAGTTCGTGCACATCGCATGCTGAGTCTGTCTGAAATGAATGCTTTGTTACGTCAAATGGAGCAGACAGAATTCGCCAGTCAGTGTAATCATGGCCGTCCAACATGGCGCGCCTTTCCACTTCATCAACTTGACAAGCTTTTTGCTCGAGGAGAATAGTTTTTCATGTCAACTTCTTTGCCCGTAATCAATTTGATGGGGCCGACCGCAAGCGGTAAAACAGCCTTGGCATGTGAACTGTATGAACAGGGTCAATTTGAACTGATTTCTGTAGATTCTGCATTGATTTATCAAGATATGGATATCGGTACAGCAAAGCCCACCAAAGAAGAGCAGGCACAATATCCGCATCATTTAATTGATATTATTACGCCGCTAGAAGTGTATTCTGCTGCGCAATTTGTCGATGATGCCACGCGCTTGATCGACCAGTGCCACCAGCAAGGCAAAACGCCTATTTTAGTTGGTGGAACCATGCTGTACTTCAAGGCCTTACTTGAAGGACTGTCAAGCAATCTTCCAAGTGCAAATGCTGATATTCGGGCAGAAATTGAACAGCAGGCTGCGCTTGAAGGGTGGGAAGCTGTGCATGAACAATTGAGCAAAGTGGATCCGACCGCAGGTGAAAAGTTTAATGTATCTGATCGCCAGCGTATTATTCGCGCACTAGAAGTCTATCGATTGACTGGTATACCGATTACGCAATTACAAATGGAGCAACCGAAAAATTTACCATATCGTTACACATTTCATAACTATGCTTTGCTGCCAGATCGGGTAGAATTACATCGGCGAATTGAGCAAAGATTGCTCAAAATGTGGGATATCGGTTTTTTAAATGAGGTGGAAGCTTTAATTAAAAAATACGATTTGAATGAAAATTTACCTTCAATGCGGTCTGTCGGGTATCGTCAAGCACTCGATTTTCTGTTAAAAAGTGATAAAAGTCACATAAATAGGAGGGAAATGGAAGATAAGGCATTATTCGCGACACGACAACTTGCGAAACGTCAATACACTTGGTTACGTTCGTTGCAAGAAAAGCACTATTTTAAAACTTATTTAACTATAAAGCAGGCTCAACAAGACTTGCGAAACTCTTATGGATAAAGCAAAATTTACATACTATCTTTTTTATAAATTTTAATTGAAAAATAAAGATGGTTTTTTGCGCTGATTTTAATTTTTTTGGAGTTATAAAATGTCTAAAGGTCAAACATTACAAGATCCGTTCTTAAATTCTCTCCGTAAAGAACGTATTCCTGTGTCAATCTTTCTTGTGAATGGTATTAAATTACAAGGTCACATTGAATCTTTCGACCAATACGTAGTGTTGCTAAAAAATACGGTAAGCCAAATGGTTTACAAGCATGCAATTTCAACTGTAGTTCCTGCACGTAACCCACGTCCAGCAGGCGCTCCAGCTGGTGCACCACAAGGTGGTTTTGGTGGTCAGGGTGGTGGCTTCGGCGGTCAAGGTAGCGGCTTCGGCGGTCAAGGCGGTGGCTTCGGTGGTCAAGGTGGCTTCGGTGGTCAAGGCGGCTTCGGTGGTCAAGGCGGCGGCTTCGGCGGTCAAGGCGGCTTCGGTGGTCAAGGTGGCTTTGGTGGTCAAGGCGGCGGCTTCGGTGGTCAAGGTGGCTTCGGCGGTCAAGGCGCTTCTGGCTTTGACAACGATACAAAATTCGAAGATGGACAGGACGACGATTCTAACAACCGTTAATCTGTTTCAATAAAAAAACCTCAGTCAATATGACTGAGGTTTTTTTTATCTAAAATATAAAAAAAGAACCAGCATTTGGCTGGTTCTATTAAATGATTACTGTGCTGCTATGGCTTTTGCTCGCTGCAATTTTGTATCAAGTTCCGGATCCTTGATTTGTACATACGCATGGGCACGTACTTCACGCAACCAGCTATCCAGTTCACTATCAAACTGTCGCTCACCCAAGATCTGGCGTGCCATACGCTCTTGATATTCTTGAGTCATGTCTTTTTCACGAACGCCAGTGACTTCAAGAATATGCCATCCATATTGAGTCTGGAATGGCTGGCTAATTTGTCCGACTGGTGTATTTTTCATTTTCTCTTCGAACTGTGGCACCATACTGCCCGGCGTTACCCAGCCCAAACTTCCGCCATCACGTGCTGAGCCTGTATCAGAGGAGTAGGTTGCGGCGAGTGTGGTAAAGTCTTCACCCGACTTTAAACGATTATAAATGCTATCAATAGTTTGTTTGGCCATATCCGGACTGATGACTTCAGACGGCTGAATTAAAATATGGCGCGTCTGGTATTGGGTCACCATGGCTTTTTGATCGCTACTTTTTCGTTCGATCAATTTCAAAACATGAATGCCATCACGAACATTAATCAGCTCGGTAGTTTGACCTTGCTGAAGTGGACTAACACGCGCAGCTAATTCGGAAGGCAGGTCGGCAAGATCACGGTATCCCATGTCCGCACCTTCGACCTTAACGTCTTTGGTTGAGAATTTTTTACCAATCGCCGCAATGTCATTACTTTCATTCAAGGCTTGTTTTACATCTTGCGCAACTTTGGCAAGCTGCTGCGGATCTACTCCTTGTTGGGCAGAGATACGCGCATGAATAACATGAACCTGACTACCAAGCATTGCCTGACCTTGAGGCGACTTCAAAAAGTTTTCAACGTCTTGATCACTAATTTTGATACGTGACATGACTTGCTGCTGACGTAAGCGATTGATTGCCAAATCTTGACTGATACGAGCACGCAGTGCTGCATAAGTTCCCGGTGCTATACCATCGAGTTTCTGTTGAAAGGCAGGGAGTGATTTAATACCTGACTGACCAGCTACTTTGAGTACAGCATCATTGAGTGTGTTTTCATCTATCTTGATGTTATAGCGTTTTACCATTTCAAGTTGGGCTTCACGTAAAATCAACTGATCAAGCACCTGACGTTGCAAGAAGTTTTGTGGTGGAAGCCCTTTTTTTTGTGCTTCAAGCTGGTGTGTTGCTTCAGTGACACCTTGATCTAAATCGCTTTTAAGAATGACGCTATTGTCCACAATTGCAACGACTTCGTCTGTTGGCGCTGCAAAACTTTGCATTGATGAAGAAACAACCAGAGCCAGCGCGGTTGTTTTAAATAACTGTTTCAAATACTTTGTCTTCATTAACGTTGTGTCCAAGATTGATTAATTTCTTTAAAGCCTAAAACGCGATTTTCCAATAAAGAAGCTAACTTGTTGTTTAAGCCGCCTAATCCTTTAAATGTGATTTCTGCCATCACCGCGCGCTTAACGTTGACGTTCGGATCTTTCGGATCGTCTAGATCGTTGTAGTAAGAACGGCCGTAAACAGAAACCGCATAACAACATGATTCATAATTTACGCCAAGCAGATATTCACGTGCGACGTTGTTTCTGAAGTCATATTGAACATGGCCCATAATACGCCAGTTGTTCTTGATTGGTTGTACAAATGATGCAACAGCCGCATCGTACGCCACTTGACGATCTACAATTTCCTTGCGGTTAAAGTAACCAACGTTATAAAGATTTCCGTTGTCACCTGTGAAATAGGCTTGGAAATCGTGCTGAGAATTATTGCCATTAGACATCCATGCCGAGTTGGCACTTACTGTAAACTTATTTGTCAGCTGGCTCGAGATACTGACAATCGGCCCTGATGTTTTAGACGTATCTTCAGTGTCAGTGCTGTTTGTTAGCGTCACACGGCGATCAGAGAAATAAAAACTTTGGCCAACACCTGCACGAATTCGTTCAAGGCCTTCGGTATCAAACAAGCTATAGCTAACGCCCAGAGAAAGGAAGTTGTTGTCTTCTAAACGGTCATGACCATAAAAACGATACGGGCTAAAGAGCTGATCGTAGCTGATTGAAGCAGATGTAGTATCAAAGTTGGCATAGCCATTTTGATTTTCATACGGCGCGTATGCATAAAATGCACGTGGTGTAATGGTTTGAAGGTACTTACCATCACGCTGGAAAATCAAACCTGAATCGAGGGTAAACTGCGGTACGACTACCGACTTAGTTTCCGAGCTGGCATCTAGGTTTTGTGAGGCAATACTGTCTTTATCATAGAAAGTATTGATGCTTCGAACAGAAGCTTCTGGAATCACAAAGGCCCAAGGGGTGCGGTAGTTATAACGCACTGCAAACTGGTTATACAAACGTGTACCGCTGCTTTCTTGTGCAGAGTTGTCATTAATCGATTTTTTGAAATACGCGGTGTCGTTGTTATATTCATATTGCAAACCAAGCGGATTGCCCGTCACATAGTTGAGCAAGAACTGCGGCAAGCGTGCATAAGGCTTGTCTGCATCCAAAATGGTTTTATCTAAAGTTTGATAGTCTTCAACTTTTAACTGCGCAGTCAGGCCAGGAATTTGATTTTTATACTTTAGAGTGACCGCACGGCGTAGATTCAAATCGGTTTTAGAATCTGGATTGGTATCTAAGTCAGTGATGTAATCTTTATCAGAGGCGTAGTGATATTCTGCATCTGCCGTTAAATAATCGTTAATTTGCCATTTGTGCAAAAGGTTAAAATCTTTACGATCTTGATTATTGTATCGATCATCACTTGGTAAGTAGCCACCCCAGATTTTACCTTGACCATAATTCTCGGTGAGGTATCTAAATTCGCCTTGCATCATCATGCCACGATCTGAAATATATCGCGGAGTAACCGTTGCATCGTAATTTGGCGCAAGATTCAAATAAACCGGTACGGTGAGTTCAAGCCCACCATCGTTTGAGAAACCTAGGTTTGGGTTAAGAATCCCGGTGGTTCGGCGGTCATCAATCGGGAAATTAAAATACGGTACTGCCAAAACAGGGACATCTTTTACATATAACTTGGTGCCTTTGGTTACACCACGCCCGGTTTCCTGATTTAGTTCAATTTCTTTGGCTTGAATTTTCCAAGTTGGCTTTTGCTCGGGTGGGCAAGTGGTATAGGTGGCATTGTGCAGCACCAGTACATCCGGTGAGGTACGCTGAATCAGGTCTGCACGGCCATGCGCATGTTGCTGCTCAGAAATGTAATAGCTATTTTTTAAATCACCTTGCTGGGTTTTCAGGTTGTAATTAACCTGATCGCTTTTGGCCAGCAATCCAGCTTGTGCAAGCTGCACATTCCCTTGCGCGTTGGCATAGGTTTGGCTTTTATCGATCGTGACTTTATCGGCACGCACAGATCGCCCTTGCTGATCAATCAGGACATTGCCTTCAAGTTCTGAATCGCCATTCGGATTGTAATGTGCATAGTCTGCTGTGACTGTAGATGTGGCCTCTTTAGGGTCAACAGCTTGTGTGGTCGGACTGATCGGGGTAATCCAGGTGCCGCTACAAAAAGCGGAACTCAATGATTTGGTATCACGCACCTGAGCTTCCGGAGATGATTTCTCGACATAATACTGCTCAAAAAACTCTTGCCCTGGATAGGCTTTTTGAATGCTGTCCTTGAGTCTTTTATTGTCCACAGTCGAAGCTGTATCGTTGGCTTCAGCATAGCTTGATTGTATGGTGCTACCACACAAAAGTGTAAAAATAGCAGCTGCTAACGGATTAAATTTAAACTGATACTTCATTTGTGTCATTAACCAAGTATGCTAAAACGCAATTAATTATTGTCGCATCATAGAGAAAAAGTTTATAAGTGGCTACACTTAGAACTTCAAAATCTCAGCCCGTTTTAGATTTTATTGCAAATGAATACACAACGTGAACAATTGATACATATCTGGCTTACTTCGATTCTAAATTCAAGCGATTTTAGAATTCAATTTCTTGCCGGAGACGCAAGTTTTCGCCGTTATGCGCGAGTCGAATACAAAAATAATACCTATATGTTAATGGATGCGCCACCAGAAAAAGAAGATTGTGTGCCATTTGTTCAAATTGACGAGTTTTTTGATCGGCATGGTGTTCGTGTTCCGCATATTGTGGCCAAAGATCTAGCTCAAGGTTTTTTATTGCTTGAAGATTTTGGCGATGTGTTGCTTTCGACTTTACTTAATGACCAGACAGTTGATGCCTACTATTTGCAGTCGTTTAAACAACTCATTCATTTGCAGTCGATACCACCTCAAGATCAATTTCCAGTATATAGCTACGAAAAATTGATGGCAGAAATGCATTTACTCACCGAGTGGATGCTGCCTGCGCTAGAGATTCAGCCTGATTCAGATGAGCAACAATTGATTCAGCAGACCTTTGATTTGCTCGCCAAAAATGCACTGGCTCAGCCACAAGTCATTGTGCATCGAGATTTTCACAGCCGTAACCTCATGAAACTGGGCAATGAAGAGACACTCGGTGTGATTGACTTTCAGGATGCAGTAATTGGTGCTGACACATATGATTTGATCTCGATTACACGTGATGCTTACGTACAGTGGGACCCAAGCCGTGTTTACCAATGGTTTGAAACTTTTTATACGTTGTTGCCAGCTCAAGTAAAAGTAGCGCGTAGTTTTGAAACCTTTAAGCGTGATGCTGACTGGATGGCCATTCAGCGACACATCAAAATTTTAGGGATTTTTGTTCGCTTGTTTGTGCGTGACGGTAAATCAGGATATTTGAAAGATCTTCCGCGAGTCATGTGGTATCTGCTGGAAGAAAGTCAGCCTTACCCAGAACTTGCCGAATTTAGACGTTATATGATGGAGCAAGTTTTACCTAAGTTTGAAGAAACTTACGGCACCTTTGAGAGTGTTGCAGCATGAAGGCGATGATTTTGGCCGCCGGACTCGGCAATCGCATGCGTCCATTGACCCTGCACACGCCTAAACCGTTACTTCAGGTTGGCGGCAAACCGTTAATCGTATGGCATATTGAAAAGCTCAAAAAAGTCGGTATTACTGATATTGTCATCAATACGGCATGGCTTGCAGATAAACTGGTCGAGGCGCTTGGAGATGGTGCTGCTCTGGGGGTAAATATCCTCTGGTCGCATGAAGGTGAAGGGCTTGAAACCGCAGGTGGAATTATTCGAGCATTACCGCTTTTGGGGCAAGATCCCTTTTTGCTGGTTAATGGCGATGTCTGGACCACCATGGCGTTTAATGAACTTACTGAAATTGAACTGCATGATAATTTGGTGCATCTGGTTTTGGTCGATAATCCTGTGCAGCATCCAAAAGGTGACTTTATACTGGCCAAACAGCGCGCCTTTACCTTTGAGCAGGCAGTAGCGGGTGAGGCATTAACCTATAGTGGTTTGGCAGTAATATCGCCTCAACTGTTTGCGGGTTTAAGTGACGGCAAAAGACCTTTGGCACCTTTATTGCAAAAAGCTATGCTTGATGGACGCGCAAGCGCACAGAAAATGCAGGCAGATTGGGTTGATGTAGGTACCCCAGAGCGATTAAGCCTGTTAGATCAACAAATTAAGCAAGGTTTCTACAGTCAACTGTGTATTCACTAAGCGGTAGAGACTAGGCGTAGACCGAGAAATCGGTATACTTCCCCTAAATTTTTAAGATGTGAAGCGGATATGCATCCATTTTTCCAAGAGTTAAAACAGGGCAGTCAGTCCCTTGGGTTGAATCTAAGCGATGATGCTTTAGGATTGTTATTAAAGTATCAAGATGCCTTGGTATTATGGAACAAGGCATATAACCTGACCGCAATTCGAGATCCAAAAGAAATGCTGGTCAAGCACTTGCTTGATAGTTTAAGCATTTTAAAAGATTTACCAGCGGGGCGTCTTTTAGATGTTGGTACAGGCGGCGGAATGCCCGGCATGATTGTTGCCTTGTGTCAGCCTGAGCGTGATTGTGTATTGCTCGATTCGAACGGTAAAAAAATTCGTTTTCTCAAGCAATTTATTGCAGATTTAAAATTAAAAAATGTCATTGCAGTACAAACCCGCGTTGAAAACGAAGACTCGATCCAAGATTTGGGTAAATTTGATGTGGTGACCAGTCGTGCTTTTGCGTCGCTGTCAGATTTTGTTGCGGCAGCACGTCCGTATATGCACGATTCAACCGTGATTGCAGCAATGAAAGGCTTGGTACCGACCGAAGAGGCCGAACAGTTAAAAACTGAATTTTCATGTCAAGTGATCGAACTGCGTGTTCCACGTTTGGACGAGCAGCGTCATTTGCTTTTATTGCAACAATTAAAAAATTAAGTTTGGGGTTCTCATGGCTCAGATTATTGCGATTGCAAACCAGAAGGGTGGCGTAGGTAAAACCACGACAGCTGTAAATCTGGCGGCCTCTTTAGCGGTATTGAAAAAACGGGTATTGCTGGTGGATATGGATTCACAGGGTAATGCCACAATGGGGTCGGGTGTTCAAAAAAATGACCTGTTGTATTCAGTAACCGATGTTTTACTGGGTGAAGTTCCGATTGAAACCGCTATTACCAAGGCTGAGGTCGGCTACAAAGTTTTAGGTTCTAACCGTGACTTGGCAGGCGTCGAATTGGCAATTGCAGAGCAGGATGGTCGCGAGTTTATTCTAAAAAAAGCGCTAGATACCATTCGTGATAAGTTTGATTACATTGTGATCGACTGTGCACCAAGTTTGAGTCTCATTACAGTCAATGCGCTTGCTGCGGTCGATAGTGTGATCATTCCGATGCAGTGCGAATATTATGCGCTAGAAGGTCTGGCTGACTTAACCCAGACTATTGATCGTATTCAGCAGGCGCTCAATCCGAATTTGCAGATCACTGGTGTCTTGCGTACCATGTATGATGCTCGAAACGCACTGACACGTGATGTATCGGCAGAGCTTGAGCAGTTCTTTGGTAAAAAGCTTTACGATACGGTTATTCCGCGTAATGTTCGATTGGCCGAGGCGCCTGCACACGGCTTGCCGATTATTTACTTTGAAAAAAGTTCTAAAGGCGCGATAGCGTATTTAAACTTGGCTGCCGAAATGTTGAAGAAAAGCAAAGTGAAAAAAGGAACCAGCGCATGACCACAAAAAAACGAGGTTTGGCAAAAGGTCGCGGACTCGATGCATTACTTGGTTCGATTCAAAAAGAAAAACTCCAGCTTGAAGCACAGGCAATTGATCATGGTCAGCTAAAACAAGTTGATGTTGATCTGTTAAAGCGTGGTGAGTATCAACCACGCCGATTTATTCAAGAACAAGATTTAAAAGAGCTTGCAGCATCAATTGAAAAACATGGTGTGATGCAGCCGATCGTGATTCGTCCGATTCAAGATGATCAGTTTAGTTATGAAATTATCGCGGGTGAGCGTCGCTGGCGTGCAGCACAGTTGGCTGGATTGAAACAGGTTCCTGCAATTGTTCGTGATTTAAACGATCAGGTTGCCATTGCATTGGCTCTGATTGAAAATATCCAGCGTCAAGATCTCAATCCAATTGATCAAGCCTTGGCATTGCAACGCTTTCATGACGAATTTGGTCTGAGTCATCAAGAAATTGCCGAAACGGTAGGCAAGGCAAGAACAACAGTCAGCAATCTTCTGCGTTTACTCAGTCTCGATGATGTGATTAAAGACTTCATGCAAGAAGGGCAACTCGATATGGGTCATGCCCGTGCCATTCTGGCCTTGAAGGCAAAAGATCAAATTGCGATTGCAAAAGTCATCATTGATAAAAACCTGTCGGTTCGTCAAACCGAACAGTTGGTTCGCGAGTGGAATCAGCCGAAACAGTCAAAGCCTAAAGAGGCAACACCACCAGATATTGAGCAATTAACCCAGCGTTTATCTGAGCGTTTTGGTGCTCAGGTTAAAATTGATCACAACAAACAAGGTAAAGGTAAGTTGGTGATTCAGTATCATTCACTTGATGAGCTAGATGGTATTCTCACCCTGTGTTTGCCAGATGCGTAATTATTTGGTTTAAATACGCGGACTGATTTGCTATAGCTTTTATGTATGAAATAAGGCGTCGATATGAACGGTATTGATGCCTTATTTTTATTGAAAATTCATACTTTTTTAAGCTTAAGACAACAACATCTGCCACCAAAACCATACGGTGCAAGTATTGAAGTATGTTAAACTCCAGCTCGCATCTAGTATGTTTATTTGTTCAAGGTGAATGTAGGTGGTTTACACTGCTGTTGTTGGCTCATTGAGATGAGTGAAGCAAGCTAAGGAACGCTAAGCACTACTTGATATTATGCTAGTGCCGAATTAGAGGTTGATTGAGTGAAGCAAGATTTTAAGGTTTATATACGTCTAATATCCTATTTAAAACCTTATTGGGGTATCGCTTTGTTGGTGCTGATTGGTTTTGGTTTAAATGCCGCAACCGAAGTATCAGTCGCAAAACTCTTAAAATATATTATTGATGCCATTCAACTCGGTAGTCGAGAAGACTTAGACTGGTTTCCTTTGCTAATTGTATTACTGGTCTTCTTCCGTGGTCTTGGCTTATTTATGGGTGGGTACTACACCGCGGTGATTTCGCGTCGACTCATTTTTAGTATTCGACAAGAAGTTTATGCCAAACTTATGCGTCTGCCCTCGCAGTACTACCTCGATAATTCCTCTGGGCATATCTCTGCCAAGATCATGTACAACGTCGAGCAACTCACGGCAGCTTCCTCTGAATCATTAAAAATTATGGTGAAAGATGGTTTGGTGACCATGGGGTTATTGGGTTATCTGCTCTACACCAACTGGCGTCTTACGCTATGTATCTTTATTTTTATGCCGATTATTGGCTTTTTGGTGCGTAAAGCATCGAAGCGCATGCGTAAACTGTCTATACAGGTGCAAAACACCATGGGCGATGTGAACCATGTGGTTCAAGAAAGTATCGCGGGTCAGGCCGTGGTCAAAAGCTTTGCAGGTGAAGCTTCAGAACAAAAGCGTTTTTATACGTCATCTGAAGACAACTTAAAGCGCGGCTTGAAAATGGTGATCGTGCAAAATCTAAACAGTCCGCTGGTTCAGTTGGTCATGGCGATGGCGATGAGCTTGATTGTATGGTTGGCACTTCGTCCACAAATTTTAGGCGATACCTCTGCGGGTGAGTTTGTGGCATATATTACCGCAGCGGGACTTTTGGCTAAGCCTGTAAAGAACTTGACCGATGTCAATGAAAAACTTCAGCGCGGTATTGCGGCGGCGTATTCGGTATTTGAAGTACTCGATTTGCCGACAGAAGAAAATAAAGGTGTATTAACGCCAAAACTTGAAGGCGGTGTACGCTTTGATCATGTGACACTTGAATATGCAGCCGGTGTAAAGGCCATTCAAGATTTTACATTGGATATTCAGGCAGGCCAAACCATTGCTTTGGTTGGTCGTTCGGGGGCTGGTAAAACCTCTTTGGTGAATTTGTTGGTTCGCTTTCAGGAAACTACTTCGGGTGGACTATATCTTGATGGTATTCTAATTCGTGATATTGAGCTCTCGGTGTTGCGTCAGCAAGTGGCGATGGTGAATCAGCAGGTGGTGTTGTTCAACCGTTCAGTGCGTGAAAACATTGCTTATGGCCAGCTTGAAGGTGCGGCAGATGAAGATATCATCGCGGCAGCAAAAGCCGCCTATGCGCACGAATTTATTATGAATTTACCTCAAGGCTACGACACGGTACTCGGTGCTCAAGGCCTGAATCTTTCTGGCGGTCAGCGCCAGCGTATTGCCATTGCACGTGCGATTTTAAAAAATGCGCCAATCTTGATTTTGGATGAAGCAACCAGTGCGCTAGATAATGAATCCGAGCATTTCATTCAAAAAGCTTTCGATGAAGCGATGCAAAATCGAACCACACTGGTGATTGCGCATCGTCTGTCCACCATTGAAAATGCCGACATGATTGTGGTGATGGATAAAGGACAGATTGTTGAAAAAGGTACACATCAAGAGCTGTTAGATAAACAGGGCGCTTACTTCCAGTTGCATCAGCGTAATTTTGAGGAATAAAGATTCATGTCTCTGGCACAGATCATTCAAGATGCATGGAACCGTCAAGCCAAATGGTTGGTGTTGCTGCGTCCACTGTCTTGGTTGTATTGTGCCGGTTCAAAGCTAAACAAATCTTTATTCGATACAAAACTGAAATCGGTGTATCGTGCGCCGCTACCTGTACTGGTGATTGGGAATATTACGGTAGGAGGAAGCGGCAAGACGCCATTACTGATTCGGTTGGTCAACTATTTGCAGCTCAAGGGCGTCCGCGTGGGTGTAATTAGTCGGGGTTATGGTGCTGAAGGCCCATTTCCTGCGCTGGTTACTCAAACCTCGACACCCGAACAAGTGGGTGATGAACCTTGTTTAATTGTTCAGTCTACCCATGTGCCGATGGCTGTCGGCCCGAATCGTCAAGCATCAATCGAATTACTCATCAAACATCATCAGCTTGATCTCATTATTAGTGATGATGGATTACAGCACTGGGCGCTGGCACGTGATCTGGAGTGGATTGTGCTGGATTTAAACCGCGGTTTGGGCAATGAAAAATTATTGCCCGAAGGATTTCTACGGGAGTCCAAACAGCGCTTGGTTGGCGCGACAGTAATCGAGCATGGTCATGCGTCTAAGTCGCCGTTGAATATGTTTTTACAGCCAAGTGAACCTTATTTAATGTCGCCTGCCCATGATGTCTCTCTTTTTAATCCTCATGAGAGTTTTTATGCAGTGGTGGGGATTGGTTTTCCGCAGCGGTTTTATACCACTTTAGAGTCGATGGGAATCCATGATTTTCAATGTCATGAGTTTCCAGATCATCACGACTACCAACTGTCAGATCTTGAATTTGACGATCGGCACGCCATTATTACCACTGAAAAAGATGCTGTAAAATTACTGCCCCTGCTAAAACAGCACCCGGAATTTAGTCGAAAAATTTGGGTGGTTCCCGTCGAGGCAGTTTTATCCGACGCCTGCTACACTTTGCTCGAAGAGCAGCTTACAACACTTGGAATTCGCTTTTCTTAGGACATTCATATGAAACATATTGTCATCCCGGCTCGATTTTCCAGTACTCGTTTGCCTGGAAAGCCATTGCTTGAGATTCATGGGCGTCCGATGATCTTGCGTGTGGTTGATCAGGCCAAAAAAGTAGAGGGTTTTGATGATCTATGCGTTGCAACCGATGATGAGCGAATTGCCGAAGTCTGTCGTGCAGAGCAAATCGATGTGGTCATGACCAATCCTGCTCATCCTTCAGGAACAGATCGATTAAGTGAAGTAGCGCGTATTAAGGGCTGGGGCAAAGACGATATTATTGTCAATGTTCAAGGGGACGAGCCGCTTTTACCTGCAGCACTGGTGCAACAGGTCGCATCACTGTTGGTGGCTAAGCCAGATTGCTCGATGTCGACTTTATGTGAGTCGATTCATTCTTTAGATGAGTTCGCGCGTGACAGTATTGTCAAAGTGGTGATGAACAATGTGCAAGAAGCCCTGTATTTTAGTCGCGCCACAATACCGTACGACCGTGATGCAGCCCAGAAACAGGTTTCATCAAGTTTTGATCACGCTTACCGTCACTTGGGTTTGTATGCGTATCGCGTGAGCCTATTACAAGAATATGTGAAATGGTCGCAAGGTGTGCTTGAGAAACTTGAGAGTTTGGAGCAGCTTCGTGTACTCGAAAATGGACATCGTATTGCCATTGCTGTTGCAGACAGTGCACTTCCACCGGGTGTGGATACACCTGAAGATCTGGCGCGTTTAAACGCATTGCCTGTTTCATATTTTGATTAATTGGAAATGATGGCGTGAAACAGCATCAAGCAAAGGTTTATCCTTGGCAAGCTACAGTGTGGAAATCGCTCACAGGGCGTTTTCCTCAATTGGGTCATGGCCTGTTATTTTATGGAAAGTCGGGCAGTGGCAAACACGCTTTTGCATTGCATTTTTTAAGCTGGGTGCTATGCACGCAAAAAAAACCAGAAGGTGCGTGCGGTGAATGCATCAGTTGTCAGTGGCTTAAATCGGATACTCATCCAAATTATGTGTATATCACTACCGATGACGACAACAAAAAACAAAATGCCAAGATCAAGATTGAAAAAATCCGCGATCTGCTGCCGTTTGTGCAGCAAACCGTCGATGGTTGGCGCGTTATTGTGATTGAGCCAGCAGAGGCTTTAAATATCGCGTCTGCAAATGCACTACTGAAAACGCTTGAAGAACCCGGCGAAAAAGTATTGATTATCTTGATTGCCGATCATTATCTGAAGCTTCCGGCAACCATTCGAAGTCGCCTTCAGCATTTTTCACTGGATCGAATGACCTTTGATCAGGCACAGGACTATTTAAGCGAACAACTACCAA
Organism: Acinetobacter sp. V89_7; assembly: GCF_029967895.1. NCBI lineage: Bacteria > Pseudomonadati > Pseudomonadota > Gammaproteobacteria > Moraxellales > Moraxellaceae > Acinetobacter > Acinetobacter sp. V89_7. The sequence continues at coordinate 435,891 of NZ_JASCAJ010000017.1, forward strand.
CGCTCGATCCAGCAGACATTCAGCTTCTGTTAAATTTGAGCAATGACATGCCGCTCAAGGCGATAGAGCTTGCAGAAGCTGACTGGTTTAATAAGCGCCGTGATTTTGTATCTGACTGGATCAAACTGGTTAAACAGAAAAATATGCCCTTGATGATTGCATCGAAGTGGCAAAAAGAGCTAGCGGCGGCAGATTGGCTGATCATGTTTGAATACTTGTTGGGTGATTTAATTTGTGTCAAGCTAAATCAGGATCCTAAGAATATTGATTTGGACTTTAAGGAACTGTCGGGTGAGTATGCACTTGAACAACTCTTTGATCTTTATGCGCAGATCCAGCATTCAAAACAATTGATCGGACAGAATGTTCAAACCAATCTTGTGATCGATCAATTGTTTATTCAGCTCATGAACGTCAATGGGAGTTGAACATGGAATCGAGAATTAGTGGCGGCCTGATTCATGTGCACATTCCGGATCGGGCAACCTTGCAAGCCAGTTACATGCATTTTGTACAAGGTGGCGGCTTGTTTATTCCTTCTAGAGAGGCAGTCACGTTAGGCGAGGAGATATTTGTTCTTGCAACCTTGCCTGAACAAACACTGAAAATTCCACTTACGGGAAAAGTCATTTGGATTTCTCGTAAGCAAGCTGGAATCAAACCACAAGGGTTTGCCATACAGCTCTCTGGAGAGCGAGGTATATACTATAAAACTGAAGCCGAAAAAATTTTGGCAGGTAGTATGTCCTCAGATCGCTCAAATTTTACCATGTAGTTTTAGGAAAGAATTGTGTTTGTAGATACGCATTGTCATTTAACCATGCTCGACTTAACGCCATATGGTGGCGATTTGGATCAGGCACTAAACGAAGCGCGCGCGGCAGGTGTATCTAAATTTATGAGCATCTCTGTCGATCTTGATGACCATATCGCATTATCAGCGATTGCAGCGCGTCATGAAGATGTCGGGTATACGGTAGGGGTGCATCCGTGTGAAGATGTTGAAGTCATGGCACGAGCAACGACAGAGTATCTGGTCGAGTTGGCTCAACCCGAAAAAGTATGGGCACTTGGTGAAACAGGGCTCGACTATTATCACAGTGCGGAATTCGTCGATCAGCAAAAGGCCTGTTTTGCGCGACATTTGCAGGCATCCAAACAGGTCGGAAAGCCTGTGGTGGTGCATACACGCTCTGCCAAGACCGATACCATTGATATCATTCGTGCAGAGCAATCGACACACGGTATTTTGCACTGTTTTACCGAAGACTGGGAAACCGCTAAAGCTGCTTTGGACTGCGGTTATTATATTTCGTTCTCGGGAATTGTATCGTTTAAAAATGCGCAAGATTTACGCGATGTTGCCAAACAAGTGCCGCTTGATCGTCTGCTCATTGAAACCGACAGTCCATATCTTGCGCCAGTACCGTATCGCGGTAAATCAAATGAACCAAAATACGTGCCATATGTAGCCAAAGCGTTGAGTGATGTATATGATAAATCACTCGAGGAGATTGCATTGATTACACGTCAAAATTTTGAAAATCTCCTTGCAAACACATAACTTTAAAATGACATAGATAAGCGAGTGACGGCGTGAAGATGGATCGACAAGCTCAGTTCAGGGCAAGAGAAGCATTAATATTTGAAGTGGCAGAGCAACTTCTTCTCGACAATGGAGAAGCCGGTATGACACTTGATGCCTTGGCTGCTGAACTGGATCTCGCCAAAGGAACGCTGTACAAGCATTTTCAGAGTAAAGATGAATTGTATATGCTGCTTATTGTTCGTAATGAGCGCATGTTGCTAGAAATGGTACAGGACAAAGAAAAAACCTTTCCAGAGCATCTGGCATTCTTTATGTTGCATCATTTACATCATCCCGAACGTACAGTGTTATTTCATCAAATCGAAGAACGCTTATCGACCACTGGTCAGGGAATTTATCATCTGTTTCAAGAGTTGTATCAGGTGCGCAAACAGCGCTTGAGAATCATCATCAACATGACTGAAAAATATCTTGAAGAAATTCATAGTACCATGCCGGTGCGCGACTATTTGGCTGCAATTTGGTCGCTGACCCATGGCGCAGCGGCTATTTTAAATTCGAGCTTTTATCAGCGCTATTTAGGATCTCGCGATACTTTACGCGTGGCCTATATTGATCAGGCATTGGCGCTTCCAAAACATCTTCAAGAACCTCATTTTGTTTAGAGTATCCACATGAACAATAAACCACTGCGGCAGTCCGGTTTTACCTTGGTCGAGCTGATGGTGGTCATTGTAATTGTTGGAATTTTAGCGTCACTGATTGTGTTGAATATAAGCGGTGTAGATCAGCGTAAAGCCATGCAGGCGCGCGAGTTCTTTCTCTTGGATTTACAGCGTATTAATCGAGAAGCTACAGATCAGGGGCGAATTCTAGCGCTGGCAACACTTCCACAAACCGATGTACGCCCATTTGGCTACCAGATACTTGAATACATAGAACCGTCTGCTCAAACCGTCATTCAGGCCAATAACAAATGGCAAGTCTACAAAGACCTTCCAGTACGCTCATTGCCTGCCAATGTCAGCTTTCAAATTCGGCCTGTAGATTACGATTATCGTGTCGCATCGAATCAGGATCTGGTGGGGCAACAGGCGCCTCAGTTGGTCTGGTTAGGAAATGGCGAAGTTAAACCTGTTCGCATCCAGTTTTATTCTGCCCAGACACCAGTCGGTGCAGAAATTGAAGTAGATCACTTGGGTAAAATAAATGAAAACTAAAGGGTTTACATTATTAGAAGTGATGGTGGCGCTCGCGATTTTTGCAACCGCTGCGGTGGCCTTGACCAAGCTCGGTATGCAGTATACTCAGTCTACAGCCAATGCCGTATTAAGAACCAAAGCACAATTCGTGGCAATGAACGAAGCCGCCATGATGCAAATTAATCGTGAATGGATGCAAGGCACATCCTCAAAGCAAGTGACGTCTCAGGGTGAAACGTGGCAAGTCGATAAAACTGCGCAGGCGACAATTAGTCCAAACGTACAGCGGATTGAAATTCAGATCAGCCGCTTTGATCCTCAGCAAAACAAAGTTGAAGCGGGAATTACGCATATGGTGTTTTTCAATTATCCGCCTAAAGAAAACGTCTCATGAAAAAAAGATCGGGATTTACGCTGGTTGAGCTCTTGGTGGCGATTGCGATTTTTGCGGTTCTTTCTGCATTGGGCTGGAAAATTTTTGACTATCTGATTAAGACCAAGGAACGCAACCAGCAACATGAGCTTCAGATTTTTGAGTTGCAAGATGCCTATCAAATTATACTTCGAGATTCACTGCAGCTCATCCCGATGACTGCCAATATCAACGGACAAATCCGGTCTGCACTCAGCCTGAGTGATACCAGTTTGCAATTTAGCAAGGCAGGAGTGAGTGATCCGCTCAAAGAGGGCCTCGCGCCATACGAACGTATTGAATATCGTTATGTACCCAGTGAAAAGATGGTATATCGGTTAAAATACCGTAGCCTGAATATCACCAACAACGAGCAGCCAGAATCGAGTGTACTGCTCAAAAATGTAGATCAATTTCGAATAACGGTGTTGAATCCGCAGATACTCAACCAGTGGCCTGAGGCGGGTGCAGATTTAAGTCAGCCTACCAGCATGCAGCGCCTGCCGCGAGGGCTTAAGATTGATGTACAGCGTTCAGATGTAAACTATGAATGGATTTTTCCGCTTTTAGATACTCAATTTATGAGTGTAAACGGATCATAGGCCAAAGGATAAACCGATGAAACGACAGCAAGGCGTTGCGTTAATCACGATTCTGGTAATGGTGGCTTTGGCAACGATTTTGGCAGCATCTATTGTAAAACATCAGAGCAATACGGCACAAAATACAGGATATCTAATCCGTCAAAACCAATCCCTATTATATGCAAAAAGTGCCGAAGCATTTTTTTCCGAATTGCTGGTGCAAGATGCACAAAATGCGGCTGAAGCAGATCATCCAGCAGAAATCTGGGCTCAGCCCATGCCACCGTTTCCGGTTGAAGATGGTTTTGTCTCTGGCATATTAAAAGACGAATCGGGAAAGTTTAATCTGAATAATCTGGTCGATGCGCAAGATAAAGTCGATGAAAATGCCAAAGCATGGTTTGAGCAGTTACTGGTACGTGTGGGATTGTCACCACAGTTAAGTGAAGCAGTGATTGACTGGCAAGATCGTAATGATGAAGTGTCGGGTTCTGCTGGCGCAGAAAGTAGCTATTATCAAGGTTTGAGCCGTCCTTATTTGGCAGCCAACACAAAATTTCATAGTGTAGATGAGCTGCGTATGGTTCGCGGATTTGAGGGTAAAAATTTTGATTTAATACGTCCTTATGTCACAGCATTACCTTCAAATGCACCGACTAAAGTCAATATTAATACGGCATCTACGCTACTCTTGACCAGCTTGGATACCAGTTTAAATCCGGCAGCCGTTCAAAACGCACTACAAGAGAAAATGTCCAATATGGGATACTTTAAAAGTGTAGATGAATTGTGGACGCTTGATGCCTTTAAGGGGGTCAGTGCGGAAAACCGGAACAAATTTAAAAATTTGCTCGATGTCCGCTCAGATTATTTCAGAGCTTACATTGAGGTGTTGTTAAGTGAGCGTAAACGTCAGTTTACGAGCGATCTGGTACGTATCAATAAAAAAGTTTATGTGTATTCTCGTAGTTTAGCATCTGTGCCCAAAGCTGCTATGGACTAATTTTTAGTAGAGCAATCATGAATTTTGAGGTATTTGAAGAAGAAAAATACGCAATTGAGTTGAATTAAGACGTTTTGCTAATTGTCAGTAACGTTAAAAGAAATGTAATGCCTGACGAATTGATCTATAATGTACGATCTAGTTGTCGAAGTTTGATCGGACGCATGTTAATTCGTAAGTTATTCAAATTTGAAAATGCGCATATTGTGCGTAACTGTACCTCAGATCGTTGCAAACGTTCAATCCACGGTCACAGCTATAAAGTTGAATTGCTACTTAAAGCCAATAAACTCGATCATGGTCAGATGGTTTACGATTTTGGGTTGCTTAAAGGTGTGATTAAAGAGCTGTATGACAGTTTTGATCATGCGATCTGTTTCTGGCAAGACGACAGTCCTGAATATATTCAGGCGTGCAAACAGTTTAGTGCGCGTTGGGTATCATTGCCAGTGTCGCCATCTGCGGAGCAATTTTCACGTATTTTCTTTTATCTAGCGCAACAAGTGCTTAACTCAACCATCACGCAAAATGGTGAAGGGGATGTCGAGGTATATTCTGTGATTGTGCATGAAACAGATACAGGATATGCGCAAAGCTTTATTGAAGATATTGAAAACCCGCAAATGGGACAACTTCATTTGCAAGATATTATTTTCTCAGAACAAGTGCAAACTGAATGGACAGATGCACTAATGTATGAGAAGTTAAAGCAAGGTAATCGATTTAAAAATCCACAGGTTGAGTTGCAGGTTCAGGTTTAACTCAACCTATCACTCATCATTACATGGTATGAAATAAGCGTTTAGGATGAAAAAATGCAGTTGACTGAGCAACAACATGAAAAACTCAGTAAAGTTCAGTTGGATGAAAGTTGGAAGTATTCTTTAGCGGAATTTTTGTTAAGTTCACGCATGGATGACCTGCGTGAATTCTTGATGCAGCAAAAAAATCAAGACAAGATCATCTATCCGCCAAGTAAGCAAATCTTCAATGCGCTTAATACAACACCGTTGGCTGATGTCAAAGTGGTGATTTTAGGACAAGATCCCTATCACGGGCCCAACCAAGCCAATGGGCTAAGTTTCTCTGTGCAAAAAGGCATTACGCTGCCACCCTCGCTTCGAAATATTTTTCACGAGCTCAATACTGACTTAGGCATACCATTGTCCAAGCATGGTGATTTAACCAAGTGGGCGGATCAAGGTGTATTATTGCTGAACAGTGTTTTAACCGTTGAGGCAGGGCAGCCGACTTCACATCAGGGCAAAGGTTGGGAGCAGTTTACCGATGCCGTGATTGATGTATTGAATGAGCAGTGTGAACATATTGTTTTTATTTTATGGGGTGCTTACGCACAACGTAAAGGTCAGCGTATTGATCGTGAAAAACATTTGGTATTAAAAGCAGCGCATCCATCTCCACTTGCTGCAAATCGTGGTGGATTTTTTGGATGTAAAGTATTCTCCAAAGCAAATAATTATCTGAAACAACATGGCATTGAGCCAATAGACTGGCAGCTGGACGCATGAGTAATTCTTCCGACGTAACACGTTATCATCCGGATTTAATTGTTGAAGAAGCAAGTAATGGTTGGCGTATTATCCGTCTTAACCGTCCGAAATCCCTACACGCACTTGATGAGTCGATTGTCACCGCGCTGTTGCAGGTGTTTGAAGAGTTTCATGAAGATGACGAAGTAAAAGCCATTTGGTTGGATTCCACTACGCCAAAAGCATTTTGTGCAGGTGGAGATGTACGCAAATTAAGACAACTGGTGATTAATCAGGAAGTCGACAGTGCAAATCGTTTCTTTGAAAAAGAATATGCGCTTGATTTGCTGCTACATAACTATGCCAAACCCATCATTGTTTGGGGTGAGGGTTATGTAATGGGTGGTGGTCTTGGTCTATTTATGGCTGCACCGTTCAGACTGGTTACCCCGTACTCACGCTTGGCAATGCCAGAAATCAATATCGGACTTTATCCTGATGTAGGAGCCAGTCGTTTTCTGGCCGACCGCGGGCCTGTAGGGTTGTTTACCGGATTAACGGGTTCCATCATGACCGCGGCAGGAGCCTATAGTATCGGCTGGGCGACCCACATTTGTGATGCGCAGCGTGACAATGTACTTAAAAAAGTACTGGATATCGACTGGACTCATTATCCAGCAGGAAATTTTAGAGCCATTGATGACACGTTAAATAGTTTGCATCGTCCTGTTGCAGCGGGTCCGCTACAAAATTCACTCGATGTGATTCATAGTGTATGTAAGGGTCAAAACTTCGAACAGGATTATCAGTCGATTGTCGGGTTAATCGATGCTCGAAGCGACTGGCTACGTCAGGCCAGTGAAAACTTGCAAAAAGGCTCTCCAAGCACTGCTGCAATCACTTGGTTGTTGTGGCAATGGGGCAGAAAAGTACATGCATGGGACGAAGTGTTTAAACTTGAAGCGCAAATCTCAGACTGGAAAATTCGCCATCCTGACTTTGTAGAAGGAGTGCGTGCGCGTCTGGTCGATAAGGATTTGTCTCCAGCATGGAAAAATACCCAAGATTTAAGTTTGAAAGGGATTTTAGGTGACCATCCGCCAGTAACGGATATTGCAAGCTGGAATGAGCTATTGAAGCATTACGGCATTATGAATTAAGCAAAATGTCTGATCAAAAAGAAACAGATGAACAGTGGATGCGGCTTGCTTTCGAGCAAGCCGCTGTTGCTGGTGCATGTAACGAGGTGCCAGTGGGTGCCATTATTGTGAGCCAAAATAAGATCATTGGCTCAGGTTATAATGCGCCAATCAGCTTGCATGATCCTACTGCACATGCTGAAATCCGTGCCATCCGAATGGCATGCGAGTCAATTCAAAATTATCGACTCCCTGAAGATGCGACCCTTTATGTCACTTTAGAGCCATGCACAATGTGCGTGGGGGCTTTGGTACATGCGCGCATACATCGCGTCGTGTTTGCCACTACTGAGCCAAAAGCTGGTTCGCTTGTGAGTGCGCGTCAACTTTTAAACTTGGGCTATTTCAACCATAAATTCATTTATGAGTATGGGTGTTTGCAAGAAGAATGTTCGACTCAACTGAGTGACTTTTTTAAAAAGCGCCGTGAACAAAAGCGGTTACTCCGATTGCAATATAGTGCACAAAGCTCAGATTAAATTGACCTAAATGCACACATTTTCTGAAAATGATGGCCTTGAGTAATTGCGTTAAATTGAGTATGTTGATTCGACAATTCGAATTGTCAAAGGAAAGCATATGAACGCAATAACGGTAAAAAAAGAATTTAATGCGTCTATCGATCAGGTTTTTGATGTTTTGTCTAAACACTCTGCCTATAACAAGCTATTTGCTCCTATACAGGTTGTGCGTGTGAAAGACTCATCTGATCCAGCACGGCCAGATGGAGTTGGATCAATTCGAAGAATGGGGTTGGGTCCAGTTAAACCCATACAAGAAGAAATCACTTATTTAGAAGAAAATAAGCGTATTGAATATAAATTGATTCATAATCCATTAATTAAGCATCATATTGGGATTATCGAGTTTGAAGCACTCTCAGATACACGTACGCGAGTGATTTATACGATTGAATTAACAGCAAAAGTACCTTTTGTAAGTAAATTAATTCTTGCACAACTCAAGTCAGCCATTACACTAGGTTTTTCAAAATTAGCAAAATTGATAGGTTAGCCATAATTCAATGACAGCGCATATCATCACAATCGATGGTCCAAGTGGATCAGGTAAGGGAACGCTTGCGGCAAAGCTTGCATCACATTACGGATTTCATCTTCTAGACTCGGGCGCATTGTATCGTTTGCTGGGGCTGTCATTGCACAACAAACAGCTACTCGATCAGCTTTCAGATCAGCTAGATGAATGTGTGAAGATTGCACAGCATTTGGATATTCAATTTAATACTCAATCTGGTGGAATATCGATCGATCTGGAAGGGCAAGATGTCACCAAAACGATTCGAACAGAGCATGTGGGTGAATACGCATCGAAGGTGGCTGCTGTGCCAGAGCTTCGTCAAGCATTGTTTGATCGCCAGCGCGCATTTATTCAAGTACCTGGTTTGGTCGCCGATGGTCGTGATATGGCCACTGCGATTTTTCCGGAAGCACAAGCGAAAATTTACCTCACTGCATCGGCAGAATCTCGCGCAGAGCGCCGTGTAAAACAGTTGCAGGGTATGGGGCTTGATGTTAAAATAAACGACATTTTGGCCAATATACAGGCACGTGATAAGCGTGATATGGAACGAGAGGTTGCCCCTCTGCGTCCCGCACCCGATGCCTATATTATCGACAGTTCGGCGTTATCTATCGACGATGTTTTTCAGTTAATGACAGATTACATCGATCTTCGTCTGGCCTAAAACAAATTAACAATCAGTTGAAGCATAGCTTGATCAGTTTTACACGGACTATGTAGAGACTTAACTAAACCGGCCTTGTCTGATCCAAGACCGCTGACTTTATCAGGTATATCATGACCGAATCTTTTGCAGCCCTCTTTGAAGAAAGTGAATTAAACCTCAATGTAGAAAAGGGTGCAGTCATCCAAGGTGTTGTTGTTAGCATCGATAGTGACTGGGTAACTGTTGACACTGGCCTTAAATCTGAAGGCGTTGTTGACCGTACTGAATTTTTAAATGATCAACGTGAACTTGAAGTTCAAGTTGGTGATACTGTTGACGTTGTTGTTGAAGCGCTTGACAACGGTATGGGTCAAACAGTTTTGTCACGTGAAAAAGCTAAACGTGCTGAAACTTGGACTAAACTTGAAAAAATCTTTGAAGACGGCGAAATCGTTACTGGTGTTATCTCTGGTAAAGTAAAAGGCGGTTTCACTGTTGACATCGGTCCAGTTCGTGCGTTCCTACCAGGTTCATTGGTTGACACTCGTCCTATCCGTGACACGACTCACCTTGAAGGTAAAGAGCTCGAGTTTAAAGTAATCAAGCTTGATGCAAAACGCAACAACGTTGTTGTTTCTCGTCGTGCGGTAATGGAAGCTGAATCTTCAGCTGACCGTGAAGCGCTTCTTGCTCAGCTTGAAGAAGGTCAAACTGTTACTGGTACCATCAAAAACCTTACTGATTACGGCGCGTTCGTTGATCTTGGCGGTATTGATGGTCTTCTTCACATTACAGACATGGCTTGGAAACGTATCAAGCATCCATCTGAAGTGGTTGAAGTGGGTCAAGAAGTTACTGTTAAAGTACTTAAATTTGACCGCGAGCGTAACCGTGTATCACTAGGTCTTAAACAACTTGGTGAAGATCCATGGTTAGCGATCATGAGCCGTTACCCTAAAGGTTCTATCGTTAAAGCACGTGTAACTAACTTGACTGACTACGGTTGCTTCGCAGAAATCGCTGAAGGCGTTGAAGGTCTTGTTCACGTATCTGAAATGGACCACACTAACAAAAACATCCACCCATCTAAAGTTGTTCAGATTGGTGACGAAGTTGATGTTATGGTTCTTGAAGTGGACGAAGAGCGTCGTCGTATTTCTCTTGGTATCAAACAAACTCGTGCTAACCCATGGGAAGAGTTTGCCAAAGCACACGAGAAAGGCGAAAAAGTTTCTGGTACGATCAAGTCAATCACTGACTTCGGTATCTTCATCGGTTTACCAGGTGGTATCGACGGTCTAGTACACTTGTCTGATATTTCTTGGAACGAACAAGGCGAAGAAGCTATCCGTCGTTACAAGAAAGGTGACACTGTTGAAGCGGTTATCTTGTCTGTAGACGCTGAAGGCAACCGTATCAGCCTTGGTATCAAGCAATTGAACAGCGATCCATTCAATGATTTCTTAGCTGCGAACGAACGTGGTGCGTTGGTTAAAGGTACTGTAACTGCTGTAGACGCTAAAGGCGCTACTGTTAAGTTAGGTGACGAAATCGAAGCGACACTAAAAGCATCTGAAATCAACCGTGATCGCGTTGAAGATGCAACTAAGTTCCTAGAAGTTGGTCAAGAAGTTGAAGCGAAAATCATCAACGTAGATCGTAAATCTCGCTCTATCAACTTGTCTATCAAAGCGAAAGACGAAGCTGAAGAGAAAGAAGCGGTTGCGAACCTTCGTACAGCTTCTGTATCTCAAGACAATGGTCCTAAGACTATTGGTGACTTGATTAAAGCGCAAATGAAATAAGTACTGTTAAAAAAGTACGGTTAGTGTAACTAATTGGTACTTTTTATACAATTACTGTAAACGGTAGCGTAGTATTAGTGTACTGCGCTACCGTTTTGTATTTAAACAGGTTATTATAAAACTTAATTCAAAGCAGCAATAATTAAAGAGGTCATCGATGACTACTGAAGCACTTAACAAGTCTGACTTAATAGAACGTATTGCTTTAAAAAATCCACATTTGGCTGAACCTTTGGTTGAAGAAGCAGTCAGAATCATGATCGACCAAATGATCGATGCATTATCAAATGATAATCGTATCGAGATTCGTGGTTTTGGGAGCTTTGCGTTGCATCATAGAGAACCTCGTGTAGGCCGTAATCCTAAAACAGGCAGATCGGTTGAAGTTGCTGCAAAAGCTGTTCCTCATTTTAAGCCCGGTAAAGCACTTCGTGATGCCGTGAATGAGGCAATTACTAAATAAATTATAAACTCAATAAAATGAGGTCTTTATGCGTTATATACTTGTCGCATTACTCGTTATTTTGTTCGGATATTCATTAGCATTGGTACTTCAAAATCCAACAGAATTACCGGTCGACTTATTGTTTACTCAAGTTCCTGCTATGCGATTGGGCTTGTTACTCTTACTGACTTTGGTGCTCGGCGTTGTCATCGGCCTATTGTTAGGGGTGTTAGTCTTTAAGGTAATCCAGAAAAGCTGGGAAATTAAAAGACTACGTAAAGATATTGAATACTTACGTAAAGAGCAGATTCAAACTGCTCAGATCGCTGCTGCCGAGGCCGCAGCCAGTGTAAGACATGAAAAAACCGTATTAGATGTGCAACCTGAACCTCAAAACCGTAATCCTCTTTAAATAGCATACAGACTAGTTTTTTAAGTTGTGATGATTACAAATAAAATGGCTCTCTTATCTAAGGGCCATTTTTTTATTTAATTCCGAGAAAGCGTAAAATTGCAGTGGTGCCTACGGCTGAAAGAATGACAAATACCAAAGAGCCATTTTTCCAAGCAATACCGATTGCCACGAGCACACCGATTAGCTTACTCATTCCACTAAACTGATCTTGTTCAAATAACGTGTTAAAAACGGCTAACGTGAATAACAATACGCATGCAGCATCAGACATGAGTTGTTTGTGTTTTTCTTGAAACGAAATTTGGTGGGCAAGGTAGAAGCCAGTATAACGAATCAGATAAGTACCCGCTGAAAGCACGATTATTCCAATAAAAATAATGATTTCATTAGTATTCATTTTGATTTTCTTCCGAGTAAAAGGCCCAACATTGAAACTAAAACAGGCAATCCTGTTGCAAGAAACGGGATTGAGGTCAGAGAAAGTCCTGCACCAAGAAAAGCGCGTTTCCGGGTGGTCTTGTTTTTTAACATCGGCATAATGAGCGCAAATAAAATTGCTGGAAAAGCGGCATCGATACCAAACGCATAAATATCTGGAATAAATCGACCCAAAATATAGCCTAAGATAACGCCTAAAGGCCAAAAAATTGCAACGCAAATACCGCAGAACCAGTAGGCCTTAGCTTTGAGTGCCAGATCCGATTGACTTAAACCGAACATGACACTTTCATCATTCATAATATGGCAGGCCAAAAATTTTAAACGATTATTTTGGATAAATTCTGCGACTGATAAGCCAAAAGGCAAGTGACGTAAATTAATCAGGATACCTGTACATGCTGCAAAAACTGGATGTGCACCAGAAGCAACCATACCAATAAAAGTAAACTCTGCCGCGCCCGCTAAAACACTCACAGATAACAGTACTGGAATCCACATAGGAAGCCCAAAGCTGGCAGCGACCGAGCCAAGTGATAGACCAACGATACCAATCGCAATGGAAATCAATATGATGGCTTTAGCGAGAGAAATGTATATTTTGGTAGACATGATTGTTTTTTATATCAAACGAACGTACGTTATAATAGTTTATTCTACATCGTTCGTCAAAACGAACAATCGTTTTTTATGGTGAGTTATGTCGTTGCCCATTGAAATTGTCTCTAAAAATTTACAGCGAGAAAGACAAAAAGCTGGTTTGTCACTGGCAGAAGTAGCACGGCGCGCTGGAGTTGCAAAATCTACCTTATCGCAACTTGAAGCTGCTCAAGGTAATCCAAGCCTTGAGACATTATGGGCGCTCTGTGTTGCACTGGATATTCCTTTTGCAAAATTAATGGAAAGTCATAGCCCCCAGACTCAAATTATTCGATTTGGCGAAGGGCCATCGGTTTCATCCGAAGTAGCGCACTATCAGGCCATCCTTCTTGCGGTATGTCCGACGGGTGCTCGTCGAGACCTATATATTTTAACCACGCAACCGGGAGAACCAAGATTAAGTCATCCACATCCGATTGGAAGTGTTGAGCACATTGTCATTATGAAAGGGCGAGCCAGAGTGGGGCTGACATCTGAGCCTAAGATTCTGAACGAGGGTGATTACATTTGTTATCCGGCCGATCAGGAACACATTTTTGAGGCGCTTGAAGCAGATACGCGTGCAATACTGATCTCTGAACAAAGATAAGGTCGATTGGACTTGTCTTAGACGCTTTTTTTGATAAAAACCACATTCATGCTTTGTGCAAAGCATGAATACATCTATAATTACCCGAATTTTAAGCTGTGGAATTAGATTCGTGAGTATTATTGTTGCCTTAGACGCAAAGAGCCAATATGACGCTTTGAGCATTGTAGATCAGCTCGATCCATCACTTTGTCGTGTCAAAGTAGGCAAGGAGCTATTTACTCACGATGGGCCGCAAACAGTCAGAATTTTGCAAGATCGCGGTTTTGAACTATTCCTCGATTTGAAATTTCATGACATTCCAAACACCACAGCACAAGCCGTATGTGCGGCAGCAGATTTGGGGGTGTGGATGGTGAACGTTCATGCCTCGGGTGGTCGTAAAATGATGGAAACCTGCGTTGAACGTCTTAAAGCAGGAAACTATCAGACACAACTGATTGCCGTGACTGTATTAACCTCGATGGGTCGTGAAGATTTACGTGATATTGGTCTAGATATTGAGCCGTCTGAACAGGTAAAACGCTTAGCTCAACTTACTAAAGAAAGCGGTCTTGATGGTGTGGTATGTTCGGCGCAAGAAGCAAAGATGTTGCGTGATCTTTTAGGTCAAGATTTTGCGTTGGTAACCCCAGGTATTCGACCTGAAGGCGCCAATGCTGATGATCAAAAGCGCATCGTGACACCGAAACAGGCCATGCTGGATGGCTCGACGCACTTGGTGATTGGTCGCCCAATCACGCGTGCAGAAAATCCAAATGAAATGCTCAAAAGTATTTTATCTAGCCTTGCTTAAAGCATAAGCACCAAACTCATCAGAATTGGTGCAAGCAATGACAGAATAATGCCGCTGACCATCGCATACGGCACATAATGTGTGCCGCATGACTGCTTGACCATGGCCAGCGTAGCATCCATCGATGTAGCGCCTGCGCTAGAAATTGCCGAGCGAGGGAATCGCCAGCCAAAACAATACATCAACAATATTGCAAAAATTTCGCGAAACAGATCGGTCAAGAGCGCCATTCCACCGAGTTCACTAGAATGTAGCTGTGTCAGTAAAATACCAGACATCGAGTACCAGCCGTACCCTTGGGAGAGCGCGAAGGTCTCTTTAAGTGAAAGGTCATGTAGAAAGTAATGACATCCTAACGCTGCCAAGCAAGACCCTAAAATTGCAGCACATGGCACCACCAGTATTTTCCAGCTGAGCCATGATCTGTCTAAGCGTGTAAAAGCCAGTTCAATCCCAATGAGGAAAATAAACAATAACAATAAATACCAGCTATTAAAGTGCGGATCCCAGTTTTGCCATAAACAGATGGCGCCAATAGCTCCCCCTAGCATTAAGACCAGACAGGCATGACTGATATTTTTAATTGCGTTTAAAAATAGTGAAAATGAAATTTTACCTTGCACGCTATCACGATCTAAAAGCTGATAGGCAAGCATACACACTACAAACGAAGCACATGTGGTCGTGAAAGCCAGAATCAGCGCAGTTGGCAAAATTTGTTGTGGATCTTTGAGCTGATGAAATGCAAAGCTAAATTCAAAAGCGACCGCCATAAGCAGTAAATAAGAAAAATAAGGCAGTACTTTAAATACGAGCTTCTGCAATGTTTGAGATAAACGAGGCCCCAAAAAATAACCCAGAGTACCTACAATTAAAATTTGTGTAATAAGAAGAAGAGATTGCATGAAATAAGTAAGCTGTAGACAACTTACTTATTATGACGATCATCAATTATACTGCAATCTTTTTTGCATACCGATTTGACCAGAGATGATAATCCGCGATATCAACTTTACGGGTTTGAAGCCAGTATTGCCAAGTATACGTTGGCCAGAGTGAAAAGTTTTTTCCTTCTTGGGTTTGATACCAACTGACACATCCTCCTGCTTGCCATACGGTACCTTGCAATTGCTGTTGAATTTTTTGATTGAATCGATCTTGTTGTTCTTGTTTAACTTCAATGGCGCTGCATTGTGACAGATCGACTTTTCTAATTAACTGTAAAATATACTCGACTTGTGATTCAATCATGAAAATCACTGAATTGTGACCCAATACGGTATTGGGGCCGAGTAACTGAAACAGATTTGGAAAGCCTGCCGTACAAATACCATAATAGCTTTCTGGACCATTTTTCCACACTGTTTTGAGTTCAATATTTTGCTTGCCATAGCATTCAAACTTTTTTAGATAAATGCGCGGATCGGTTACAAAGCCCGTGCCATAGATCAAACAGTCAATGGGGCGTTCTTTACCGTCATTGGTCACTATGCTATGTGCTTTTAATTCCCGAATGCCGTCTGTAACAAGTTCTACATTTTCTCGATTAAACGTCGGGAAGTATTTGTTCGATATTAGAATTCGCTTACACCCCATGACAAAATCGGGTGTAAGTTTTTGGGCAAGTTGTTTATCTTTTACCTGATAACGAATAAATGCTTCTGCCAGTTTTTGCCCGTATTTCATAATGGTGGGTTTAACAATCGGTACAACCCGCGATTCATTACTCCAGTACAGTCGAGTACGATGCAGCTTGCGATACGCTTCAGAGTGTTTAAATAATGCTTGATCCAGCTTTGAATAACGTCGTTCATCGCGCGGAATTACCCATGCTGCGGTGCGCTGCATCACGTAAAGCTGTTTGACTTGAGGTGCAATTTCGGGGATATATTGAATTGCACTACCACCTGTGCCAATCGATGCAACATGTTTATTACTTAGATCGTAGCTGTGATCCCATTGAGATGAGTGAAACACTTTTCCTTTGAATGTTTCAATGCCTTGAATATGCGGGATTTGCGGAACATGCAAAGGCCCCGAAGCAAAAATTAAGAATTGGGCTTGAAGTGGTGCTTGGTCTTTAATGTCGATATGCCAATAACATCCATCTTCATCATATTTTGCGCAAATGACTTCATGTTCAAAACGACAAAATTCTTTGAATTGATAACGCGCTGCTAGATCTTGCATATATCCAAAAATTTCATCGGCTTCTGCATAGCGTTTAGACCAGTCAGTTTTGGGAGCGAATGAAAGGGAATACATATGCGACTGAACATCGCAGGCTGCCCCCGGATACTGATTGTCTCGCCATGTTCCACCTAAATCTGCTGCTTTTTCTAACACGACAAAATCACGAATATTGTTTTGGAGTAGTCGAATGGCCATGGCTAAACCACCAAAACCTGCTCCAATAATGGCAATCTTTATTGTTTGAATCTTTTGATAGGATGCATGCTGCATGATTTATTCCTTGGTTAAACCTTAAGCATGAGATTAAAGACTGCTATCTGTAAATTCCATGATTGCACTGCCATTAAAATTGATAGATTCGGCAATTAAAATTAATTGGTATTTATAGTAAAACATTTTGGTAGTTTTAATATAGTTGAAAGAATGAAGCGCTCCATCCTCGGACTTATGTATCTTATCCAAGGTATGCGGAATGCGGGTATCGACGTAGATACACGCTTGGCATCCATTGGAATTAAGCTCGATGCAATCGATCCGAACTCGATCATTCATGACTCACTTGAGTGGGACATCCAGTATGTGATTGGAAAAGATGTTGCGCCTGAAAACGGACTGTTTATTGGGCAGCATTATGCATTGGCAGGTTATGGCCCTCTATTGATGCTGCTTGTTACGAGTGACAGTATCCGCACAGCGATTTGTAAAGGCATTGAATATCAAAAACTGACTCACCTTTCAGGTGAACTAGACCTAATTACGACCACAGCAAAAACTTCTTTGGTATACCGACCATCAGATTTAAACTCTTCAATAGGTTTGCTCAGAGCACAGTGTGAAGTCTCAGGCACTTATAAATTTATTCAAGATATTTATAAAATGATGGGGCTCATGGCGCCAGAGATTCGGGTTGAATTGCCATTTTTAGCACCTCAGGACCCTCAAATACTGCATCAATATTACGATTATTATGGTCCTAATCTGCATTTTGGTCATACGTGTGCGGCTTTTAGTCTTGATGCGGATGTGTTGGATGTAAAAATTCCATCTGCCGATGCAATTACGCATCGTGTATATGAGGTGAAATGTCAGACAGAAATTGATCGCTTAAATTCCGAGCAAAAAAAGCAACCACTGCTCGTGCAGCAAGTGCATGATTATCTGGAGTTACAACAAGGTGTTATTCCAACGATGGCAGAAACGGCTTTTGCGCTAAATATACCTGAGCGAACACTTCGACACCAATTACAGCAACACGACACCAGCTATAAAAAAATACGTGAACAGTTGATTAAGGATAAAGCACTCAAACTTATGGAATATAAAGAATACTCAATTGAAATGATTGCTGAATTGCTTGGTTACTCTGAACCTGCTGCATTTAATCATGCATTTAAGCGATGGTTTGGACAAAGCCCCCGGCGCTATGGTAAATAAGTTGTGTTGCATTATGCAGCTAAAGTTCTATATGTATTCAACCAACATCTAATATACTTTTCATCAGACCCAGATAGCACAGAACGATATGTCAAATAGTAGCGCTTCGCACAATACCGCTTTTACGCCCTTATCGCCAGCAGAACGCTATGCACAAGCGCTAGCGTCCGGACAATTCATGCCAGATGAAGCTCAAGCCCAAGCGGTCAGTGAGCTTGAGCGTGTTTGGCAAGAACTGTTAAATCGTTATAAGGCATCTAAAAAGGCTTTTCGCCGTTTTCGCCGTCAAACTTCACCAAAAGGTGTATATATGTGGGGCGGTGTTGGACGTGGCAAAACTTGGCTGATGGATCAATTTTTTGAGTCAATTCCATTTCGTCGTAAAACACGCATGCATTTTCATCATTTCATGCAGCATGTACATCGTGAGCTCAACAAGCTTTCGGGGCAGCGCAATCCTCTCGATCAAGTTGCAGACAAAATTTATAAAGATGCCGTGATTATCTGCTTTGATGAGTTTTTTGTATCGAATGTTACCGATGCTATGATCTTAAGTGACCTGTTTCAAAAGCTTTTTGCGCGTGGCGTGACTTTGGTGGCTACCTCCAATATTGCACCGGAAGGGTTATATAAAAACGGTATTCACCGTGATCGCTTTTTACCTACCATCGATTTATTGCAAAAAAATTGTACTATTTTAAATGTCGATGCAGGTGTGGATTATCGACTTCGCGTTCTCAAGCAGGCACAACTGTTTAAATATCCGTTAAGTGCCGATGCAAGTGAATGGATGACACAGCGTTTTGAGGCAATTACCCGTTCACAAACGGTTTCTCAAGAGCCGATTACTATTAATAACCGGATTGTCGAAACCTTAGGTCATACCGAAGATGTACTGTGGTGTGAATTTTCAGAATTGTGTGTTAAGCCACGTAGTCCAGCCGATTTTATTGAGATTGCCAATATCTACAATACAGTCTTGGTAAGCAATGTTCCGCATCTTAATGATTACCTCTCCGAAGGCACACGTCGTTTTATTTATCTGGTTGATGAATTTTACGATCGCGGCGTAAAGCTCCTACTTACTTCGCAAGATTCAATTATTGAGTTATACGAAGGCGAGAAACTGGCGTTTGAAATTGAGCGAACCCGTTCGCGTTTGCTTGAAATGCAGTCGGACGATTATTTACACGCAGCTCACCGACAAATTGATGACGCAAAAACATCATAGTTAAAGATAAGGCATTCATTTTGAATGCCTTATTATATTTAAATCCACATAAAAATTATTTTTCAAATCTGTTTAATAATCTAAAAATTTTGCTATAACTAATCATGTTGTTTTGGATATGTTGAATAAACCAGCCAATTTTGGCTATTTTTTAACATGGATCATACTTTATATACTTTAAACCAAGAATTCAGTTTCTGAGATTGCAAGACACAACGAAGTAAATTGGGTGCTTAATTTTACTGTGAAATGTTTGTTATTTCACAATGTGATTCTGCTATTCAGGATGGTATAAATGGTTATACTAGAATCTCTTGTATAAAAAGTAGCAATATCAGGAAAGACGATGACGGCACGTATTCAAAAAGGCAAGCTCGCGATTGCGAAAGAACTTTACGATTTTATAGAAAATGAAGCGTTAACTGCTTCGGGGTTAGACAGTGAAACCTACTGGAAAAACTTTGAGCAGGTCGTTGTCGATCTGAGCCCAAAAAATAAGGCACTTTTGGCGAAGCGAGATGATTTACAAGCTCAAATTGATGAATGGCATCGCAATAACACATTTGAACTAGGTGCTTATAAAGCCTTTCTCAAAGAAATTGGTTACTTATTACCTGAAGTCGAAGATTTTCAAATTACCACAGAGAATGTGGATGAAGAAATTGCACTGCTGGCTGGACCACAATTGGTGGTTCCTGTACGTAATGCACGCTATTCACTGAATGCTGCCAACGCGCGTTGGGGATCACTCTATGATGCGCTATATGGCTTTGATGTGATCTCTGAAGAAGGAGGAGCTGAGAAAGGTAAGGGATACAATCCTGCGCGCGGTGCAAAAGTGATTGCATTTGCAAAAAACTTTCTAGACGAAACATTCCCATTGGCACAAGGCTCTCATTCAGATGCAGTGAAATATAGCGTTGAGCACAATGCACTGGTGATTCAATTAAAATCTGGTGAAAGCACCACCTTGAAACATGAAGCCTTATTTGTTGGTTTTAATGGCGATGAACAAGCACCAACTGAAATCGTGCTTAAAAATAATGGTTTACATGTCATTATCGAAATTGATGCGACCAGTCCAATTGGTCAAACAGATGCAGCAGGGGTGAAAGACCTTATGCTTGAAGCTGCGATCACGACCATTCAGGATTTAGAAGATTCAGTCGCTGCGGTAGATGCAGAGGAAAAAGTCGAAGGTTATCGTAACTGGCTAGGGCTCATGCAAGGCACATTGCAAGAGTCAATTGAAAAAAATGGCAAAACTATCACACGTAAACTCAGTGAAGATCGTACATGTAAAAACTTGATTGGTGGAACCACAACTTTACATGGCCGTTCGTTGATGCTGCTACGTAATGTGGGTCACCTGATGACTAACCCTGCAATTTTGGTTGATGGTGAAGAAATTTACGAAGGTATTATGGATGCCTTGATTACGCCACTGCTTTCCGTGGTGGATATTAAAGGTCAAAATACCATTAAGAACTCGCGCAAAGGATCGATGTATATTGTAAAACCAAAAATGCATGGCCCAGAGGAGGTTGCATTTACGGTTGAGCTGTTTGAGCGCGTTGAAAAGGCGCTTGGCTTACCTGAAAAATCGCTCAAAGTCGGTATTATGGATGAAGAGCGTCGTACTTCGGTCAACCTGAAAAACTGTATTGCCCAAGCCAAAGATCGTACCATCTTTATTAATACAGGCTTCATGGACCGTACTGGTGATGAGATTCATACTTTCATGGAAGCCGGTCCTTTTGTTCGTAAGGGTGAGATCAAAGGACAAAAATGGTTCCCAGCTTATGAAAACCGCAATGTTATGATTGGTTTGCAAGCAGGTTTACGTGGAAAAGCACAAATTGGCAAGGGCATGTGGCCAAAACCAGACATGCTGCTAGACATGTATAACACCAAGATTGAGCATCCTGAAGCAGGTGCATCATGTGCTTGGGTGCCTTCACCATCTGGTGCGGTGATCCATGCCATCCATTACCATCAGTGCAATGTCACAGAGCGTCAACAAGAGCTGTTAAGTACACAGCCGATTTCACTTGATGACTTGCTGACACCACCATTAGCCACAGAAACCAACTGGTCTGCCGATGAAATTACCAAAGAGCTAGAAAATAACTGCCAAGGTATTCTTGGTTATGTTGTACGCTGGGTTGATTTAGGTGTGGGTTGTTCGAAAGTGCCAGACATTAATAACGTTGGTCTAATGGAAGATCGCGCGACTTTACGTATTTCCTCACAGCACGTTGCAAACTGGCTGCGTCACGGTATCGTGACAAAAGCACAGGTTGAAGAGGTGCTTAAGCGTATGGCAAAAGTAGTGGATGAACAAAATGCCAATGATCCAGGGTACACGCCGATGTCGCCTGGATTTGAAGGAATTGCATTCCAAGCTGCTTCAGATTTGATTTTTAAAGGTGGTGAACAACCTTCAGGTTATACCGAACCTCTACTACATGCTGCACGTTTAAAACTTAAAGGTTACACAGGTGATTAAGTAAACAGTGTGTCGCGAAAAGCCGCAACATATGTTGCGGCTTTTTTATCGATTTATGTGTAATCAATTGACCCTCAATCCGTCTCGGTTTTACACTAAGACACCAATCAAAATAGGTCATCAGACAACATTAATGTGTGCCAATTTTAAACCGTTGACATTGGAGCAATTGAAACAACAGCAGTTGCCCATGATTGATTTTGAATATGTGGATGAGGTTTATCCGGGCTATAGCTTGCCATTAATGTTTAAAAAAGACAGTGAATATCAATGGCGCGAGGTCATGTTTGGTCTGGTACCTAAATGGGCAACAGATCTTACGATCGCCAAGAAAACTTATAATGCCAGAAGTGAAACGCTACTACAGAAAGCAAGTTTTTTTGAGCCAACCACCAAATGTCAATTTGGCGTGATTCCGGTCACTGAGTTTTATGAAGCCAAATATATTCAAGGCAAACCACAGCGTTGGTGTGTAAGGCGTAAGGATAAAAAAGCGTTTTTTATTGCGGCACTTTATGAGATTTGCAAGATTGATGACCAAGTGATTCGTTCAGCGACCATGATTACCATGGATGCGATTGATCATCCTATGATGAGAGAGTTCCATGAGCCAGGCGATGTAAAGCGCTCTGTGGTGGTGATTCCCGAAGAGCGCTTGGATCAGTGGCTTAGTTTGACCATTCCAGATATTGAATCTTTTATTGAAGGTTTTCCAGTTGAAGAGTTTGAATGTGCCTATGTTCCTAAGCTCAATCGCACTAAGCAAACCAATCAACTGAATTTTTTTGATTAATTGGAAAGGTTTCTAAACAGGATTTTTAGGCCATCGATCATCTTTTCAATTTGCAAAGGCGTTAGACCTTCGAAAGACTGCTCCAGTACAGCGCCAGTCAAATCATTAATCTTGTGTATCATTTGCATACCATGATCGGTAAGCACTACACGTGTAATTCGAGCATCACCATCGCAAGAGTAGGTATTTACATAGCCTTCATCTTTAAGGCGATAGACAATTTTGGTGGTCGTCGACATTTTTGAGATCACCATTTCAGACAGCTCTGAAACACTGGCATTAGGTCTTGAATAAAGTGCCAGCAAGATGCGGCGTCGTGAATTATCGAGACCGTATTTTTTCAGCACATTATCGATATTAATGACATATTGGGCATGAACTTGACTGATCCAGTAATAAGGAAAGTTATTTACGTCGAAGGACTTCTCTGATGGCAAGAAGCGATCATATTTTTTAGTCATAGCTGCATCCTCAACAGTTTTAATTTTCATCCCTTAATGTAATCTTATTTTAAATATTGAATTATAAGCAACGTATTTTTTTCAATTTGCGCTTAAAATATATAACCTAACTGGTCATTCTTTAAAGAAATTATTTAAGCTTGCCTTAAATAAAAATTGTAAAAGTAGAGTAATTTTCTTGCTATAAAAATTACACAAAATATATAGATAAATTAAATAATAATTTAACTCATGATAAAATTCCCACAATTTTTTTCATTAAAATTCCCATATTTATCATATTGATATATTGTTTATTATTTAATCATTATCGGATTTTATAATTTATGAATTCTACTTTTTATTTGATGCTTAAAACATTATTTTGTAACTTTGAGAGATTGATCATATTTTTTGATATTTTAACAACTTCATATGTCAAGTAATTGATTAGAAAAACTGATCAATAAGCTGACTTAAAATCATCTTGAGTGTATTTACATGAATAAAATTTGTGAAATAAATGGTGATTTAAAGACTTGATTGACTCAATGATGATTGTTTTGTCAGTTTTACAAAGAAATACGATAAGTTGTTTTTAATTAAAAAATTGAACGTAAAAAAATATTTAAAAATCACAAAAAAATTAAAAAAACCTTAAAAAATTATGCATAATGATTTTAAGTTTTTCAAAAGTAGAGGTTATCCATATGGATCCGTCGCCGTGTAGGTTATTGTGTTACTCATCCTTAAATAAGAAGATGGAGATCTAAAGATGGAGTTTCTTTTAGATCCAGGAATATGGGTGGGGCTGCTTACTTTAATTGTATTGGAAATTGTTTTAGGGATTGATAATCTCGTTTTTATTGCCATTTTGGCCGACAAATTACCTCCTGAACAACGTGATAAAGCACGCGTGATTGGCCTTTCATTGGCTTTGGTCATGCGCTTGGCATTATTGTCTGTCATTTCATGGCTTGTCACTTTAACCAAACCTTTGGTTTTTATCTTCGATTACAGTTTTTCTGGTCGCGACTTAATTCTTCTTTTTGGTGGATTATTTTTGGTGTACAAGGCTGTTACAGAACTGCATGAAAAAATGGAAGGCAAGCCTGAAATCAAAACAAATTCTTCAGTGGCCTATGCCAGTTTCTGGGCAGTGGTAACGCAGATTATTGTACTTGATGCAGTCTTCTCTTTAGATTCTGTCATTACCGCGATCGGTATGGTCGATAACATTTATGTCATGATGACAGCCGTTGTTGTTGCCGTCATTGTCATGCTCATCGCATCTAAACCATTGACTAACTTTGTTAACCGACATCCAACTGTAGTAATCTTGTGCTTAAGCTTCTTGTTACTGATCGGCATTAGCTTGATTGCAGAAGGTTTTGGTTTCCATATTCCAAAAGGGTATATCTATTCGGGTATTGGCGTTGCAATTTTGATTGAAGCCTTTAATCAGTTTTCGCAGCGTAATGTGGAAAAACATCAAGCCAAAATTCCATTGCGTCATCGGACTGCGAATGCAATTTTTAAACTGATGGGTGAAAAAGACGAAATCAGTACGCCAATTGATAAAAAAGATACGGATGGCCTTTTTGTGAGTGAAGAGCGTTATATGATTGGAGGTGTATTGACACTTGCAGAACGCTCGGTGGCCTCGATCATGACGCCTCGCACGCAAATTTCATGGATCAACATCGATGAGGATCATGACATTATCCGCGAACAAATTCTCTCAGTGCCACATAGTCTGTTTCCGGTATGTCGAGGAAGTCTGGATAAAGTCATTACAATTGCACGTGCTAAGGATTTGATTGATGCCTTAGATGATCCAGATGAACTTTCGAATGTACTCAAACGTCAGCGACCTATTTTCATTTTTGAAAAAATGAAAGTGATTGATGCAATTAATACACTCAGAACGTCAAAAGGTTCATTGGTCTTGGTCAGTGATGAATTTGGTGTGGTACAAGGTTTGATTTCACCGCTAGACGTATTTGAAGCGATTGCGGGTGAGTTTCCAGATGCCGACGAACAACTGGATTTGATTAAAGTCGATGAGCGTACGTGGCATGCCAATGGTTTATTAGATCTTTACCAGCTTGAGCTAGAGTTAGGCATGATTGAGCTGATGCCAGATCATGCTGACTATATCAGTGTGGCAGGTTTGATCTTAGACAAGACCCAAACAGAAGTGCAGGTGGGTACCTCGATTGTGTACGAAACAATTTACTTCGAAGTGATTGAAATGGACGGCAATCGAATCAAATTAGTGAAAATTATATATCCAACTGATTAATTTGAAATGTAAAAAAAAGCTCTCATGAATGAGAGCTTTTTTTATATAAGGAATTAACGCGAAGGCAAAACGGTTTTGAGCGTTTCGTGCATTTCGAGTAACACTTGTTCAGTGGTGTCCCAATCGATACAGCCGTCTGTAACAGATTTGCCGTACTCTAAATCACACAGATTTTCAGGAATATCCTGACGTCCACCTTTTAAGTGACTTTCAACCATCAGGCCAACAATCGATTTGTTGCCTTCTAAAATCTGTTCGGTCACATTTTTTAGAACCAGAGGCTGTAAGTACGGGTCTTTGTTTGAGTTCGCATGGCTGGCATCGATCATGATTTTATTGCTAACCTTCGCTTTAGCCAAGGCGTTTTCTGCTTCAGCGACTGAGCCAGCATCATAGTTTGGTTTACCATTACCACCACGCAGTACCACATGTGCATACGGGTTTCCGCTGGTATGAATAACCGAAACCTGACCATTTTCATTGAGGCCCAAAAAGCTGTGGCCGTGTTTAACCGATTGCATCGCGTTGGTCGCAACCGTCAAACCGCCGTCGGTACCATTTTTAAAGCCTACAGGCGATGAAAGACCTGACGACATTTCACGGTGGGTTTGGCTTTCAGTTGTCCGCGCGCCGATCGCTGACCATGAAATTAAATCTTGATAATACTGCGGTGAGTTTGGATCGAGAGCTTCAGTTGCGCAAGGTAAGCCTTTTTCATTCAACTCAAGTAAAAGTTTGCGTCCGATACGTAACCCTTTTTCAATGTTGAAAGAATCGTCCATATCTGGATCGTTAATTAAACCTTTCCAACCCACTGTGGTACGTGGTTTTTCAAAATAAACGCGCATGACGATGTAAAGCGTATCTTTTACTTTTTCGCTGAGAACTTTCAAACGATCTGCATATTCATGAGCAGCTTTTGGATCATGAATAGAACATGGGCCAATCACAACAAAGACACGTTTGTCCGAACCATCAAGAATATTACGAATGGTTTCACGACCATGTAATACGGTTTGATAGGCACTTTCTGTCAATGGCAACTCTGCTTTTAGCTCGGCAGGGGTTACAAGAGGTTGAATGCTTTTGATGTTAACATCATCGATATCTGGCTGTGAAACTGGATTGGACTGTAAAGTATTCATTGCTGTCACTGACTGGATCTTACTGGTTTTCTGTTTACTGAATATACCATGAAACGAGAATGATAAAGCTATAGTTGGCACGGATTAATCGTTTAAAAAAATCGATTAACCCGTTCTATCCTTTAAACTTTAGTGGTGTTTTCAGGTGTGTGCTGTTCTACAACAGCAGGTTTTTGTACTGGTTTTGCCTTCACTGGATTGATCATAAAATTGACACCCAAAGCAAACAAGGTGATACCCAAAATTTTACGAATCAGTTTTTCTGGCATTTTTGAGCTGATTAAAGTACCAATAATGATGGCAGGAATAGATCCAACCAATAACCACATCAGGAGTACGAAATCGACATTACCTGCACTCATATGGCTTAAACCTGCGACCGAGGTGAGCAAGACGGCATGTACCACATCAGAGCCAATAATACGAATCATGGGTAAGTTTGGAAACATGATAATCAAGGCCATGATTCCAAATGCACCAGCACCTACCGAAGATAAGGTCACAAACACACCCAGCACGATACCCATGATCACTACATAAATGCGTTTATTGGTGGTGAGGTTTTCAGCATTGATTTGAGTGGTATCTGGCTTACGAAAGCGCATGAAAAACTTTTCAATGCGTGAGCGGAAAATAATAGAAATACCCGTAAGCGTGAGCATAAAGCCCAATACCATAGTTAAGACCGCTTTATAATGTGTAGATTGACTCAAATAATGCTCAAGTACCCAAGAGGTCGCAAAAGACGCGGGAATACTTCCCACCGCTAACCAAAGCACGATTGGCCATACAATATTGAGCTTTTTAGCATGGACCATTGATCCACAAAATTTTGAAATCGCGGCATAGAGCAAATCTGTACCAATCGCGATATGCGGTTCAATTCTAAATAAACTAATTAGAATAGGTGTCATCAGTGAGCCGCCACCAACACCTGTAATACCGACGCAAAACCCTACTAACACACCAGCCAAAATAAACTCAAAAGGACCAAACATTTCACTAATCAGCCAAATACACAAAACATGCATATCTTATGACTTTTTGAGATAAATGGTTGTGATGAAAAATGATTTGCTTATGCAAAAAAACGCTAAAGCAATTATTTAGCTTTTGCTTTGAGATCGTTTACTGTACAAATCAATAAAAAAACCAGCGGCGTTGCAAAAATAAACCAGCTCACAATTCCAATGCTGTTGCCGTAAATATAAGTAAGTGATCCGCACGCAGCAAGAAAACATAACCAAGCGATACATCTGGTGATGGATGCCGATCGGGTGAGTAGATGAAATCTTGATTTTTTGGTTTTTTCTATCTGTTTTGTACTCACAGCGTAAAGCAAGAACATACCGAGTAAAATCAATAAAAAGGCAATCAGATCAATCATGAGGCATTGACCTCAGTATTTTTAGTGTTTTTGGTAGAATGAATTTTTTTACTTAATTTCTTGTGTGCATGCATTTGAATGGGATGAATATTTTTTAAAATAAACAAAGCCAGTCCGGCAAATATAATCAGCATAAGATCAATACGTAAAAAAATCCAATAGCTTGAGATATGATGAACATAGTCGTGCTGAAGGAGATACATCAGATTAAAACATGCGAGAGAGATCGAACAAAAAATAAAAACGCTCAGTTGTGATTTCCACAGTAATTGTCTTGGCGTAACAAGCGCCAGTAAAAAACTACTGAGCCAGACAGTAAAGAAACTGATAATTTCATAGTTTGCTGTAGAAGCCTGTACATCGGTTAAGCGGTTTGCAAATAAATAACTCAGCATAGCAATCGGTAAGCCCACAAATGACGCCACATTGAGCCGATCTACCAAATAATGCCCGAAATGAAAACGCTGCTGTTTGTTTTGTAATTGACGTTTTAAGCTCCATAGTAATAATCCTGAGGCAATCATAAAACACCCCAAAATTCCCGAGAAAAAGAAGGCAAGGCGAAGTAGGGGTTGTGCAAAAGTTGCCATGTGCAAGCCATATACGCCAAAACTCAATGTTGCAATAGCACTGTCATTTCGAGTGTTGGCTATCACTTCACCAGTTTGAGCATTTAAGGTCAGTGTTGGACGATTTTGGGTAATCGTTTCATCTTTGCTTTGCGTGAACGTAATTTGACTGTGTGTAGTGTTCGGGTTTTGCGCGCTTACAGAATCTAATGTTGTATCGCCCCATTCTTTATGTACTGTAGCAAGCAGTGTGTTGATTGGTAAATCTTGGTGTGTACTCGGTACAACAGTTTGCTCGGTAGCTTTAGCACGAATTTCTTTAAAATACTGAAAGGGGTCGTCAGGATAGAGTTTTTGCATCCCCCAAGGCAGGTAAATATAAAAGAAAATGGCCAGTCCGGTAAATGTAATGGTCAGAAAAAAAGGTAAAGCCAGTACAGAAGATACATTGTGAAAATCAAGCCAAGAGCGCTGCGATTTAAATGTTCTTAAAGTAAAAAAGTCGGTGAAGATTTTTTTATGCGTGATAATGCCCGAAATCAAAGCAATCAACATGATAAAGGCAGCAATACACACAATGATGCGGCCAACCAGATAGGGTACGCCAAAAAGCTGGAAGTGAAATTCATAAAAGAAATCACCGCCTTTGGTCGCAGATAATTGCAGCTCTTGACCTGTGGCTGGATTTAAAGTTTTGCGTTCAAATCCACCATCTGCTTTTTGCCAATACACATTATTCACAGGTGATTTTTCAGATGCTACACCGATATACCACGATTTAGCATCATGAGCATGCACATCTAGATATTGATAGGCTGTTTTGAGGGCTGTTTCTTGAGCGACATCGTACTGAGCTAATTCGGGTTGCATCCACATGGTGATTTCGTGACGGTAATACGACATCGAACCCATCAAAAAGATCGCAAAGAGTAGCCAGCCCAGTAAAAGACCTGTCCAAGAATGTAACCATGCCATAGATTGACGAATATTTTTTTGCATGGCTCAAGCTACTCCTACAATGAGCAGGTAGAAAAATAAGCAAACTAAGCCACTGAATAGACTTAATTTGACAAGTGAATGAATACAAAAAGAGAAGATCACAAAAAATACATAAAATAATATTGAAAGAAAGCCTGCGAGATAAATCGACTCTGCTTTGGGTTGTACTAAATTTAAAATAAAGGTGAGGGCAACTGAAAGCAGTGCTGTCGCAACAAAACCCACTATAAAAGCAAGGATAAATCGATAGATTACAGCCATGGTGTATGTGTAATCGAGACGTGCAGTTTTTTTCATGGTAACCAGTTTCCCAAAGCAGCAATTGGCTATGCAGCATGCTGCTTCATAGCCATAAAGTCTTAGTATTTAAACTTTACACTGACGGTATAATTTGCAGGCTCGCCATAATAGGCCTGACCGTCTGGAAAGCTGTTTAAATATTTTTTGTTGGTCACATTCTTACCATTGGCTTGTATGCTCAAATGTTCATTCACATCGTAACTTGCCATCAGGTCGATCAATGTATAGGCATTTTGTTTAATCAGGTAAGAGGTGCCTAAACCTACATCGGATTGTTTTGTGGCATCTTGCCAACGCAAACCTGCACCGAGCTTGAGTTTTGGCAATGCAGGCACTGTATAGGTCGCCAAAAGGTTGATGGTTTGATTTGGATTATAGGTACGTGCTTGTCCACCATTGACTTTATCTTTCAGGCTAAATTGTGTGTAGCCAAATGCTATATTGGTGTGATCAGTGATTTGGCCTGCTAGGGTGACTTCAACACCTTGAGATTCCAGATCACTTGTTAGCGTTTTCCTATTCAGTGGATTTCCGTCTGAAGATTTCAGTGGATAATTATTCTGCTCGGTTTTAAATACGGCTAAACTTCCTACCAATGCATTATCTAACCATGTACTTTTCACGCCTAACTCGTAACTTTTACCATCGATTGGCTTAAGTGCTTGATTGGTTGCCTGATCAATTCCTGTTTGCGGTCTGAAAATTGAAGTATAGCTGGCATAGCCCATGTATTCAGGCGTAAAGCTATAAGTAATGCCTGCGTATGGTGACACCTTATCGTCTTTAAACGACATATCTGAACCGTAACTTATTCCCTTACTCTCAGCCTTAATGTAATTACCACCTAAAATAAATTTGAGCTTTTCAGATAAATGCAGGCGCGTCGCTGCATAGATTGAATCGACGTTTTGCTCATAATTAGCAGATTCGGCAAAATCTGACCATGTGACCGATTGAGGTGTCCAACTGGCCCAATTGGTGGTAAGTTGTCTTAAATAACCTTGTGAGTAGTCATTATTCACATTGCTGTCATTAATAAAGCCAGTCGATTGCTGATCTTTTTGTTTGCTGTTGACATGACTGTAGCCAACGCTAGCTTCGTGGTTTTTGCCCCAGAGCGTATATTCGCCACTCAAGTCAAAGTTGTATTGATTACGACGATTTACTTCCTTATAACCTCCTGCATAAAGTGAGACATTTGAGCCATCAGCATTCGGATAGCCGTAGTAATACAGTAGTCGACTGTCTTTTTTATTTTTTTCATAATTATAGGTCAGCTTGGCAGTCCATGTATCGCCAAGTTTTTGTTTGAGTTCAGCAAATGCGTTTTGGATTTTACCGTCCCAGTATGCCCAATTTGGTGCAGGGTTATAACTACGGCTGTAACTGATTTGTTGACCTTGACCATCTAAGAGTGGCAAAGCTCCCCAATTATTGGCATTTGGTAAATGATTTTGCTCGCTATAACCCACTGTAAATGTGGTGCTTTCTGTCAAATCAGCATCTAAAATTCCTGCAAAACCATTCTTCTCCAGTGAGTATTTATCGAGATAACTGTCACCAGTTTGCTCGTAACCCATGACTCGACCACGGACACTTCCATCTGAAGTCAGTGATCCAGACATATCGGCTTCATAACGCTGGGTATTCCAAGAACCATAGCTTATGCCTGCACTCGCCTGAAAATCTTTAGTTGGACGCTTGCGAATATTATTGATGGTTGCACCAGGGTCTCCAAAAGCACTATTGAGCGCATCTGCACCTTTTACGACTTCCACACGATCATAAAAATAGGTATCTGGGTTGGTATTGTTGTAATTGTATTTGGTTAATGGAAAGCCAACGCCATCGGTAAGGATATTTGAAATTTCATAGCCACGTGACATATATGTCGTTCGTTCGGTTTCCTGATTCAGTACAGTTACGCCAGGCGTATGAGCCAAAACATCTCGCGTCGAATTTAACTTAAAATCATCAATTTGCTGGCGTGTAACTACATTGATCGTTTGGGGTGTTTCCTGCGCATCGATGTTGAGTTTGGTTGCACTGCTGCTTTTTTTTATGATGTATGCTTTGGTCTGCTCAGAACTTTGCTCGGCATTTGATTCTGCTTGCAATTTGATGACTGGCAATGTGGCATCTTCAGCATAACTCAATTGCACTTGAGAAATTGCCAGCGCAACGACAGAAAGTTTAAACAGGTGGGAGCGTGGTGCGTTCATATCCATATTTACGAATGAAAATAATTATCATTAATTTTATTGTTTGTTTATGTAACTCACAATCATTTATTTATCGTTAATTTGGATTGTAAAATAATGAATCAACGTTATTTTGAATTCATGGTTTAATTTTTTGCTACCCTCAAGGCACTCATGAATAGAAAAATTATTTTCCAAATTTGAGTATGTTACTATCAAAGCGTGTTTGTGAATTCGTTAAAAGGCTCGTCATTTGTCTATCCAAAAATTAAAAATCGGAATTGTGGTTGGTGAGGTATCTGGCGATACGCTAGGCGTTGAATTAATGCGCAGCTTTAAAGCGCAAGGCATTGATGCAGAATTTGAAGGCATTGGTGGCCCACAAATGATCGCCGAAGGATTTAAAAGCTATTATCCGATGGAAACCTTATCGGTGATGGGTATCGTTGAAGTACTTAAAGACTTAAAAAAACTTTTTGCGGTCCGAGATGGCTTGGTACAAAAGTGGACAGAGAACCCGGTAGATGTATTTATAGGCATCGATGCACCAGATTTTAATTTACGTCTTTCTAAAACATTAAAAGAAAATAATCTTCCGATTAAAACCGTTCAATATGTGAGTCCGTCTGTTTGGGCCTGGCGGCAAGGTCGGGTACATGGCATTAAAAAAACGATTGATTTGGTGCTGTGCCTATTTCCATTCGAGAAAAATTTTTATGCGCAGCATCAGGTAAATGCTGCTTTTGTGGGACATCCTCTGGCCAAGCAGTTACCATTAAAGAATCCTTTAGTTGAAGCAAAACAGGCCTTAAATCTTGATCCTGAAAAAACTTATATTGCACTTTTACCGGGAAGTCGTAAGGGCGAAGTCGAACGATTAATGCCGCTTTTAATGGGAGCAGCCGAGCGTCTTTCGAATCAACATCCTGAACTTGAATTTTTAATGCCCGCCATTAATGAGCAACGTAAAGCTCAGATCCAAGCCCATTTGCGAAGTAAGCCAAGTTCATGGGCGAAAAAAATCCATGTGCTCGAAAATCAGGACAAAGAATCTAAGATTGGTCGTCAGGTGATGAATGCCAGTGATGTTGTCGCCTTGGCATCAGGCACGGCAACCTTAGAGGCGATGCTGCTACACCGTCCAATGGTCACTTTTTATAAGTTAAATACCATCACTTATATCATTGCCAAACTTCTGGTCAAAATTCAGTATTATTCTTTACCCAACATTATAGCCGGCAAGAAAGTCATCGAAGAACTGATTCAGTCTGATGCGACTCCCGAGCGTTTAGCCAATGAAATAGAGAGGCTCATGCATACGGAAACGGCTCAACTGCAAGCCTTGCAGCACTTGAGTATGCATAAACAACTTATTTCGGGTGATACAGAAAACCCTGTAGATGCAATTTTGAAATTGATTCAGACCTAAAAAAAGGAGCGATTAGCTCCTTTAACTGAATTTAAGTACGAATAATCAGCTCATAACCTGAATATTTTCGAACATTGATCACGCCTTGTTCAAAAATCAGATATTGACCTTTAATCCCGTGTAAAACACCACGAATGGTAGGGGTTTTATCCAGATTCAATGATTTAATTTTTTCTGGATATTGCTCTACCGGATAAATAAATTCGCGTGGTTTTTCATTTTCAAGCAATTCAATCGTTTCATTAAATTCAAGGTTTTGTCCAAACTCATCCCGAATCGCCTGAATTTTAGGTGCAAATTCTTGCACAAGCTGATCGCGTTGCTCTATAAGGTCTAGCGGCTCTGCTTCACCTTTCAGTAGCTTACGCCAGTCAGTTTTATCTGCAACCTGAGAGCCAAATAAAGTTTCGATATGACCCGATAAACGACGCGAACCAACACGAAAAATAGGTAAGGCTTGTGTCGCACCTTGATCAAGCCATCGGGTTGGCATGTGGCTGATACGAGTGATTCCCACTTTTAATGCACTTGAATTCGCCAAGTAAACGATATGCGGCTGAAAGCACACATTGTGTGCAAACTCATTTTCACGGCAGGTACCCAAATGATAATGACAGGTTTCGGGCTTCATAATACATAGGTCACACTCTGCTTTGGTTTTAAAGCATTTAAAGCAGTGACCCTGTGCATATGATTTAGGTGTTTTAGCACCACAAGAAGTGCAATAAATATTACCTGTCCATTCAATTTCGACTTCTTGACCCGGTACAAATGGAAGATCAACTTCTGAACGATTTAAAACAAATTTGTATTCAACATTTGCCTTGCTTGTGTGCGGATCAGTTACACTACAGTCTTTGGCAGCTGCGTGCATTTTATGGCAAATGCCTTGTAGTTCCATGAATTTAAACTCTCATCAAGAAAGGTTGCAGTTATGGCTGAACAGAATGTCATCACTTCTATGCTAGACGATTTATCAAGTGAACAGCCCATACATACTGCACTTTGTATAGGTCAGAATATTGACCAAAATAGCGCAATTCAGTGGCATTATTTTAGCGTAAATGCGTTTTTAAGTCTTCCTTTTACGCAGCGTTATGATTTGGGTTTTGTTGTTTTTGATACCGCTGAAATGCAAAACATTTCAGAGACAGAAAAAGCGCAAGTACTGGTCCGTTTGCGTGATTTAATGGCCAAACGGATTGTGGTGGTCAGTAAAAGACAAGACGAGAAATTATTGCGTTCATTAGGATTTACCCAGTTAATTGATAAAACCATTCACGATGCAGATTTTGCGTTATGGCAATTTAACATTTTGACCTATAAACATGTACCAGATTGGTTTAACTCCAAATTTTGGGCCAACCCTGAAAACTGGGATAAATTTCGTTGGTAATACACCATTGTTAAGTAAAAAATACAAATTGTATTTTGAATCCACTCTCTGCTTTTTCTATGCTGTCTAAGACGATAGAAAAAATGATGGCAGGATTCGAACAATGACGGATTTAAAAAATATTGTTGAAACGCTCGCAAAGCAGGCGCTTGGCAATAATTCCCAATCTTCGCAAAATAGTGGATTGGGTGGGATTTTAGGTAGTGTACTTGGGCAACTCAGTGGCCAAACGCAGCAGCAACAAGCGAATCCGCAGCAAAATACCAATACCGGATTAGGCGGGATTTTAAGCTCAGTGCTCAATCAGTTTGGAAACAGCTCAAATACATCGGCAACGGGAGCAGGCAAAAGTACAGCGCAAACGTTACTGATTGCAGTTGTACCACTTATTTTGGCATGGATTCAAAAGCAAGGTGGTTTGCAAGGCGCGCTCGATAAGCTTAAAAATGCAGGTCTGGGTACTCAGGTGCAAAGCTGGGTGGATCCTCAGCAAACCAATAACCATGATGTGGCTAAGGAGCAGGTTGAGCAGCTTTTTGATGATCAAGAGGTCGAGCAGGTGGCACAGCAAACTCAAGCACCTAAGCAGGATGTATATAGTGCTATTTCGTCAGTTTTGCCACAAATTATCAACTCGTTAACGCCTCAAGGCGATAAGACTAACTCACAAGAAGCCAATCAAGATATTCAAAATGTGCTTAATTTGGTTTCGGGTTTCTTAAAAAAATAAAAGGGCATTAGCCCTTTTATTTTATATAAGCTGTAAGGCTTAGAAATTGTATTCCATACCTAAACCAATCACGGTACGCTTATCATCGCTAGCTAACCAGTCACGTTTTTGTTGAGCCAATACGCCGTACAAGCGGGCTTGCTTATTGAGGTTGTAGTCTACCCCAAGGCCATATTGTGAAATCTTGCGATCTGAACGCGTATCTACAGACGTATCTGAGGCAATATATTCAGCTTTGAGTTTCCATGGTGTTGATGGGAACGCATACGCTGCAGTAATACCATAAGCATCTTCTTCAAGGCCACGGTATGAGGTCACAACAGAGCCTGCAGTGGTCGATACAGTATCGTCAGTTGGTTTGGCATTTTGCCATAACGCACCTACCACAAAACCATCTAGACCATAAGTTGCAAAATCAACCGAACCAGTCAGTCGGATTGCATCTGAGTAAATGCCAGAAAGGTTGTAGGCATTGTATTTACCAGCCACACCAAAGTTACCTGCAATAGCAGCAGCCAAACCATAATTTTTGTTTTCGTAGCTGAGTGAGGTTGAAATACTGTCACCAAAGCCATTACGTTTGCCTTCTTGGCCCAAAGCAGTATTGTCACCAGTATTTTGTTCGCCTTGCTGCGCCATGATATTGAACTGCAAACCCGGAATAATCAGATTTTTATCAGTTTCAAAGCCAATCACGTTGTTCAGACGCTCTTCACCATGTAGTACAGAGGTCATATCCAAAATGGTGTGATCGTTAAAGATGTCTTGGTTGTTACCCGCCGCAGTTTTAAAGTAAGAATCGTATTTACCTGCTTTAAGGCTGCCGATATCCTTGAATTTTAAGCCCAAGTAACGGTTACGCGCATTCAAGTCACCGTCAGAGCCAGAACCATCAGTCGAAATTGCCCATTCTGCCAAATAAAGTACAGAAAGTTTATCGGTTAATTTTTCTTCGCCTTTAATCCCGATACGTGAAGCATTTGAGTTAAGCGCTGTCACGTTGTTGCCTGCAAAGTCGAAATTGTCAGCCTGATCCAAAGTCACGTTCAACTTACCATATAGTGTAGGTGCAGCTTGAACAGTACTAAACCCCAACGTTGAAACAGCAGCAACAAGAAGCAATTTTTTCATTAAATATCTCCACGATTTTTTGTAACTGGCAGAAGATCCAATTCACTTTTATAAGTTTGCTTCTGTACAAAAAGTTACATAAGCTCACCAACTTGCTAAGCAGTATCTGCAAACTTTGTTACAAAGGGGTGAAGACTAAGTGACAATTTAATGACGAGTTATGGAAAACTTATTTTTATTCTCTATGCTTAAATTGACCAATAAAAAAAGGAGCCGAAGCTCCTTTTAATTTCTATAACGACTAGAGTGCAGCTTTAATTTTTTCTGCAAACCCAGCAATTTTCTCTTGATCACCCATTTGGGCTGCATGGCGGCCGAGTTCATGAATTGAACTTGGAATCAGATGAAAGTGTACGTGTGGAACCGTTTGACCTGCCGCCGCACCAGATAATTGCATTAATACAATGCCTTTGGCATCAAGTGCTTTCTCAATTGCCTGCGCAACTTTTTGCACAATTTGAATGGTGTAGGCTGCTGCATCAGCTGGTAAATCCAGCAGAGTTTCAGCAGGAGTTTTTGGTATCACAAGTGTATGACCATCGGCCTGAGGCATGATATCCATAAATGCAAGCACGTGATCATCTTCATACACTTTTATAGCCGGAAGTTCACCACGTAAAATACGCGCAAAAATGTTTTGGTCATCGTAAGCCATGTTTATTCCTTATCAACATCAACAGCAGGGATTATTTACAGTTCAATTCTTTCTGACGATCTTTGATCTGGTCAAGTCGTTGCTGCTCTTTGTCTGAAAACTTTGGCTTGGTGGTAAAGCAGTTATCATTACCATATTTGGCTTTCGCTTCCGGATCTTTAAAGCAGAAGCCTTTTGCTGCATAAATGAGGTTGTAATCATCTTGCAGTTTTTTACACTCTTGTTCAGGTGTTGCAGCGAACACTGAGGCACCACTTAAGGTAATGAGTCCAGTAAAAAATGCAACAGCAAGCTTATTCATGCGCTTTTCCTCTTGTATCGTCGACTTAATTGTAACGACCTATTTCCCAATATAAGGGGTTTCAAAAATAATTCAATGCTGAATAATTACTCAAGTGTAATTTCGCTTCATATTTCATCCATATCTTGTAAAAAAGCGCCGATACTTCCTGTAATACTTCATGAAGCGATAAAAATAGCTTAGTTTTTATGGTTTTAAACGAGTGGTTCAGTTTTTATTGTTATCAAAAGTGCATCTGGGTGATACCCTCAATTTCAGTTTAGTGCGTGATTTGAGTACGGCAATTAAGATCACCCCAGTGTAATGCAATCAAATTCTCAAAAGAGCAAAGACATGAGTCATTATATTTCAAGTTTAAAAGCAAAATTTTTAAAGCAGCCGCATCCACATGAAAATGATGTATTGGCGCTATTTAAATCACTCCGCCACATACCGGGTGGTTTAACGGTTTTATCTAAAGTAGTGAGTCGGGTCGCACCTTATTTTAAAACAGTTGATCCTGTGATTGAGCATTTAGATACGCAAAGCTGTATCGCCCATATCAAGAAAAGAAGATCTTTAGAAAATCATATTGGTACAGTGCACGTGATTGCCATTTGTAATGGGCTTGAATTTGTAATGGGCGTATTGGCAGAAGCATCTGTTCCAAAACATTTACGTTGGTTACCCAAAGGAATGCAAGTCAGTTATTTGGCGAAGGCCGATTCAGATATCAAGCTGACCGCTTCGATTGCACAAGATTGGCATACGGGTGATTTTGAAATTAAGGTTCAGGCACACACAGCCGATGGCGTGTTGGTGGTCGATGGTGTCATTACCCTTTGGGTGACAGAAAAGAATAAAAAAGGTAAAAGAACACTAGATGATTCTCTTACCTAAAAATGACTTGTATGAATAGCTTATAGTAAAAGCATGCGACTTTTAGAATTTTGGCTATTCAAGTGTGATTTTGCTCCAAGATTCATAAAACTTTACAGCCGCAGAAAAATCACTATTTTCGTCGGCTGTTGCGCTTGCGGCCTGAATCAGGCTTTGCGTTAATCCTATCACTGGTGCAGGAAGTTTTGCAGATTGCAGTAAATCTAATGCAATTCCAGTGTCTTTTGCTAAGAGCGGAAGTGCAAATGTGACCGGAAAGCTTCGATTTAACACACGCTGAGGCAACACGGTTTCAGTCACGCCACTTTTTCCGCTTGAGGCATTGATGCAGTCTAGCGCTTCATTTAAATTAACGCCGTGGGCTTTGAGTGCAGTAAATCCTTCTGCCACCGACCACAGGTTAACTGCAAGCAACATGTTGTTGACGGCCTTCACGGCAAAGCCCGCACCAGATGTACCTACATGTTTGATCAATTTGCCAATCGCTTGCATCGCCGGATAGGCACGCTCAAAGGCAGCGGCATCACCACCGACCATCACGGTAAGTGTTGCATTTTCGGCGCCAATGGTCTGACCGCTCACTGGTGCATCGAGATAATCTACATTTTGGGCTTTAAGTGTTTCAGACAAGGTGCGCGCTGAGTCTGGCACGCCACTGGTACAATCTACCCAGATAGTGCCGGGTTTAAGTTGTAACGATTCAATCAGGTTTTCGACATCTGTACTGGTAGGTAAACATGAAAAAATAACATCGGCTTGTACAGCCTGTTCAAGTTCAACTGCCTGAGTACCATACTCATTGGCGTGTTGTTTGGCTTTTTCAAAGTTTCGATTCCATACATAGACCGTGTCAAAATGCTTCGGTAAATGCGACGCCATACGATATCCCATAGCGCCTAAACCGATAAATGCAACTGATTGAATCATAGATTTACTCTTTCTTTATTTGCGTTGAACGTTGTATTAACCAATCTTTAAACTGCGGCCAAAACTCTTCGGAACTGGCTTGGCTCGACATCAAACCCAGATGTCCACCCGGAATAAGAGTAAACGTGACATCTGTACTGTTTGTCAATTTAATTAATGGTTTTACCGCGTCTGCTGTGACGAGCTGATCGGAACGACCTGCACCCACCAAAAGCGCGCAATCAATATTCTTTAGATCGACTATGGTATTTTTAAGCTGAATTTTGCCATCTTTTAATGGATTTTGTAGCCAAACATTAAATAGCATGTCCTGATTGATTCCCCCCGGATAATCAATCATGTTATTTAAAAAGTGACTCAGTGTGGCATGCTCCTGAACCAGTTTTTTGCTTTCAAGATTTTTAAGTAACTGTACGTGACCATCAATCCAGCCTTTAGGATCTAAAATTTTAAATCCCAACGCATTTAACACGCCCGGCGTATGAATCAGTTTTTTGGGTAAACCTGCATAAATACGACGCTCAAGAGACGGATTTTTTTGGATGGTGTTATGAACAAAACGATACAGCTTGCCAATTCTTCCCGAGGCATAACTATCGATAGGGCTTCCCAGTACAATCAGGTTTTTTACATGCTCCGCATGATGCAAGGCACTATAGAGCATGACAAAAATCCCAGCCATACTCCAGCCATGCAACGACACCTGATCACTTTTGGCATGTGTGCAAATCATCTTTAAATAACGCGGTAGGGCGTCATCGATAAACGATAAAAAATTCAGATGTCGATCACGATAGCTTAAACGGCCCCAGTCAATCAGGTAGATATCAAATCCGTTTTCTTGAAAGTAACGAATCAATGAGCGATACGGATAAAGATCGTAAATGGCCATGTTGATGGCAAGCGGTGCAACAAAAACCAGAGGTTCTTTATATCGTTTGGTGCTTGCTGCATAATAGCGGATGCGTGTTTGCCCAAACTCACCAATCACCTGATAAGGCGTAGTTTGAGAAATAACGAGAGATTCTTCCCTAAAGAGTCGAGCCGAAAGATGTTTAAGCTTGATCTGCTGGTTGTGAATAAGGGATTTGAGTGAATCCATTCTTTGCATTTTCCAAAATCCGAAAGGGTTTGGATGCAGTCTAAGCGATTAATTGATCTTTTACCTTGACCTTAAATACATGACACGCTCAAAATGTTGGCATTTTTATATGAGCGGTCTTAAGACTGAGAGCACAGCAATGCATAGCCATGACGATGAATTAGAATATCAAGTAGACACATTATCCATTCGAACCGGTCATAACCGCAGCTTTGAAGGTGAACATGCCGAGCCGATTTATTTGACGTCATCTTTTGTTTATAAAAATGCAGCTGAAGCGGCATCAAAATTTTCAGGTGAAGTGTCGGGCAATATTTATTCTCGTTTTACCAATCCAACGGTGGCCATGTTTGAAAAGCGTCTAGCGGCAATGGATGGTGCAGAACGTGCGATTGCGACCAGCTCGGGAATGGGCGCAATTTTGTCAGTTTGTATGGCATTTTTAAAAGCGGGCGATCATGTCATTTGTTCGCGTGCCGTTTTTGGTTCAATTGTGGCTTTGTTTGAAAAGTACATCGCAAAATTCGGTGTAGAGGTTACCTTTGTCGATTTAAACGACATGGATGCATGGAAAAATGCCTTACGTCCTGAAACAAAAATCTTATTTGCAGAGTCGCCATCGAATCCGTTAGCTGAGGTTGCTGATATTCCCGCATTGTCAGAAATTGCTCATTCACAAAATGCCATGCTGGTGATCGACAACTGCTTTTGTACACCTGTATTGCAACAGCCTCTCAAATTAGGGGCAGATTTGGTGATCTACTCTGCAACCAAATACATCGATGGGCAAGGCCGTGCATTAGGTGGTGCAGTCACAGGTAGCCATAAGTTGCTTGAGGAAGTCTTTGGCGTGGTACGTACATTAGGGCCATCGATGAGTCCTTTTAACGCATGGATTTTCCTTAAAGGGCTTGAAACACTGAAACTCAGAATGAGAGTGCATTGTGAAAATGCACAAAAAATCGCGGAATGGCTCAACCAACATGAGAAAGTGGAAAAAGTCTATTATGCGGGTTTACCAGAGCATATTGGTCATGAACGTGCAGCCAAGCAGCAAAAAGGTTTTGGTGGCATTGTTTCTTTTGTGGTGAAAGGTGGCCGTGAAGGTGCGTGGAAAGTAATCGATAACACTCGATTTATTTCAATTACAGGTAACTTTGGTGATGCCAAATCGACGATTACGCATCCTGCAACCACAACCCATGGTAAATTATCGCCTGAAGCGAAACAGGCCGCCGGTATTCAAGAAGGTTTGATTCGTTTATCTGCGGGCTTGGAAGATGTATCTGATATCATCCGTGATATCGAACGCGGACTTGGTCTGATCTAATTTATATAGAGTCAAACAAATTTACTGTTTTTGGAGGAATCCCGATGAACATTAATATGCTTATGCAGCAAGCACAGCGCATGCAAAAAGATATGGAAGCCAATACCAAAAAGGCCAAAGAAGAGCTTGCAAAAACCGAAGTACAGGCAGAAGCGGGTGGTGGTTTAGTTAAAGTGACCATGACAGGCCGTTTTGTTGTTAAACGTATCGAGATTAGTCCGGATCTGCTACAAGATGAACCTGACATGATTGAAGACTTAATCGCTGCTGCGGTAAACGACGCGGTACGTCAAGCTGAAGCAGTTGCAGAAGAAAAAATGAAAGGTGCAAATGCAGGCATGGGCTTACCGCCTGGCCTATCTGGTTTATTTTAAGGACCCATAAAGCGTGTTTAGCGATCGATTTGAACAACTTGTTCAAGCACTGCGAATTTTACCAAGTGTTGGGCCGAAATCGGCTCAGCGCATGGCTTTGCATCTGCTCATGAAAAATAGAGAAGGCGCGTTTGCGCTGTCTCATGCGCTACATGAAGCTTCAAGTCATATTCATGCCTGTCGTATTTGCAATTCACTGACTGAAAATGAGGTCTGTGATATTTGCTTATCTAATGAACGTGATGGGCAGGTACTCTGTGTGGTGGAATCACCCGCAGATGTCATGGCCATAGAGCAAAGCGGAAGCTTTCGCGGTAAATATCATGTATTGGGTGGACATCTGTCGCCTCTAGATGGTATTGGGCCTGAAGAAATCGGTATTCCGCAACTGATTCACCGTTTGAGTCAGGGTGAAATTGAAGAAGTGATTCTAGCAACCAATGCAACGGTAGAAGGTCAGGCAACTGCGCACTATTTGCTCGAAGCCACCAAGCATTTACCGATCCATATGACACGCATTGCACAAGGTGTACCTCAAGGCGGTGAGCTTGAATATGTCGATAGCCATACCCTGAGTCAGGCTGTGCATAATCGAATGCAAATGAAATAGTCTTTTTGAATGATTTTTATCATTTGGTCTATTTGAACCTGCATATTTTAGAATGTGCAGGTCACTATAAAATGAAGAATGTGCTTATAAAATAAGCGATTTTGTGGGTTTGTCTAAAAAATAAAATATTAGGAATAGTTTGTCTGGCAAAAGTTGCAATTGAAGTGGTATATATATGCCAGAATATTAAATGCACCTTGTGGCTAAATCGGGAAAAAATGTTTCAGTTTATCCAGCAGCAAGATCAACTTGCTGATGTTTTATCAATCATGAACCAATGTTCAGTGTATGGGCTGGATACAGAGTTCATCAAAGTGGATACGCTTTGGCCTAAATTAGGTGTTTTTCAAATCAATTTAAATGGTACTGTCTTTTTACTCGATGGGGCCACACTCGATTTAAGTGAATTTTGGAATAAGCTTTTTGCAGCAGAGCAAAACGTTTTTCACGCCTGCGGCGAAGATATCGATCTGATTTATCACTATGCGCAGCGTAAATATCTAGACAATGTATTTGATACCCAAGTGGGATTGTCTTTTTTAGGCCATGGTTTGCAAGTGAGCTATCAGGCCGCGCTCAAACTCATTTTAAATATTGATATCGAAAAAGATCAAACCCGATCTGACTGGCTCGCAAGACCACTCAGTGAAGAACAGCTCCAATACGCCGCCAATGACGTACTGTATATTTTACAATTGTCTGATGAAATCAAAGCGCAATTACAGGCCAAACAATTGTGCGATTTCGTGATCGAAGATTGCCGGCATCTGACCAAAGAAATTGGAACCGAAACACCCCAGCATTTACTGTATACCGATGTTGCGAATTATCGCCATTCTCGGCGTCAACTGATGCAGTTACAGCAACTCACTGTGTGGCGTGAACAACTGATTAAGGCGATCAACCAGCCACGCAGTTTTATCTTAAAAAATGCGACCATGATTGATCTGGTCGAAAAAAATCCAAAAAATACCTTTCAGTTGTCGCAAGTTAAGGATATCCGTCCCAATATCGTGCGAGAGCATGGCAAAACTATTCTAGATTTACTTAAATTTTTACCTGAGCAGCACGAATGGCCACTACGTATGGCCAGACCTATCCGACATTCATCTCAAGAAATTACAAGTAAAATGAATCAATTGATTGACAATGTCGTGAATGAAACGCAGGTACCCAAAGAAGTCTTGCTGCGTAAGAAATGGTTAAATGCGTTGTATCAACATGTGGTGTTTCATCGCCACGAAGATGAATTACCCGAATATCTGCTTGGCTGGCGCTATCGCCTTTTGACCGAGCCTTTGATTGCGATTCTGCAACAAGATGAACAGTATCTATCGACGCAAATGAAGATAGAAATTTAAAATGTGGTACGACTGGTGCGTTGAAAAACATTCATGTATCTGTTGATTTTTTTAATGTATGCTTTTTTAGAGTTTTGAGAGTTGTGATTTATGCACTGTGATATTTACAGATCGAGTAAGAAAGATGAGATGTACGTTTATATAGCTCGTCCAGATTACCCAAATGATGATGTAGAAGGCAAAGATCCTTTAGAAATCTTACCTGAAACATTGCGTACGGCATTTGGTCGTCCGACATTTGTCATGCATCTTGAGCTTTCTCAAACACGCAAACTTGCACGTGTCAATGTTTTGCATGTCCTCGATTCACTTGAAACAAAAGGCTTTTTTAT
Organism: Acinetobacter sp. V89_7; assembly: GCF_029967895.1. Classification (NCBI taxonomy): domain Bacteria; kingdom Pseudomonadati; phylum Pseudomonadota; class Gammaproteobacteria; order Moraxellales; family Moraxellaceae; genus Acinetobacter; species Acinetobacter sp. V89_7. The sequence continues at coordinate 480,228 of NZ_JASCAJ010000017.1, forward strand.
CCAAATGCCGCCAGAAGGGTTTATCAACTTATCTGATGAGCCAGAGGGATTACGTGGTGCTTGAACAACTTGCAGGAATTTGGAGCGGCTTACTTTCAGTGCTGGATTCAGTTCCTGAAGACAGCATTGCCATAACCGCTTATGTGGGCGGAACCCTAATTGTTTTGTGGTGCTGGTACAGTATCGCAAAACGCTTGCCGCGACTGATTGGTGGCGTAACGTGGATTGTACTGTTTGCCGTACTGGCCACGCCCACAATTTCTGAAGGAGTGAATGCCGGAATTGCACCTGCTATTTTTGGTGTGATTTTTGGTGTACTCACCAAAGAGCAACCGCTTATTTGGGCAAATTTGTCTTTAATTTTATTTGTAACAGGACTTGGGTTATTGATTGGCTATTTATGGTCAAATTATAGCGCAAACAAGGACACATCCTCTGTTTAATAAAAATAAAGGTAAAACATGACTGTCGACGCACAACAATTTACGGGTACAGATCAGTATATTGCAACTGAAGGTCTTAAACTGGCAGTAAAAGCAGCGCGCGCTTTGCAAAAGCCGCTGTTGATTAAGGGTGAACCGGGCACTGGTAAAACCTTACTGGCAGAAGAAGTCGCGCAAAGTTTAGGCATGAAGCTCATTACGTGGCACATCAAATCTACCACGAAGGCACAGCAAGGCCTCTACGAGTATGATGCCGTTTCTCGCTTGCGTGACAGTCAGTTAGGCGATGATCGTGTTTATGATATAAAAAACTATATTAAACCCGGCAAATTATGGGAAGCTTTTCGTAGCGAGGAGCGATGTGTGTTGTTGATTGATGAAATTGACAAAGCCGACATCGAGTTTCCAAATGACCTACTGCACGAACTAGATAAAATGTCTTTCTACGTGTACGAAACTGGTGAAACGATTAGTGCAATTCAACGTCCGATCGTGATTATTACCTCGAATAATGAAAAAGAACTACCCGATGCATTTTTGCGCCGCTGCTTCTTTCATTATATTGAATTTCCAGATGAAGCGACTATGCGCGAAATTATTGATGTGCATTTTCCGCAGATCTCAAATACCTTGGTCAATGAAGCACTTCAGATTTTCTTTAAACTCAGACAAGTGCCTAATTTAAAGAAGCCACCTTCTACCTCAGAACTGATCGACTGGCTCAGCTTGCTTATGGCCGATGATATGCCTGAAGATATCTTACGCAATCATGATCGTACTAAGGCCATACCTCCGTTATATGGCGCATTGATTAAAAATGAACAGGATGTACAGTTACTCGAACGACTAGCATTTATGACACGTCGTTAAGGATGGTGCGCCATGTTCGTTCGATTGTTTTATACGCTACGCAAGTATGGTGTTCCGGTCACAACACGTGAGTTGATTGATCTTAATCAGGCGATTGCTCAAGGCGTTGTCTTTGCGGATCAAGAGGAATTTTATGAATTGGCCAAAACTATTTTGGTCAAAGACGAACGTTTCTTCGATAAATTTGATCGTGCCATTAAAGACTATTTTGATGGTATCGAAACCTATGATCTTGATGAGCTGCTTAAACAGGTTCAAAAACTCCCCAAAGACTGGTTCGATCTAGAACTATTAGAAAAGCATTTATCGTCTGAAGAACGAGAGGCACTTGAAAAGGCAGGCTCGATCGAGGCACTAATGAAAATGCTCGAAGAACGTCTTCAAGAACAGCATAAGAAGCATCAAGGTGGCAATCGGATGATTGGCACAGGGGGTACTTCACCATTTGGTGCATTTGGCGATCATCCCGAGGGTGTTCGCATTGGTGGGCCGGGGCGAAAAAAATCTGCGGTTAAGGTTTGGGAACAACGCAAATATCAAAATCTGGATGATGAGCAAGTTTTAGGTACTCGGCAAATGCAGCTCGCATTAAGGCGATTACGTAAATTTGCGCGTCAAGGTGCTGCCGAAGAGCTAGATGTCGACAAAACTATTCATGAAACAGCCAAGCAAGGCATTTTAGATGTGCAAATGGTTCCAGAGCGACGCAATCGCATTAAGGTATTGATGTTATTTGATGTTGGTGGCTCGATGGATGCCCATGTGGCGCAATGTGAAAAATTATTTAGCGCTGCAAAGACTGAATTTAAGACACTTGAATACTTTTATTTCCATAATTGTTTATATGATTACGTCTGGAAGGATAATTATCGACGTACCTCAAGTCGCTTAAACACTTGGGACTTGTTGCATACTTATGGCCGTGATTATCGTGTGATCTTTGTTGGTGATGCCAGTATGGCGCCATATGAATTAAGATCGGTTGGTGGCTCGGTAGAATATATGAATGATGAGTCAGGTGAAGTGTGGTTACGCCGTTTGCGTCAGCACTTTGATAAGACTGCGTGGTTAAATCCAGAAGAAGAAGGATATTGGAAATACACACAAACCATTGCACAGATTGATGAAATTTTTGAGAAGCATATGTATCCCATGACCCTCAAAGGGGTTGAGGACATGACACGTTATTTATCTCGATAATGATTGATGAAGGTGCTTTTATTTATTGATGTTGTGACTAAAACACACGCTTAGCCACCTTCAACGATGTGCTAGGCGCGTGTACGGCTTTAAACTTATAGCCTTAACCCGAGATATATTGCTTAAGCTGTACGATCAACTGACGTTGATCTTCCATAGCAGCCTTGACCAAGTCACCAATTGAAATAAGCCCTTGAAGTTTACCGTTTTCGACCACTGGAAGGTGACGTAAATGTCGGTCTGTCATGAGCTGTAAGCAATCTTCTACACTAAATGATTTATCAACTGTAAAAACTTTTGCAGTCATGATTTCGCTGACCAACGTGTTGTCTGAGGAACGTTCCATCAGCGTGATCTTGCGCATATAATCGCGTTCAGACAATATTCCCGCTACTGCATCATTTTCAACCACAACCAGCGCACCAATGCCTTTGTCTGCCATGAGGGTGATGGCCTCAAGTACTGTTGCGTCCGGTGAAATGGTATATACGGTGTGTTCACGTTTTTCATGTAAAACTTGGGCGACATTGGTCATATTCGGGTCCCTCTGGATGTTTTTGTTGTTCCCATTAAACTTAACTTGAATTAAGCAAAATTCAAATATGGGCTGATCAACAATTATGCAAAAAAATCACTTCCTACAAAAAAACTTATGACGAGATGGATTTACATTACATTCAACTGAGATTGCGCAAAAAAGAAATGACTCATTTGCGTAGTTGAGAGTTTAAATTTGCACTGCGATGAACTAAACAAGGCAGGCGTTACGTTTAACCGCTTTAAAGTGGGTAATAAAGCGGTTTGAAAATCCTGCGGCTTGATTTTTTTTGGAACATAATTAGGCCAATGCTTTTTGGCATAACGATGAGCTTGTACACCATTTAACCAAAAGGGAAAAATGAAACTGTCTTCGTCGGATTTAATTGCCCAGCCTTGATGGTAAAGACCCCAAAGTGTACCGCAGTACATCATTGTTTTAAGAATTGAAATTTTGAGAATTAAATCTTTAGAAGCTGGGGGAAGGTGAGTAATGCGTCTCATGATATAAATGTTCTAAAAATGCTTTTGTATTATAAAAAAGAAAGATTTAAGTTTCGTTTAAGTCTTGAATAAAATCGTAATTTTTTTTAACCGGGCATTAAAAAACGCCACCTAGGTGACGTTTCATTATGCTTGCATTGTGGCCATCTTTTGCCAGTACTGGGCTTTCATCGAATCACGTTCTACGCGAAAACCTTGATAATAAAGTTCTGCCAAGAACAAGGCCGCTTTACCATGGCCGGCACGGGCCACTTCTTCGAGCTGGGTTACTGCATCTTGGAAATTCATTTGTGATTGAATTGTGTTGACTGCAGTTGCATACACATGCTCTAACTCATGATGAGAGATTTGCTGAATCATAGTTAAAAACTCCTTATAGTTGTAGTTATGATTACATTTTTAGACTTATCTCAGTCTTGCGAACCAATTTAACAGTTCATTGTTAAACTAATATTACATTTTAGTGGATAAGTCAAACAATAAGTGGGGTAACTTTATTGTATTTCAAGTTTACATGATTAAACAATGAACTGAAATATTTTTTATTAAAATCAATTGAAGAATTATATCAAAGGAGAAAAACATGATAACCACGATTGATGGCTTTAACTTTGGCATCCCTTTTGATCGTAATGACATTATTGCCTTGGCTCAATATCATCGTCAACAGCTTGACGAGGCGGTATTTCACCAAGAGATTCACTTAGGGGACTACTGCTTAGCACAGCGTAAACGCGTGTATGATTATACTCGCCAGCTTGATCCAGAGCTTAAAGCTGAGTTTTATCGTATTTACGATGGAGAGCTGCTTCGTTTGGCCGACGAAGATGATTTGCATCCCGCAGATGCCGAAGGGGGACTAAGTTATTTTGCAATTGGCGTTACGCTTTTGTTAATTGCATTTATTTTATATTTTGCTTTTGTGCGCGCATTAACCAGTTAATGTGCTCAAAAATGCGTTTCATTTCACACGATTACTTGTGAAAAGTCTCAATGAGTCATACACTACTTCAGATTCGAGGTAGGGTATGCTCATATCTAAACAAAACATTTTAAAACTTAAGTCAGAATTTAAAATTGAACGAATCTATAATGCCGTCGTTATTCTGATTATTTCTGCAATTCTTTTCTTTGGTTTTCAGTCTCTTCATAAGCCGATTAAGACTCAATATTATCGTCATATCGTGGCACTTTCGCAGCAGGCCAATAATCCAAAAACGCAAATTATGGCCAAGCACATATTGCAGCAATCTGAGATTGATTTGGGTGATTATTTAAAATTGATGCATGCGTATCAATTTGAAAAATCTCAAGCACGTTATTATCCAGCAATTTCTTTAGACGACCCACAATAGACAATTGAGCTATTTTTGTACAGACTTTGCCGAGCTTGATAAGTTGTGCAGATTCTCTTTTAAAAGCGTTTCAATCCGTTCTGAACTGATATCTTGACCTGCCACAATCACGGTAAGGCGGTCGGGGTGAAGGTGACGATGAATGGCGTGCTGAATATCTTCTGCTTTAAGCGCATTCAATGCTTTGGGATATTCTGTCAAATAGTCCGATGGCAACCCGTAAAAGCCAATTGCTCCGAGTTGGGCATTAATACTGGCATTGCTACTAAAGCTCATTGGAAATGCACGTAGCATGCCTATTTTGGTTTCTTGAAGTTGCTTTGAATCAATTGGTGTGTTTACAAAGTTGATTAAGGTTTGATGCGCCACGCGTATGCTTTCAAGAAGTTGTTTTTGCTGAGTGGAATAATTAAGCTGGAAAAGTCCTGAAGATTGGGTGAAGCTAAACGAACTGTATGCGCCGTAGGTATAGCCGCGTTTAACACGTAATTCTTTCATGAGTGCCGAGTTAAAGCCATTGCCTCCGAGCATTTGATTGGCTACTTCAAGCGCCAGAACGTCAGGATCGCTACGTTTCAAGCTTAGGTGCCCCATACTGACATACGCCTGTGTGGCTGCATAAGGCAGAATTCGGACATCAAATCCCTGTTGCTCAAGTGCATCAGGTAGTGGTGCTGCAAGTTGCCCTTGAGGAAGGCGTTCAAAAATACGTGCTGATAATTGCTTGGCTTCTAGTGCATTGAGCTGTCCTGTTATAGCAAGGTTCATATTTTGCGCCACTAGAAATGTATCGCGAAATTGTTTTAATAAGACGGGTGTGAGTTTTTTTGTACTGACTACGGTGCCACTAGTTGGCTCTGCATAGGGATGATAGCCATAAATTGCACGGTACAAGGCAATATTGCTTAAACGTTCCGGATTTTCCTGAAGCTGTTTTTGTCCCACATTGGTATTGCTCAGTATCAAATTGAGTCCCGAAGGCTCAAAGCTTGAATGTTGAATCAGATCAAGCATTAAATCGACAGCCGGATTAAGCTTCTGGGGATCAGACAATACACGTAAGCGAATCACAAACATATCGCGGTAAGCTTGTACGTTTAGCTTTGCTCCCAATTGCTCAAAACGATTTGCAATTTGCGCTGCACTTAAATCGGGTGTTCCGTCATCGAGCAGTTTGGCCGTCATATTCGCAATACCATATAGCCCCTTGCCAAGTGATTCGTCTCTGGCAGAGCCGGCGTTAAAGGTCAATTGAATGTCGACCATTGGCAGCGCTTGCGATTCTACAAATAGCGAGCGAATGCCTTGTGGAGCGGGCAGTTCGACCACATACGGTGCGCTACTGGTCAAATCGTCTGATATGCTTTTTAGGCTTCTGAGCTGTTGAAGTGATTTAAGTTGTCCGCTTTCAGTTTCTGCCATGACATTTGCCGAATCGGTTATTTCGGCGTAGACCGTGGTACATAAAAAACTTGATAGTAGCAGTAATTGAAATGGTTTTAGGCAGAGGACTTTGTTCATGGGTTAATCTGCCTGTGTATCTTTAGAAGCGGGTTGCAAGTACAGTGTGGTCAGGTTGTCTCGAACAAAATAAGCATTTGCAACGCGCTGAATATCTTGTGGCTGAACGCTTTCATAGTGGCTTGGCAGTTCGTCAATCAGACGAAAACTTAATCCGTTCACTTCGAGATTTCCAATCATGTGCGCTTGTCCTGCAATATCGTCTTGACTAAACACCAGCTGTGAAACAAACCTTGATTTTACTCGTTGTAGTTCATTGCTATCTAAAGGCTGAGTTTTAAGTTGGTCTAGCTCTTCTTGAATAGCGTACTGTGCATCACGAAGTGATATGCCAGGCGCAGGCAGTGCGGTAATGGTAAACAAGCTATCGCCACGATTGTATGGTTCATAACTGACATTGATCGATGTTAAAATTTTCTTTTTGCGGATCAGCTCAGTTTGTAAGCGTGAAGAAACGCCACCATTGAGTATGGATTGAATAATACTCAACGCATAGGCATCCTGCGGATTTTTAGCGGTGACTAAAGATTTAACATTCCATGCCATATAAAGGTTAGGGACCTGTACACCTAAACTGGATTCCATATGTCGGTAGCCAACACGTTCAAATTCAAGCAAATCGTTACGTGCGGGTAAGGGAGACGATGTGATTGAAGCAAAGTAGGTGTGAACTTGTTTGAGTGTTTGCTCTGCATCTACATCTCCAATAATCACCAATGTTGCATTGTTTGGTGTATACCAAGTCTTATACCAGTCTTTGAGCTGATCAAGCTTGAGATTTTGAAGATTTTTCATATATCCGGCCACAGGCTGTCGATAGGTACTGGTGGGATAGGTAAGCCATTGAAAGCGTTCAAATCCTAAAGCAGTCGGTTTATCTTCGATTCGCTGGCGACGCTCTTCCATCACCACCTGAATTTCGGTATCGAAATCTTGCTGTCTCATGCGCAGATTTTTCATTCGGTCGGCCTCGAGTTCGAGTGCCAATGGTAAATAGGCTTTAGGATACAACTGATAGTAATAGGTGTAGTTACTCGCAGTTGCAGCATTGACACGGCCGCCGTAAATTCGGCTTAAGCGAGTGAACTCATTGTCTGGTACTTTGGTGGTGCCTTTGAACATCATGTGCTCTAAAGCATGCGAAATTCCCATAAGGTGGCCGGGTTCGTCGGCACTTCCCACACCATACCAGAGTTGTACCACTGCAATCGGGGCGCGGTGATCCTCACGGATAATGACTTTCAGACCGTTTGGAAGTGTACTTTCTACAATGCTACGCGATAACTGACTCTCAGCCGCTTGTAGCGTCGATACTTTACATACAACTAAAACACTTAAACCACACAAAAAGGAATGAACGCCTTTACGTAAAAATGTCTTATATTTCGCTTTTAACACAATCCAATCCGTGACAAGGCGCTTGATCTTGAGTTCTATTGTTGAAAAAACATTTTTTGAAAACAATGTTTTCCTGTTGTGATTTAGTTATGCCGCTTCCTGTGCCAGATATTCACAGGCATGGCGCTGAAACTGTGTTAAACTCTCGCTTTTAACCCGCTGCTTTTCAAGGGAATCGGCATGCAACAGCAATCCAATATGCACAATAAATTCTTGATAGATGCTGATATCGGTGATGACGATGTCACATTACCTAATTTACCAGCAGTTGATGTGCCTATTGTTGAATCTCATACAACAAATTTCACCGCAGCCCCTACACCTGCGGTACAAGAACAAAAAATAGAAACTGAACAGACTGAAGAGACATCAGCAAAAGGTGGTTTTTTCAGTCGAATGAAAGAAGGTTTAACCAAAACCCGTCGGAACCTTGCCGACGGAATGGTAAATATTCTGATTGGTGGTAAAGAAATTGATGATGAGTTGCTCGAAGAGGTTGAAGAGCAATTACTGGTGGCCGATATTGGTGTCGAAGCAACCAAAACCATTATTACCAACTTGACCGAACGAACTGCGCGTGGCGATTTGATTTATTCGCACTCGTTATATAAGGCTTTGCAAGAAGAACTTGTAGCACTGCTTGCACCACGCGTTAAACCGTTGCATATCGATCCGAATAAGGCGCCGTATGTGATTTTAATGGTAGGTGTCAACGGTGTGGGGAAAACCACCACCATCGGTAAACTTGCAAAACGTTTACAAGGCGAAGGAAAGAAAGTTATGCTGGCTGCTGGCGATACTTTCCGTGCTGCTGCCACTGAGCAATTACAAATCTGGGGTGAACGCAACAATATTCCAGTTGTAGCGCAAGGCCATGGCGCAGACAGTGCATCGGTTATTTTCGATGCCTTTGAAAGTGCGCGTGCTAAAGGAATAGATGTTCTGATTGCAGATACGGCTGGACGTTTACACAACAAGAGCAATTTGATGGAAGAGCTCAAAAAAGTAAAGCGTGTGATGCAAAAGATTGATGCAACTGCACCGCATGAAATCATGTTGGTGGTTGATGCCGGAACAGGTCAAAATGCGATTAATCAAGTGCAAGAGTTTGATCAGGCCGTTGGATTAACAGGACTGACCATCACGAAGCTGGATGGAACTGCAAAAGGTGGCGTACTTTTCAATATTGCAAGTCGTACTCATGTGCCCATTCGCTTTATTGGTGTGGGTGAGAAAATTGACGATTTGCGTCCTTTTTCCGCTAAATCATTTGTTGCAGCGTTATTTGAAACTGAGAAGTAACAAATCGCTTAGTTTGATTTCAAAACTCCACATTATGTGGAGTTTTTGTTTCAATCTGCTTAATAATATAAAATTGTCCTATAAATAAAACGATATGTCGTACATTTAATACTGATTTCAACATATGACCTCGATAAACTTGACTCATTCAAAGACAACTGGCCTGCGTGCCTTAAATCGATAGGACACAAAAAATGGTTTCATTTTTAGACAAAATTAAAGAACGCCGCTCAATCTATGCCATTGGTAAAAATGTTGCCTTAGAGCAACACCAGATCGAAGACATCATTAAAGATGCCGTAAAACATAGCCCGTCTTCATTTAACTCACAGTCATCACGCGTCGTGATTTTATTTGGTGAGTCACACCATCAGTTCTGGAATATCGTACGTGAAACACTACGTAAAATCGTACCAGCAGATGCGTTTGAAGGGACCAATGCCAAGATTGATAGCTTTGCTGCAGGTTTTGGTACAGCATTGTTTTATGAAGATCAGGCTGTGATTAAAGGGTTACAAGAGCAATTCGCTGCTTACGCTGATAATTTCCCAGTATGGTCTGAACATTCGTCTGCAATTGCACAATTTGCGACATGGACTGCGCTTGCAGATCATAACATTGGCGCATCTTTACAGCACTACAACCCAATTATTGATGAAGAAGTTGCACAAACTTTTGACGTTCCAGCGAACTGGAAGCTTCGTGCACAACTGGTATTTGGTTCAATTGAAGCACCAGCGGGTGAAAAAACATTTATGAATGACGAAGAGCGTTTTAAAACCTTCAACTAATTCATATTGAATATAAAAAAAGAGCATCTTAGATGCTCTTTTTTTATAAAGAGATTTATTGAACTAATCATCAGTTAATTCGCATAAGTGTCATAAAATTGTCATGCTCTCGTTGCATAGTGCCTGCACTGAATCGAAAAAATGATCCAAAAGAAGGTAGGCCATGACATTTAGATTAACTACTGCTGTACTGGGATTGATGCTAAGCAGCTCTGTGTTCGCAGCTGCAACATTGACCACACCAGAAGAAATTGTAATTCTTGCTGTCAATGATCAAGAAGTGAATAGCGGACTATTTCGTGGCACTAAAAATGTGTTTAAAGTCGATTCAGGTGAAAATAGCCTAAGTGTTCGTTATCAAGGCTACTTTGGTCATAATGATGGTGAGCATGACATTTTAAAGTCAGGTGTAATTACATTGAAAACACCTGCACTACAAGACAATCAAACCTATCGCCTTGCATTGATCAATGCACCTCAAGAGTTTGAGGCTGCCAAAAAATATGCCCAACAACCGACCATTGGTTTGTATAACAGTGCCAATCAATTGCTTGTTCAGCAAACAGGTGCCAATACACAATCTAAGCCTTGGTTAAGTAGTGGTATTTTTGGTAAAGCCTATGATCTTACGCAAAAAAAGACAACAGCGATTCAGCAGCCTGCACCTGTCTACACAACGGTTCATACAGCAAATACGGCTTCGGTTGCTGCTAATGGCCAGAGTTTAGTTGATGTCTGGAAAAAGTCCTCCAACGCTGAACGTCAAAAATTTATGGCGTGGTTGGCAGAGCAAGCACAGTAAATATATAACTGACTGAATTTTGTTGGAATTAAAGTGCATTTAGAGTAGTTTGAGGGTATGAATTTTTGTGTAAATAGCGCATGCATAACCTCACTATTCGAGAAGCACAACCTGACGACCTAACAACTTTAGTCGAGATCATTAATCAATCGTATCGAGCTGGCGGACAGCGTAGCTGGACCTCAGAGCAAGGGCTGGTACAAGGGCAGCGTATTGATTTCGATCAGTTGAAGCAGCTCTTTTACAAGAGCAACGTAACGCTTTTGGTTGGAGAAATTTTCACTGCAAGCCAGCATAGTCCTGTTACTGTTGCTTGTCTGGCCTTAAGCTCTAACAAAGATCGGGTTGAAATTGGCACTTATTGCGTAGCACCAGCATATCAAAATTTAGGATTAGGACGACAAGTACTATCTTTGGCTGAAGCCTATGCGCTTCAGAAGTATCCAAATCTGAAAATTTTTGAAATGTATGTACTAGATGTCAGGACTGAGCTTATCGCATTTTATTTGCGTGCAGGCTATATCAAAAGCGGCCATACAGAACCTTATCCGGTTGATGCAGATGTCGGCGTACCATGTGTGCCGATTGAGTTGATTCATCTATATAAATCTATTTAAATTATCCACCCTCCCTAAGCAGGGTGGATAAATAGGTTCTAGGGTATATACCACAGTACGTAGCCCAACAGCATGAGTGGCCAAGAAATTAACGGGCTAAAGAGCAGTTTCCAAAGCCAAAATTTTGGAATAAATCCCACGCCATGAACAAATCCACCGCAAATCCCAAACATGATCAGTGTTAAAGCACCGTGACTATAATTTCCATATTGATCAAGCATGAGATTCGGATAGACCATCATGATTGCGGCCAGTGGTAAAGCCATTAAAAATGAGATCGGTCTAGTCCAGCTTATGAACCGATGATGTAAAGGAGTGGATATATCGACTGACATGATCTAATCCTCATCGAGATTCTGATGATGTTCAATATAAAGTGCCCCTAATACACTGGCAAAACAGGCCATCAATATTCCTAAAATCCATGCAAAGTACCACATAAGCGTTCTCCGTCTTAATACAAATGATGTGAATGAGATTCAACATGTTGATTGGTGATGACGCCCCACATTTTGTAATACGACCACGCGGTATACAGCAAAATGAGTGGTACAAAGATACAGGCTGCAATGGTCATAACGCCCAATGTTTTTTGGCTAGAGACAGCATCCCAAAGCGTTAAACTCGAATTTGGTTGAACACTCGATGGCAGTAAAAAAGGAAAGAGCGCAAAGCCAGCAGTTAGAATGCATCCGATAATACTCAGGCTGGTTCCGGTAAAACTTAAACCTGCTTTATTTATTACGCTGCCACCAGTCGCCAGCAATGCACCTAAAATGGCGATGAGGGGAGCAAGCAATGTCACAGGATAAGTATGGTAGTTATTCATCCAGCCAGGATTTGCAGTGGTCACTACAACTTTTGCAAGAGGATTTAAAGCGGCGTTAGTGTTTATATGGCTTGCGAAGCTGTAACCGTTAATATGACCCATAAAAAGCCAAACGCCTGCAACAACAAAACCCATCAGAAAAACGATAGACATATAACGTGTTGCCCGCGCTGCGCGCTTATACAGATCACCCTCTGTACGAAGCATCAGCCATGATCCACCATGTGCACATAGCATAGAGAGGCTAACCACACCGCACAGCAGCGCAAATGGATTTAATAAACCAAAAAAGCTACCGCTATATGTGGAGCGTAAGGTGTCGTCAAGATTAAATGGAATTCCCAAAAAGAGATTGCCAAATGCAATACCAAAAACTAAAGCAGGTACTGCACCTCCAATACAAAGCGCCCAGTCCCACGCATTACGCCATGTCGTATTTTCGAGCTTAGAACGATAATCGAACCCCACCGGTCTTAAAAAAAGCGCAAATAAGACCAAGAGTAATGCCCAGTATAGACCTGAAAATGCGACAGCGTAGACCATAGGCCAAGCAGCAAATAATGCACCCCCTGCAGTAATAAACCAGACCTGATTGCCATCCCAATGCGGAGCAATTGTATTGATTGCACTACGTCTTTCAGTATCCGTTTTACCAACGAAAGGCATGATGGCCATAGCCCCCATATCAAAGCCATCTGTCAGTGCAAATCCGATGAGTAATACGCCAACCAAAACCCACCAAATGATTTTTAATAGTTCGTATTCCATTATGATTTTACCTCACCAGTCGAGAACCTTTGCGGCTGTGGCTGTTCAAAGTGATATTTGCCTGTGTGCAAAGCACTTGGGCCTAGTCGCGCAAATTTGATCATTAAATACATCTCAATAATCAGTAAAACGGTATAAAACGTTGCAAGCGCTAGGATTGATCCCCATACATCATGTGAAGTTAAAGTTGAAGCTGATAAATGGGTTGGTAATACTTCACCAATTGTCCAAGGTTGACGGCCACCTTCTGCGACATACCAGCCTGTTTGTGCAGCAATCCAAGGTAAAGGAAGAGCGAAAAGCGCAAATTTGAGTAGCCAAGGTTTGTTTTCTGCATTGCGTTTTGCAACGGCCCAAGCGGCTAAAATAAATAGCAGCAACATCAGCATGCCTGATGCAACCATGGCACGAAATGAGAAAAACAAGGCTTTTACATTTGGAATTGAATCTTTAACCGCCATTTTGATTTCGGTTTCAGAGGCATCGACAACATTGGGTGCATATTTTTTCAGTAACAGACCATAACCGAGATCTTTTTGGTTTTTCTCAAAAGAGGTCAATACTTTTAATGAACGATCACCAGCGCGCAACTGCTCTAAATCTCGATAAGCATGCATACCATTTCGAATCCGAATTTCATGCTGGCGCATTAAGTCCTGAATGCCGGTCACTTGCTCTGTGGTTGATCGTGTCGCAATCAAACCTAATGCATAAGGTATTTTGATTGCATAATCGGTTCGCATTTCTGTTTGATTTGGAATACCAAAGAGCGTAAAACTTGCTGGAGCCGCTTGAGTTTCCCATTCAGATTCAATTGCAGCAAGTTTGGTTTTTTGTACATCACCAAGTTCATAGCCTGACTCGTCTCCAAGCAATATGACCGACAAAATTGAGGCCATGCCAAAAATGGCAGCAATTGCAAAAGAACGACGTGCAAAGGGAAGGTCGCGTTTTTTAAGTAAATAATAGCTTGAAATGGCCAGTACAAATACGGCGCCTGTGACATAACCAGCAGACACCGTATGAACAAACTTGACCTGTGCAACAGGGTTGAAAATTAATGCTGAGAAATCGACGAGCTCCATGCGCATTGTTTGATAATTAAATGCTGCACCCACAGGATTTTGCATCCAGCCATTGGCGACTAAAATCCACAATGCTGACATATTGGAACCAATCGCGACGAGCCACGTGACAGCAAGGTGTTGAACTTTAGATAATCTGTCCCACCCAAAGAAAAACAGGCCAATAAAGGTTGATTCAAGGAAAAAAGCCATTAAACCTTCGATTGCCAAAGGTGCGCCAAAAATGTCTCCAACATAATGAGAATAGTATGCCCAATTGGTTCCAAACTGAAACTCCATTGTTAGACCTGTGGTAACACCGAGCGCAAAATTAATCCCGAAAAGTTTTCCCCAAAACTGGGTCATATCCTTATAGATTTGTTTGCCAGAAATCACATAAGTGGTTTCCATAATCGCCAGCAGAAATGCTAGACCAAGCGTCAATGGTACAAATAAAAAATGATACATCGCAGTCATGGCAAACTGGAACCGCGAAAGATCGACAACGCTTTCTGAAATCATCAACGTGTCTCCTTGCTTGAGGATAAACTGCCTGCAATATGCTCAGCAGCGTGATGGTCAAAGTTTTTGGGAGTTGTAGGATGATCAAACCAAATAAGTTTGATTGATATTAGAAGAATTAACTTTAAGATTAATATTAAAGTTAACTCTCGAATTAGCTTTTTATCTAAATTCTGATTTGATTTCATTATTTAATCAAATAGATTGAGTTGTTATTTTTATTATTAAATAAAAAAAATTTAAAATAAATATAATTTAATAATTTATTTTAAAAAATTTAATATTGATATGTAAATCATAAACTTAAATAATAAGAAATTAATTCATATTAAAATAGTTGGGTTTTTTATTTTAATCCTATTAAAATGGTTGGAATTAATATAATTCTGATAAAATTAGTAAGATTAATCAATTTAATTCTGAGTAAATTAATCAGAATTAACTATGTTTTTATAATATTTTAAACCAAGTATTTCAGTTGGGTTAAATTGTGAATAAAATTGAATTTAATAGATAAAGATTAAAAAATAAAAAATTAGGAATGAATTGAATACATATTAAAGTATGATATATTAATCAGAAGAAGTGACTATCTTGATTAAAAAAGCCCCGAGTGCGAACACTCGAGGCTTTTTTTTATGAGCTATGTTCAGATCGCTCATGGCGTTGTTTAAGTGAAGCAAGCGCATCAATACGATACTGAATCAACATTTCGCCAATTTCTGGCCCCTTAATGTCAGCGGGTAAATCTTGTGCCTTGATTGAGCGGACCACTTGTATCGCCTCATATAAAAATGATGCTTGAGGATAAGGACGATTTTCGAGTCCTAGGCGTCCACGTGCATCACATTCACAGGCTTGTATAAAGGCTTCTACACGTTCAGGTCGACGTAACACATCTAGGCGTTGTAATAAACGCCATAACGTACCGGGCTTGAGCGACATCGCTTGATGGCATTTTAAGTGTTCTTTACATACTGCAAGCGCAAGCTGTTTGGTTTGTGTTGATACTTTTAATCGATCAGACAATGCCTCGACGGGTGGGATTCCTCGCTCTTCGTGCATGATGTGCCGCGGTAGCATCTCTTTGGGGGTGAGAGCCTTACCTAAATCATGAACCAGTACCGCATAACGTACATCGAGTGAATAGTTCGCTTTACACGCTTGTCTTAAAGACATCAAGGTATGAATACCACAGTCAATTTCGGGGTGATATTCTGGCCGCTGCGGTACACCAAACAGCGCATCAATTTCTGGAAAAAGTACTTTGAGTGCATCACAATCGCGTAAAACCTGAAAGTAAACATCTGCGTGCTCTTCCATCAGTGCTCGCGATGTTTCTTTCCAGACACGTTCCGCTGTTAAACATTCAAGTTCACCAGATACACTGATCCGCTGCATAAGTTGTAAAGTTTCATCGGCAATTTGAAAGCCATATTTTGTATAGCGGGCTGCAAAACGAGCTACACGTAATACTCGTAAAGGATCTTCGACAAATGCCTCGGATACATGACGTAATATCCGGTTATTTAAATCATCTTGGCCACCATAGGGATCATAAACATTTCCAGCATCGTCCATGGCCATGGCATTGATGGTTAAATCCCGACGGATCAGATCGTCTTCTAAACTGACTTCTGGCGCGGTAAAAAAATTGAAACCATGATAACCCGTTCCCGATTTACGTTCGGTACGGGCGAGTGCGTATTCTTCTTTTGTTTTTGGATGTAGAAAAACGGGGAAATCTTTCCCCACGGGGGTAAAACCTTGATCGAGTAATTGTTGTGGGGTTGCACCCACCACCACGTAATCTTTTTCGTGATAGGAATGACCTAAAAGCTGATCTCGAACGGCGCCGCCGACTAAATACACGTGCATGAAAAAACCTCTGTTCCTTAAGCAATCATGCTACAGAACAGAGGTTTTCACAAGTCACAAAAATGTGCTTTTCAATAAAGCAAAGGCTTATGCTTCACTTTGCTGAATTTCTGCTACAGTCAAGGCGGTCATGTTTAACACACGACGTGTTGTTGCTGTTGGCGTCAAGATATGTACAGGTTTTGCAGCACCAAGCAAAATTGGGCCAATCGTCACGTTGTTACCAGACGTTGCTTTTAACAGGTTAAACGAAATGTTTGCCGCATCAAGATTTGGCATGATCAACAAGTTTGCAGAACCTTTAAAGCTTGAGCTTGGGAATGCAGAATGACGAATGCTCTCATCAAGTGCTGCATCACCGTGCATTTCGCCTTCAACTTCAAGCTCAGGCGCACGTTCACTGAGTAAACGATGCACTTCACGCATTTTTTGCGCGCTTGGATCATGCTGATTGCTACCAAAGCTTGAGTGTGAAAGCAGTGCAACACGTGGTGTAATACCAAAACGGCGCACTTCTTCAGCTGCCAGAATAGTCATTTCGACCAGTTGTTCTGCGCTTGGATTGGTATTGACATAAGTATCTGCAATAAACAAGTTACGATCTTCAAGCATCAAGGCATTGAGAGTGAAGAACGTATTTGAACCTTCTTTAAGCCCAATAATGTTGCTAACAAAGTCTAAATGAATATCGTAGCTACTATAAGTACCGCAAAGCATGCCGTCTGCTTTACCAAACTTCACCAGCATCGCTGCAATTAAGGTCGAGCGGCGACGTGCTTCACGTTGAGCATATTCAACAGTCACGCCTTTACGCTGCATAATCTGGTAGTAATCTTTCCAGAACTCTTCGTAAAGCGGATTATTTTCTTGGTCAACAATTTCAACGTTTACGCCATTTTCCAAGCGAAGACCCAGTTTTTTGATATTGGCTTCAATGACAGCAGTACGACCAACCAAAACAGGGAAGGCAATGCCGTCATCCACTGCAATTTGTGCTGTACGTAACACGCGGTAATCTTCACCTTCAGCATATGCGATACGTTTAGGATCGGTTTTTGCCTGAGAGAAAATAGGCTTCATAATAAACGCTGAGTTATATACAAACTCAGACAGTTTTTGGCGATACGCAGAAAAATCTTCGATTGGACGAGTCGCTACACCAGAATCCATTGCTGCTTTTGCTACGGCAGGTGCAATTTCAAGAATCAAACGTTGATCAAGCGGGCGTGGAATGAGGTAATCACGACCAAAAGATGCTGATTTCTCACCGTAAGTTGCAGCATCGGCTTCAATGTGTGCCATACGCGCAATCGCGTGTACACAAGCAATCTTCATATCTTCATTGATTGTGGTTGCGCCCACATCCAATGCGCCACGGAAAATGTACGGGAAGCACAGTGCGTTGTTTACTTGGTTTGGATAGTCTGAACGACCAGTTGCCATAATGACATCTGGACGCACAGCATGCGCATCTTCAGGTAAAATTTCAGGATCTGGGTTGGCCAAAGCAAAGATGATTGGATTTTCAGCCATCACCTTCACCATTTCTTTGGTAAGAATACCCGCAGCTGAAAGGCCAAGGAACATATCTGCTCCCGCCATCACTTCGTGAAGCTGAGTGGCAGCAATGTCTTGAACATAACGCTTTTTGGAATCGTCCAAGCCGTCACGAGAAGTTGTGATTAGGCCGCGTGAGTCCGCAACGATAATATTTTCTTTATTTACGCCAATAGCACAAAGTAAATCTAGGCAAGAAAGTGCCGCTGCACCTGCGCCTGATGCCACAATTTTAATGTCTTCAATCTTTTTGTTGACGATTTGAAGTGCATTTAATAGGGCAGAACCGACAATAATACTTGTTCCATGCTGATCGTCATGAAACACAGGAATGTTCATGCGTTCACGAAGTTTTTTCTCGATATAAAAACATTCTGGCGCTTTGATGTCTTCTAGGTTAATCCCACCAAAAGTAGGTTCTAACGCTGCAACAATATCCACGATTTTGTCTGGATCATTTTCATCAATTTCGATGTCAAATACATCTACACCAGCGAATTTTTTAAATAAAACGCCTTTACCTTCCATCACTGGCTTAGATGCCAAAGGTCCGATATTGCCTAGACCTAAAACAGCAGTACCATTACTGACAACGGCGACCAAGTTACCACGTGCCGTATATTTTGCAGCAGCTGAAGGATCACGTTCAATCTCTAAACATGGAGCCGCAACGCCAGGTGAGTATGCAAGTGCTAAGTCATGCTGATTGACAAGCTGCTTACTCGGCGTAACGCTGATTTTCCCCGGAGTTGGGTTTTCGTGGTAATACAAAGCAGCCTGTTTTAATGATTGATCGTCCATCTGAGTCTCGGTTGTTACAAGTGTTTAACTAGTCAAATACAGGGGGTGTAATGGGCTAAATTCAATCGAATATATCATTAGTTCGATACTTCTCACAGTCAAAAAATATCAAAATTCAATAAAGTTCGCCTTTACCTGTATAGCGAGGTCAGACCACACTGACCAGATTTTTTTTGAAAAAAACCCTGCGTGATCTAACTTATAGATTTTAGCGATTAATAGCGCATCGCTTGTTGAATATAAAGTTGAGGTGATTAGATCACCAAAATGTTAAGCACTAAAGTGATAGTTCAAAATTGATAAAGCAACTACAGGTGCGGTTTCCGTGCGTAGTACACGCTCACCAATACACCAGTTGATGAAGCCTGCTTGATTGGCCGCACTGATTTCAGATTCGCTCAAGCCACCCTCGGGTCCAATCAGTAAAGCCAGTGCCTGATTTGCATGTTGCAAAACGGGGGATTGCTCTTTTTCGGGAGCCAGTACCAATTTGGTCGCTGGAAGTGAATCAGACTGCAACCATTCATGAAGTGCAATGGGTGCTAAAATTTGAGGCACACGATTTAAACCGCATTGTTCACATGCCGCGATTGCTACACTTTGCCAATGATCCAGCTTTTTTTGATCACGATCGTATTTTAGACGCATCTCACAGCGTTCACTGGTAAGAAGTTGAATCTGATCGACTCCTAGTTCAGTGGCTTTCTGAATTGCATAATCCATACGATCGCCTTTACTCATGACCTGCCCAAGCAAGGCTTTAAAGCGTGGGCTACGATCCGTTGCATCAAATGCCTCGACTTGTACAATGGCATTTTTTTTATTGATTTCAATAAGGCGGACATGATATTCACCGCCCTGACCATTAAAAAAAACAGCTTGATCATTCAATTGTGCGCGCAACACACGAACCCAATGATGAAATACAGACTCGGTTAACAAGAGTTGCGTGTCGACGTGAAGATCTGCTTCGATAAAAAAACGGTTCATTGGGATGTGACTCAAAAAAGTTAGTTCAAACCTAAATCAACAACGAGTTGGCGAGTAGGTTCTGTGGTGTTCATGGTGTAAAAATGCAAACTTGGTGCGCCGCCATCGATGAGGCGCTCACAGAGTTTCAGGATCACTTCATGACCAAATGCTCTGATACTGCGGCTATCATCGCCGTATGCTTGTAGTTGTTTACGAATCCAGCGCGGTATTTCTGCACCAGTACCGTCAGCAAAACGTATCAAATTACTGGCATTGGTAATCGGCATAATTCCCGGAGCGACCGGAATGGTAATGCCTTGCTTTTGAAGGCGATCTAAAAAGTAAAAATACGCATCTGGATTAAAGAAAAACTGTGTAATCGCAGAATTTGCGCCTGCATTGACTTTTTCAGTAAAACGCTGAATATCTTGATCGAATGTTTCTGCCTGAGGATGCATTTCAGGATAGGCTGCAACTTCAATATGAAAATGATCACCAGAATGCTCGCGTATAAATCTAACCAGATCTTGAGCATACGGCAGTTCGCCTAAACCCACCTGACCTGAAGGTAGATCACCACGTAATGCCACAATTTTGTTAATCCCTTGCGCAACATATAAATCAAGCAATTCGGCAATTCTGGCTTTATCATCGCCAATACACGACAAATGTGGTGCAACAGGCGTGCCTTTACCATTGAATTCTTTGATTGCTGCAAGGGTACGCTCACGTGTTGAACCGCCTGCACCATATGTAATCGAAAAAAACTCTGGCTGAAGCTGCTGTAGATCTTGGTGTACTGTAATTAACTTTTCAGCACCAATATCTGTTTTAGGTGGGAAAAACTCAAATGAAATTGGAACACGTTTGGTCATCATCAAATCCTTTTAACTCACTGAAACGATACCAGAAAAAAGGGCAGTCCGTTAAACGTCTGCCCTATATTTCTTAGTACTTATAAGCGTCAGACTTGTATGGACCTTCAACTGGTACACCCAGATAGTCGGCCTGAACATTTGTCAGTTGTGTAAGCACACCACCAAAGCCAACCACCATTGCAGCAGCAACTTCTTCGTCAAGTTTCTTCGGTAGTACTTCTACACGAATTTTTGCCGCTTTTTCTTCAGCAGGAAGATCAGCAAATTTTTCTTGGAACAAATGCATTTGACCCAATACTTGGTTTGCAAATGAACCATCCATCACACGTGAAGGGTGACCAGTCGCGTTGCCTAAGTTAACCAGACGGCCTTCAGAAAGCAAGATCAAGTAATCTTGGTCGTTTTCTGTGCGGTAAACTTGGTGAACTTGTGGTTTCACTTCAACCCACTTATAGCCGCGTAAGTAGTTGGTATCAATTTCGGTATCAAAGTGACCGATGTTACAAACCACTGCGCCCGCTTTTAAAGTATCAAGCATTGCAGCATCACAAACATGGTAGTTACCAGTTGTGGTTACAATCAAATCGGTATTTTGAAGAAGATCAAGGTTGATGTCTTCTTTTTTACCCGTTTGAATACCGTTTTTGTACGGTGAAACGACTTCGTAACCGTCCATGCAGGCTTGCATAGCACAAATCGGGTCGACTTCAGTCACACGTACAATCATGCCTTCTTGACGAAGTGATTGAGCAGAACCTTTACCTACGTCGCCATAGCCAATCACTAATGCACGGCGGCCAGATAAAAACATATCCGTTGCACGTTTGATCGCATCGTTTAGAGAGTGGCGGCAACCGTATTTATTGTCATTTTTTGACTTGGTCACAGAATCATTGACGTTGATTGCAGGTACTTTTAGGCTGCCATCTTTCCACATTTCGAGCAGACGCTGAACACCTGTCGTGGTTTCTTCTGTAATCCCGTGAATACGGTCTAAAAGCGCAGGGTAGTTGGTGTGAACAAGTGCAGTTAAGTCACCGCCATCGTCCAGAATCATGTTGGCATCCCATGGTTTGCCGTTCACATTGATCTGCTGTTCAAGACACCAGTTGTATTCTTCTTCCGTCTCGCCTTTCCATGCAAACACAGGAATACCACGCGCCGCAATTGCTGCTGCTGCATGATCTTGTGTCGAGAAAATATTGCATGATGTCCAACGTACTTCTGCACCAAGTTCAACCAAAGTCTCGATAAGTACAGCAGTCTGGATGGTCATGTGAATACAACCCAGAATTTTTGCACCTGCAAGTGGTTTGTCTGCTGCATAACGCTTACGCAAACCAATCAAAGCTGGCATTTCAGCTTCTGCAAGTTTAATTTCTTTACGGCCGTATTCTGCTAAAGAGATGTCAGCAACTTTGTAATCAGTAAATGAAGCATTAACCGCGTTCATCACGATCTCCTATTAAAAAACAAATATTGATCATTCAGTTCGCGGATGCCGTTGTTGGTCAGTTGGTGCAAGCACTTTCAATTGACCGATCGTCGAGCCTGGCGAATTGATTTTTAGTGCCAATCAATCGTCGCAGCATCCCTCGACTAGTGAAGTATTGTACTTGGAAATCACTATAGTGCCAACGCTGTTTTGTGTATGATTCGCATAAATAAACAGCGAGCTCAATTCGATGGCTTTAAATATTCCTGAATCATTACTTCATCTTGAGGCCAATTGTGGGGTTTTTTCTTTATGGATGCTGTTTCAACATCACGGTATTGAAATGGATGTTGGCGAAATTGCAAGATTATGTCAGCACGATCCGGAGCAGGGTACTTTTACCATTGCATTGGCAGTGGCACTCGATACGCTTGGCTTTCAGGTGGCTTTTTATACCGATGAAGATCCGCATATGGATGCCAGTGAACGCAAGCTTTATCAGGAAGCACGTACGCGTGATATTGCTATAGAACCTGCAATCTCCTACGAGGCGATTCAAACAGCAATCGAACAGGGCAAAATGGCCATTGTGTCGTATGACACGCTGGAAGGAATAGGAAATCAGTCTTTGGTATATAGTATTGACGATCAAGAGATCTGTTTTTTTGATAGTTTTGACCCAATGCCAAAGCTCGTATTTGAGCATCAGCGCAAGGCTGAGGGCATTTGCCGACAAGTGATCCTGATCGATGATCGTCGGGTTCAACTGATGCATTCGGCCAAGTTAAACTAAAATATTCTTTTAAATCGCATTAAAAAAAGTGGGCAATATTGCCCACTTTTTTTATATGACTTAATCGATATCTGGATGTTGTTTAGCAAGTTTGTCGCGTTTTTTTTGCAACTCATCAATTTGCTCATCAATTTGCTCGATTTTTTGTTCAATATTACCGTGATATTGCTCAAGTAACTCTTCCGCTTCATCGCTATCCACTGCCATTGGCGTTGCGCCTTTTAATGGTAGATTGGCCGTTTCTTTCAGATAAATTGCGGTGATAATTCCAAATACACCACAGACCATCAGATAATAAGCCGGAATCATAATATTATGTGTGGTTTCAACCAAAGTGGCTGTAATGGTTGGCGTCAAACCGGCAATGACAACAGAAATATTAAAGGCAATTGCAAGCGCGCTATAGCGGATTTCGGTTGGAAATAATGCAGGCAGGGTAGATGCCATTACACCAATCAACATATTTAATGACAGCGCTAAAATTAATAAGCCTAAAAAGATCAATAGGGTGTTGTTGGTGTCGAGTAATAGAAATGCAGGGTAAGCAAACAACACAAGCGCAATACTGCCCGCAAATACAAATGGTCTACGTCCGATTTTATCGCTCAGCATACCCACAAAAGGCTGTACAAATAACATACCCACCATAACTGCGATAATGATCAGCACGCCATGATCTTCTGAATAGCCTAAGTTATGCGAAAAGTAGCTAGGCAAATACGTAAGTAGCATGTAGTAGGTGACATTGGTACAAATAACCAGACCCACGCACACCATTAAACTACGTTTATGCTGACGCAAGATTTGCATAAATCCAATTTTTTTCGGTTTTTTTAATTGACTTTGGGTTTCAGTATGGGCTTGAAATGTAGGTGTTTCATCTAAGCTATGGCGTAAATACAATCCAATCAGACCCAAAGGCAGTGCAAGATAAAACGGAATTCTCCAGCCCCATTCCATAAAGGCATTTTCGCCTACGGCGAAGCTAATGACTGAAACAACACCTGCACCGACCACAAAACCCAAAATAGAGCCAAAATCTAGCCAGCTCCCCATGAAGCCGCGTTTACGGTCTGGAGAATACTCGGCCACAAAGATTGCGGCGCCTGCATACTCACCGCCTACGGAAAAGCCCTGCGCAATTTTCACAATTAACAGTAAAATTGGTGCCCATATTCCAATGCTTTCATAAGAGGGAATTAAGCCAATACCAAAAGTACTCACAGACATGATGATAATGGTGATCGCTAAAACTTTTTGCCGGCCATATTTATCGCCTAAACGACCAAAAAAAAGCCCCCCAAGAGGCCTGAAAATAAAAGGAATAGAGAAAGTGGCCAGTGCTGCAATCATTTGAACACTGGGTGAAGCATTTGGGAAAAATACTTTACCTAAGATATAGGCGACGTAGCCGTATACACCAAAATCAAACCATTCGATTGCATTCCCCAGAGCTGCAGCCTTAATGGCTTTTTTGGTCTTGTCGTAGTCGACAATCTCGACATCATCAATACCGAGTGGTGTTGTTGTTTTTCTAGACATGAATCAACGGTTCCTTGTGGTTAAACTCACTTTAGCTTTTAGATAAAGCAAAGTGATGTTTAGAGAACATAAGCATAAAAATCGAACCAATAATCAGTTTGTTGCGCAATCAAAATGGCAAATTTGGCTGTTTTAACTGTGCTTAAACTAATTAAATATCAATTGATTATAAGTTTAAGACGAACACGCGATCTGATGTGTTGCATGATCATGAACAATCTGTACATGCTGTACGTGTTTTATGTAAAAAAATTTAAATTACTTTGGTATTAAGCAAAATGATAAATGTTTATCGTAATTTTTTAGTTTGGCTGTAGGATTCAATCTCATTGAATAATATGTGATATATATCAGGTTTTTGGATATCGCATATTAGAAAAATGGAATTATGAAGTAAAGCTATTATATTTCTCTAAAAAGACAGTTAGAATTAATAATGACAAAAGTGATGGATCTACTTTTTCAGAACGTATAGGCAGTTACTTTCAATTTTTATATAGCAGCCGATCATGCCATACATAAAAACGGACAACACAATTTTAATGACGCGTCGAAAACGTTATGTTTTTCGAATCTTTGTAATGCGTCAAGTTGGCTCATTGCTGTGCTTCATGTCAATCGCATCGGTTCTGTATTTTTTAAATTATCAATATGAGTTTTATGTTTTATTGGCTTTTAATGCATTGATTTGGCCTTTAACTGCCTATGTAATTGCGATGAATTCCTCAAATGTGGTGCGCTCAACCAATATCAGTTTGATTATTGATGGTGCATTGGGTGGCTTCTGGATCGCAATGATGCAATTGAGTCCTTTTCCCTCGTTGATATTATTGGCAATTTTAATTTCAGATCGATATGCAGCGGGCGGATGGAAGATTCTAAGACCTTCGCTCATCGCACTATTTATTACACTGATTATGGTGTGGGGATTGGCTGGCTTTAAGCTAAATCTCGCGTTGAGCCCCCAAATGGTGTGGTGGTCATTACCATTGGCGACGATCTATTTGATGTCGCTGAGTGTGCTCACCCGTAATCTGGCAATCCAATTAATTGATAAAAACCATGAATATGAGCGTATTGCATTAATAGATCCCCGACTACAAATTCCCAATCGAAGATTGTTTGAGCAGCGTTTAGCAACGACTTTTGCTCAGACGCAAAATAGTAGCGTGACCGCACATTTACTGCTTCTTGATGTAGATTATTTCAAACACATCAACGATAACTATGGTCACGATGAAGGTGATTACTTTTTAAGTCAGATGTCAGACCTTTTACGACAAATGAGTGGACCTGAAGATACACCGGCTCGGTTTGGTGGAGATGAGCTTGCGATTATTGTTATGAATCGATCTGATGAGGATGTTATTCAGTTGGCACAAAACATTCAAGCTGCTGTACAGCAGATTAGATTGTCGACAGATTCAGCTTTTTTTACCACAGTCAGTATCGGGATTGCCTCATCTGAGAGTGCACAGTCTGTCTCAGACTGGTTTGGTGTCGCAGATAAGGCGCTATATCTGGTGAAACGACATGGAAGAAACGGTATCCAGTTGTTTTAATCAGATTGCTTGAGTTGATACTCCTCAATTACTTCAAGCGCCGCACGAAACGCTTCTTGTGCTGCTGGTGCGCCGCAATATGGCAATGAGTGCAGCAAGGTTTCCTGAATTTCTTCTACAGTGCATCCATTGTTCAATGCACCGCGAACATGACCTTTGAGTTCAGTGGGAGCTTTGAGTGCTGTCAGCATCGCTAGGGTAATCAATGAGCGGTATTTACGTGGTAAAACACCGTCACGTTGCCATGTCGACCCCCATGCATGTTCGTTAATCCAATCCTGCAATGGTGCTGTAAAAGGTACGGTATTGTCTTGGGCACGTTTAACAAAGTGCTCGCCCATGACTTCGGTGCGTACTTTCAGTCCATTGTTATAGTCGTCTTGTGACATTTCGATTTTCCTCTCAATAAAATAAAAGCGTCCGAAGACGCTTTTACCACAATCTATCGATTGAGTTAAATACGATCAAGATCGAAGGTTGCTTCGCCTGTTCGTGGAAGATGAGGATTATCCAGCTCTAAATCTTCCTTAAGTTGCATATCAAACACATCGGTGAGCATGCTGTCGAAGCGTTTTGCATTATAGACAATCAGGCTTTGTGCTTCAGATTCAGTGATAAAACCCTGACTCACCGCATCTGTAATATGCTCTTCAAAAGTAAGACCTTTAAACTGATCTTTAGATTCAGCTTTTTTAAATTTATGCCAGAGTGGTTCAATTTGCAGGAGCATCTGGAACGTAGACTCAAGTCGACCTGTCACATCATCTGGATCTTGTGTGTAAAACACATGCTTTTTAAGTTCGGCACGGAAAGGATTTTCTTTAATCATCAAATCCGCTACAGCTTGTTTAAGATCATCACTTGGTTTGGAGAGTGGGCGACCAAGCGGGAAGCACACGAATTTGACCAAAGCTGCACCCAGTTTGACCGGAAAGTTTTCAAATAACCCGAAAAATGCTTCTTGAACGGTATAAAGTGATTTTTCCAGTGCTAATTTTGCATGCAATTGTTCTGCTTCCGATTTTGTACCATAGGCGTAGTATTTCAAAATCGCACTGGCGATGAAGATATGCGCGTGGATATCGGCCAAACGACCCGAGAGCATTTCTTTACGTTTAATATCACCTGCCAGTAGTCCCAAAGACATATCCGCAGTCAGTGCAAGATTGGCACTAAAGCGATTGATGATTTTATAGTAAGGCTGGGTAAAGTCATCCGAAATGACGGGTGAATCGCTTGACCCCCCGGTAAAGCCATAAGCAAATGAGCGCGCCCCACGGTTAAAGGTATATCCAAGATGCTTAAACAAAATCTCATGAAACTGCTTGATCGCAGATTGCTTGTCGTTCGATTGAAGCAGTTGTAGTTCATCAAACAAGTAGGGGTGACAGCGCATCGAACCCTGCCCAAAGATCATCAATGAGCGGGTAAGAATATTGGCGCCTTCAACCGTAATTGCAACTGGAATGGCTTGATAAGACAGAGCCAAAAAGTTACGTGGTCCAAGCTGAATCGCACGTCCGCCGACAACATCCATACCATGGTTGATAACTTTACGCATAGTTTCAGTGGCGTAATATTTCGCCATGGCGGTCATGACAGCAGGTTTGCCGCCTTCATTTAGACCACAGGTCACAAAGTAGCGAAATGCCTCAAGCATATACGTATCGCTGGCAATATCGCTGGTGGCTTCTTGTACACCTTCAAACTTGCCTACAGAGAGTTTGAACTGTTCGCGTACTTTTGCAAATGCACCCACCGTCAAATAGCTCATTTCGCCTGCAGACGTTGCAAGTGCTGGAAGTGAAATACCACGGCCAACACCAAGGCATTCCATGAGCATACGCCAGCCACGCCCAGCATTTTTAGGGCCACCGATAATCCAGTCGATTGGAATAAAAACATCACGGCCTTCTACAGTACCATTCATAAATGGCGAGCCAGGATAGTGCCGCGCACCAATCTGAATTCCGTGATGTGTGGCAGGAATTAAGGCACAGGTAATGCCGTATTCATTTTTAGACGTATCGCCAAGCAATCCATCCGGATCATAAAGTTTAAATGCCAGACCCACCACAGTCGCAACCGGTGCGAGGGTAATCCAACGTTTAGAGAAGTTCATACGTAAGCCAAGAACTTCCTGACCTTCGTATTCGCCGTAACACACTACACCTGTGTCGGGAATTGCACCAGCATCTGAACCGGCCTCTGGACTTGTTAGACCAAAACATGGAATTTCTGTACCAGCAGCCAAACCCGGCAAGTAGCGTTGCTTTTGTTCGTCTGTGCCGTAGTGCATCAAAAGCTCACCTGGTCCCAATGAGTTTGGCACCATACAACTTACAGCAGCGGTGAGGGAGCGAGAAGCAATTTTACTCATGATGCGGCTTTGCGCAAATGAACTAAATTCTTTACCGCCGTAAGATTTAGGAATAATTAAACTTAAAAAACCTTTATCTTTAATGAATTGCCATACATGCTCGGGTAAATCTTTACCTTTATGATGAATTTCCCATTCATCTAACATGCTACAAAGCTGTTCAACTTCAGTGTCCAGATAGGCTTGCTCTTCTTCAGATAATTGTGGAAAAGCATAGGCATTGAATGTATTCCAATCAGGTGCGCCTGTAAAAAGTTCTTTTTCCCACCAACTGGTGCCTGCTTCAAGCGCTTCTTGTTCTGTTGTGCTGATGCTTGGCATTGAGTTGGCTAGAGTTTTATAGGCAGGTTTAGTGATCAGACCAAAGCGTAATGGATCGACCAGCAAGATGACGCTGAGCAGAATAAGTGGAATACCTAACAAGAGTGACCATGCAGTAAATACAAAAGCACAGGCCAAGGCCACAATAATGGTCACAATACTTCCGACACTTCTGGAAACGCTGAAATAAAATACAGCCCAAACAGTGAAGATTTGTACCAGTAGAGCAACGATAAACAGGAAAAAAGTCATACTTACTCCTTGGGTTGTTGCATTTAGAATTAAAATTAATGCGCTAACAGGTAACTAAAACAGGAACTTCTTTATTTGAATCAATGACGCGATTTGTCGTTTTTAGGGGCAATCTGATTAATCATGAATTAATTTTGTATTTCCCTTTATATTGATCAAGATAAACAAGTTATTTTTGTACTTTCAATGACTATTGTATATTAAAATGTAAAAAATGTGAGCTATGTTGTTGATTTGTCAAAAAACGTTAAACTAATTTAGCGTTTTTTCAACAAAAAAAAGCCTCTCAAAGTGAGAGGCTTTTTTCGACTTTGAAGCTAAACTAAATTTAGGCTTCGATAGTTTGTACATTAATTTTTTTGGCTGGATCTGCTTTACGACGAACAGCAGGGACTGGCTCACCGTGATACTGACGATCTGCAAAGTAGCTTGAACGTACCATTGGTGCCGACCAGATATTACGAAAACCGAGTTTACGACCATGCTCTGCATAGCGCTCAAACTCTTCTGGGCTGACAAATCGATCGATCGGTGCGTGCTGTTTAGAGGGTTGTAGATATTGCCCGATCGTGACGTAATCGACATCATGCGCACGCAGATCATCAAGTAGAGCAATCACTTCTTCTTCAGTTTCGCCAATCCCCACCATCAAGCCACATTTGGTTGGAATATCTGGGCAATATTCTTTAAACATCTTAAGTAATGTTAAAGAATGCTGATAATCAGAACCTGGACGCATTGCTTTGTATAAGCGTGGAACCGTTTCGATATTATGGTTAAACACATCTGGCGGACATTCAGTCATGATTCGAAGCGCAATATCCATACGACCACGGAAATCTGGTACCAGAATTTCAAGTAAGGTGGTCGGGCTTAATGCGCGCGCTTCTTTAATACAGTCGACAAAGTGCTGTGCACCGCCGTCTAGAAGATCATCACGGTCAACAGAGGTAATCACCGCGTATTTAAGCTTTAAATTGGCAATGGTTTCTGCCATGTGGCGAGGTTCATCTGCATCTAGTGCATTTGGTCGACCGTGTGCAACATCACAAAACGGACAACGGCGCGTACAGATGTCACCCATGATCATGAAGGTTGCTGTGCCACCACCAAAACATTCAGGCAGATTCGGACAAGCAGCTTCTTCACATACCGTGTGAAGTTTCTGTGCACGTAAAGTGGTCTTAATTCGTTGCACCTCTTCTGGTGCCGTCATTTTGACGCGAATCCAGTCTGGCTTGCGCGGTACTTCAACCGTAGGAACAACTTTTACAGGAATTCGGGCTACTTTTTCCGCACCACGTAGTTTTACACCCTGTTCAGGTTTACGGTTTTCAGACATAGTTAACAATTCCAATGTTATTCGCGAGAATTTTAATTGACATTATTATAACGGACTTAGTCTAAAATGGGGCAAATTCATTATTCATATAAAAAATGTCGTTATTGCATAATATAGGCTTGAGAAATACATTATTGGGCAGCATAGTGCCCCTATTTATTATAAAATGTTTCAACTGATCGGATTGAAGGAGCTTTAAATGCCACGTAAGAAAGAGGTCGTTAATGGGAATTTCATCAGATATGATGCGTTAGTTCTCGGTTCTGGACCTGCGGGCGAAGGCGCGGCAATGAAGCTTGCAAAAGCAGGTAAGCGTGTTGCAATTGTTGATATTCGTGAGCAGTTAGGTGGAAACTGCGCGCATGTCGGGACAATCCCGAGTAAAGCTTTACGTCAAACTGTATCGAGTATTATTCGTTACCAACGTGACCCAATGTTTCAAAAAGTGGGTGAATGGAAGAAGTTCACCATGAAACAAGTTTTGAGTCATGCACATCGTGTAATTCAGCAACAAGTGGCTACGCATACTCGATTCTATGATCGTAATAATATTGATGTATTTTATGGTCGCGCTTACATCCAAGACCAAAATACGGTGTTGGTGTTTACGCCTGAAGGAATCAAAGAAACTATTATTTTTGATCAACTTGTGATTGCGACCGGTAGTCGTCCTTATCAACCCAAAGGTCTAGACTTTAATCATAAACGTGTGTTTGATTCGGACAAGATCCTAGATCTCGACTACACCATTCATAAAATTATTATCTACGGTGCAGGCGTAATTGGCTGTGAATATGCATCAATTTTTATTGGTTTGAATCACAAAGTCGATTTGATTAACACGCAACATAAGCTTCTGAGCTATCTCGATGATGAAATTGCCGATGCATTGTCATATCACTTACGTGAACAAGGCGTGCTGATTCGTCATAATGAACAAATTGATCATCTGGAAACGCACGATGATTATGTGGTGTTACATTTACAAAGTGGTAAAAAAATTAAAGCCGATGCGATTTTGTGGTGTAACGGACGCTCAGGTAATACCGATGGTTTGGGCTTAGAAAATGTTGGCCTGAAACCAAATGGCCGTGGCCAGCTGGCAGTGAACGAGAAATATCAGACTGAAGTGGAAAATATCTATGCCGCGGGCGATGTCGTAGGTTGGCCATCTCTAGCATCAGCAGCTTATGACCAAGGGCGCTGTGCCGGTGCAAATATGAGTGGCGAAGAAAATGTAAAACCTGTAACCGATATTCCAACTGGTATTTATACCATTCCAGAAATTTCGTGTTTTGGTAAAACTGAGCAAGAGCTGACAGACGAAAAAATTCCTTACGAAGTAGGACAATCATCGTTTCGTCATTTGGCGCGCGCACAAATTACGGGTGATACTGTGGGCGAGCTTAAAATCTTGTTCCACCGCGATAGCTTGGAAATTTTAGGGATTCATTGTTTTGGTAATAATGCGTCTGAAATTATTCACATTGGTCAGGCTGTAATGCAAAGTCCAAATAATACATTAAAGTATTTTATGGAAACGACCTTTAACTATCCGACCATGGCTGAAGCATACCGTGTTGCAGCATTGAATGGTTTAAATCGTTTATTTTAAGATTTAAACTTGAGTATGATGTAGTTAAAAATGAAGCCCGTCGTTTGACGGGCTTTTGCGTTGATAAGTTGAGCATTATTTTTGTTTTTTATTTTTATTAGATCAAAAAATTTTGATACTTTTATGACAATTAGAACGGACGACCACCAGCCAGACTAATACGTTTTAATAAGCGTCGCTGCTCTGAAGGAAAGGGCTCACGTGCATGTAAGGTAACTTGATTGTCCCAAAACACGATATCTCCGACTTCCCAATCATGCGTATAGCGAAATTCAGGTTGAGCCAAATGTTCGCGTAAGCGTGCAATTAATTCTGCCCCGACAATATCATTGTAATTTACCAGTTCAACTTCATTTTTTGCACTGAGCCAAAGAGCTGATCTGCCAGATTCTGCATGTGTCCGAACCAGTGGGTGAGGATAAGCATGACCCACGACAGGCTGATCATCAAAACGATACAATGGAGTATGCCCATTAGCTTTTGAACCGTTGTTGCTTTGAGCGCGTACAAATGGATTGTAAGTAATCAATTGCAGTAAACGAATATGTTGTTTGAGATCGTCGTCGAGTGCTTCATAGGCTGCAATGGTATTGATCCATGATGTTTTTCCACCCGCTTTGGGTAATTCAATTGCATACAGCAATGAACCAAAAGAGGGTAGAGGTGTCCATTGGTGATCGGCATGGGGTGCCAGTTCGCCGTGCCCTGTATAGTCGCCTTGCCCCACGGCATTAGATACGGGTACAACATCGGGTGGTACGCCTGTTTCCAAATCATATCCCAACACGGGATTGTCTTTGCTTGGTCGGAAAATTGAGCCAAAATAACTGGCAAATGCTAAAAACTGTAAATCATCGAGTTGCTGTTTTTTAAAAATAAGTACCAGATGCTGTGCCAGAGCCTGTTTTAACTTAAAGATGGTTTCGCCAGTTTGCGCTTTTTTTGCATCGAGTCCAGTCACAATAGCACCCAAAGCAGCATGCTCAAGTGGTTGAATCTGAATTTCTTCACTAGGTTGAAGATGTTTAGGTTCATGCCAGCGCGGCGCATTATGGATCGCTTGTGAGAGTGGTGTGAGACTGCTCATGTAAATCTACTCGTATTCTAATTTGGCTGGTTTTGAGCATATGAAATCCCATACAAACGATGAAATGATAAAAAGTGAATAGATTATGAAAAACTGGAATCTTAGTGCAGTCTTTTGTTTTTTATCTATTTATTATTATCAGATAACAATAGTCACATTCGGCACTCTTTCTTTTTAATCTCGCTTACGTGAAAAAAAGCAACCGAAGTTGCTTTTAATTTGTATTTAAAACAGCTTAATCTTGCATTTAGAAACGATAACCGACACCGACATAAGTAATGATTGGATCAATATCGATTTTTGTTTTTGAGTTGATTAGCTCTGCGCCAGTATTACCATCGGTAACCGTAATTTTTGCTTCACTGTTAAGTTTGGCATAAGACACAGAACCCACTGCGAACCAGCTATCATTAAAGTCGTAAGTTGCACCCACTGTGGCAATCGGTGCGAATGCATCAGCTGCATCTACTTTCACCACTGGATTGGCGCTTGATGTTTTTTTATCTAATGCTGCGCCCGCTTTGTTGTCCTGAATGTTCCGGATCATATTACCTGCGGTGATCAGATCAGATTCAATCCCAGGGTTTAGCTTAATGTCATTAAAATAGGCATACATCACGCCCACTCCCACATAGGGTCTGAATTTATTTACACCAGATTTACCAAACTGATACTGTAGTTCTGCTGCAGGTAACCATGCCCGTACAGATGAAGCACGCTTCCCTTGAGATAAATCTGTAATTTTGATGTCTTGTTTTAGTGGGATATTACCACCTGCTGAACCGATAATATTACCCAAGGCATTACCCAGCAACGAACCGTCTTTTAGGGGAGTGGCAGCGCCAGAGAGGGGTGCATAAATTGTACCTTTACCTAAAATATCGACCTTAGGCGGGATACCACCTTTAATCTCAAGCGATAAATTATCGGTAAAATTATAGTTAAACAGTAGGCCAAGAGTATCGACATCATCGGCTTCAAGGCCCGAATTTGGTGCTTCCCATTGTGACAAACCGTTGATGGTTGCAGTACCAGATAATGCCGCAGGTAAGGTATTACCTCCAAGTAAGCCCTTATAGCCTGAATTAAGTAGGGTATACCATGCCTTACCCGAAACAGTGCTTTGGTCAATGGCATTGAGTACGCTATCCGTCGAGACATCACCTACTTTAGACTGTGTACCTTCGGCAATTGGAGTATTGATTCTAACGGGGTTGGCTTTTCCTTGTGGCATGGCATGTAACCAGCCCGCTGAAACGGAAAAGCGTTTAAATCCATCGCCATCTTTTAAGCTAAAGTAAGGTGAGGCAGCATGGCTATGCGCAGAAATGAATAAGAGGCTTGTCATTAAGCCAGCAAAAGATTTGTTCATCTGAAGGGACTCCATGTCCAGTTTTTGTGATCATTTTTCTAAAAAACATCTTAAATGTTAAAACGAGCAGATCCTGTAAAATAAAATATTCCATATGTAGCAAAAAGAAATGAAGTTTGGAATTATGAAGGAAATATGAATGAACGCTAAAGTCAATAAAAAAGGCCATCTTGATGGCCTTTTAAACACGCAAATTTTAAGTTTTACATAAAACGAGACAAATCTTCTTCTGGACGAGCAGTGAGCACTTCGAGTCCGGTTTCAGTCACCAAAATCGTGTGTTCAAACTGTGCAGAGAGCTTGTGGTCTTTGGTGACCACAGTCCATTTGTCGCCAAGCAATTTGGTTTGCCAAACACCAGCGTTGACCATTGGCTCAATGGTAAAAGTCATGCCTGCTTCGAGTTGCATGCCGGTGCCTTTCTGACCGTAGTGTAAAACTTGTGGCTCATCATGGAATACAGTCCCGATACCATGACCACAATATTCACGCACCACACTGAAACGCTCAGATTCGACATACTTTTGAATGGCATGACCAATGTCGCCAATAAATGAGCCGGCACGAACCGTTTGCATGCCGCGGTACATGGCTTCTTGTGCCACATTGCATAAACGATTTGCTAGAATTGAAGTTTCTCCACCTACCACATACATCATGTTGGTGTCGCCATGGTAACCATCTTTAATCACAGTTACGTCGATATTTAAAATATCGCCTTTTTTGAGAATCTTTTCAGCAGATGGAATCCCGTGACACACCACGTGGTTAACAGAAGTACAAATGGTGTGCTGAAACGCTGGACGACCTGGCGCTGCGCCATAGCCCAGACATGCCGGAATGGCCTGTTGAACATTGACGATATGATCATGACAGATTCGATCCAGCTCAAGCGTGCTCACGCCTGGCTGAATATACGGTTTAATCATGTCAAGAACTTCAGCCGCCAGTCGTCCTGCGATACGCATTTTTTCAATTTCTTCAGGAGTTTTAATCAGTCGACTTGGAGCCGTGTACGTACTATTCATGATACTTAAAAACTTTTGGTAATTTCAAAGCAGTTATGGTATAAATACCCGCCCATTTTATCAAATGCTTTTCGTGAATATATTTTATGAATTGCGTAGATGAAATAGGAAAAAATCCGCACATATGTCGTCACATTACTCTGGGTGCCTAGCAATAGGTGGAGAATGCGGACATATGGAGGCCTAACCCAACTTTAAGGTAAAGAAAATGGCAGATTACAACGTAAGCATGCGCGACCTTCTTCAAGCAGGCGCGCACTTTGGTCACCAAACTCGTTTCTGGAACCCAAAAATGCGTCAATACATTTTTGGCGCACGCAACAAAATTCACATCATCAACCTTGAGCACACTGTTCCTGCGTTAAATGATGCTTTGAACTTCGCTAACCAATTAGCAAGCAAAAAGAACAAAGTTTTGTTCGTTGGTACTAAACGTGCTGCTTCTAACATCATCCGTGAACAAGCTCAACGCGCTGGTCAACCATATGTAGATCACCGTTGGTTAGGTGGTATGTTGACGAACTGGAAAACACTTCGCCAATCTATCAGCCGTTTGAAAGATCTTCAAACTCAATCTCAAGATGGTACTTTTGCTAAGCTGACTAAGCGTGAAGCATTAGAGCGTAGCCGTGAGATGGAGAAACTTGAGCGTTCTTTAGGCGGTGTTAAAAACATGGGTGGTTTACCTGACGCATTATTTGTAATCGACGTTGATCACGAAGCGATTGCAATTAAAGAAGCTAAAAACCTTGGTATTCCTGTAATTGGTATCGTTGATACAAACTCTAACCCAGACAACGTAGACTACGTTATCCCGGGTAACGATGATGCGATTCGTGCAGTAACTTTATATGCTTCAGCTATGGCTGATGCAATTCTTGCTGGTAAAGAATACGCGCAATCTCAAGCGAATGCTCAAGCTAAAGGCGAAGAAGCAGCAGCTGCTTCTGAGGCTTAATGCGTTTGACGCCTGATTGTCATTTTTGCGACATGTAAGGGTGGCAAATTAAGCGTCGAAAAAAAAGCAAACGGCCCAGAGTTTCCTTGGGCCGTTTTTGTTCAAAGATTTACTTTTTCTACCTATTTAGGAGAACAACATGACTGCAATTTCTGCAAGCATGGTAAAAGAATTACGTGACCGTACTGGTCTTGCAATGATGGAATGCAAAAAAGCATTAACAGAAGCGAATGGCGATATCGAGCTTGCGATTGATAACCTTCGTAAATCTGGTCAAGCAAAAGCAGCGAAAAAAGCAGGTAACATTGCAGCTGATGGCGCGATCACAATCGTTCAAAACGGTAACAAAGCAGCATTGGTAGAAGTAAACTGTCAAACTGACTTCGTTGCAAAAGACGAAAACTTCTCTAACTTCTCTAATGCGGTTGCAAAAGCAATTCTTGCTTCAGGTGTAACTGAAGCTGAAAAAATTGCTGAACTTAAATTGGAAGACGGTCAATCAGTTGAAGAAGCGCGTATTGCTCTTGTTCAAAAAATTGGTGAAAACATCCAAGTTCGTCGTGCGAAAATTGTTGAAGGTCAAAACCTTGCAGTTTACAAACACGGTCTTCGTATCGGTGTTGTTGTATCATTTACAGGTAGCGCAGAAACTGGTAAAGGTATTGCAATGCACGTTGCAGCGTTCAATCCAGTTGCGGTAAGTGCTGATGCAGTACCAGCAGATCTAGTTGCAAAAGAGAAAGAAATTGCTGAAGCAAAAGCAATTGAATCTGGCAAACCTGCAAATATCGTAGAAAAAATGGTATCTGGTTCAGTTGATAAATACTTGAACGAAGTTGCACTTGATCGTCAAATGTATGTAATCGACAATGACAAGAAAGTTGCTGATGTACTTAAAGCAACTGAAACGACTATTGTTGAATTTGTACGTTTCGAAGTGGGTGAAGGTATTGAGAAAAAAGCAGAAATGAGCTTCGCTGAAGAAGTTGCTGCTGCTCAAGCCGCTGCAAAATAATTACTTATTTTGTAAAAAAAGCCCCTAAATTAGGGGCTTTTTTTTAGACAAAAATGGATATTTCAAAAATGAAAAAAATAAATACTTACATCGTTGTGGCTGTTATTGCCTTTTTGCTGGTGTATTTTTTTGTTTTAAATCAACGTGAGCCTCATGTTGCATCACAAATTCAAACGTCGCCAGTCACTACTCAAGATTTTAACAACGATGCAATCAAATTGGCTTTCGAGCAGAAAAAAAGCAATGTTCAGGTACAAGGAGCAGGGCAGGTCAAAGCCGTTTTGCCTGACGATAATCAAGGGTCACGGCACCAGAAATTTATCTTAAGATTGGAAAATGGTCAAACGGTACTTATTGCACATAACATCGACTTATCGCCGCGTTTACAAGGCTTGCAAAAAGGTGATCATGTAGAGTTTTATGGTGAATATGAGTACACGCCAAAAGGCGGTGTCATACACTGGACGCATCGTGACCCGAAAGGCAGGCACTTAAATGGCTGGCTAAAATTTAATGGAAGCATCTATCAGTAATGAAGAGATGCTTCCAGCGAAACATTTAAGTCATTCATTAAATGCCGAGAGTGTGTGTTGATTTAATTGTTGTTTACTTTTCCAGCTGGGTAAAATTTTAGCCAAGTAGGCATCCATGCACCAGAGCGGACCAATCAACAGAAATTGTACATCTTTTAAAAAGGAAGGTTTTTTGCCTTCAACCTTATGGCCGTAGAATTGCCCAATCCATGCCACAATAAAAACACCAACATAAAACCCCATGCCAACAGGCAATACATAGATCAGCCATGCCATGACAGCAACCAGAGCCGCCATTGCCACGGCAAGGACTAAGTCTAGTCGAGCATAAAATATCAGTGAAAGTACAATCAGGAGTGCGGTCAGTAATGCACTAAAATGGTAAATCAAACCAATAATTGAAAACAAAATTGCAGGTACGCACACCCAATGAATTTTTTTATTGGTGTGGTTTTGATGGCTTTGGCTGTATTCGTCAAACCATTCCGTAATGGTTTTCATGTGGATCATCCTTGTTTTATTTATTCCTTTATTTAACGAATATAAAACACAATATGCATGCGGTCAAAACAGATTTTTGACTCGGGCGAACAAATCTAAAAAATGTAAAATTCATCGCCAAAAACGTTTAAAACAATTGGAAAAACCATTTTGAGCAAAAGTGACCTTAAAACTTTCTCGAATTTGCCTTATAAGCTCGCGTTAAACCGCATCTTTAAACATTTTTGCTACTAGGGTAGCTTTGGAGGGGTTTTGTTGTATAGCACGCGAATCAGAGCAAATTAAGACCAAGCTACAATTTGGTTAGTTTTTGTGTTTAAAAAGTGATCGTTTCGTAAAATTGCATTGTGAACCACGGCTAATCATTTTAACTTAAACATTCACACATCAGAACAAGAATGTATCGAACAAAAATAAAGAAATCACCGAATGGTGGCCTCTTTATTGCAAAAGTGAAGGAGCTAAAGCTTATGAATTTGGACCATCAACACGCTCAATACTTACTTTGCCTGTACCCGCATTCGCGAGTCCAATGCGTTTAGCTGCTGCGTAAGATAAATCTACGACTCGATTGCCATGAAATGGACCTCGATCGTTGACTTTAACCACGACACTTTTGCCGTTGTCTTTATTGGTCACGCGAATGTAGCAATTCAGCGGCAGACTACGGTGTGCTGCAGTAAGCTCATTCATGTCAAAAGTTTCACCGTTAGCCGTTTTACGACCATGAAACTGACGACCATACCAAGATGCGATACCAGTCTGGCTAAATTTACGAACAGTGTTCGATGCTACAGAATTTAATTTTTCAATCACTGAAGGCTCTTCTTCAGGGATCTCGATTTTAGCCGCGATAGTTTGACGACGGATTTTGTCACCCGAACTTTCGGTGATTGAAAGACTATTTAAATTAGAGAAATGGGAATTGAAGTTGTTCTGCGAATCTTTATTCAAGACGCGAGCAGCCAAACTTGAACCGTCTGCATCGCCATTAAGAGATGATGCGGGAACCATTTCTGCTTGTGACTGGATAACTGCCAGTCCAATACTGAGTGCTAAAGCGTACTTTAACGTTAACTGCATTACTTAAACTCCTAGAGACAATTCACAAGGCTTAGCAAGTAGCCAAAATAATGTGAACAGCCTAATTTATTCACTTTTGCAATTGCTTTATGGAGGGGGATGATATTCATCGGCTTTGCAGAGTGTCTAGTGTTTGAAGTAAAAAAGTTACAAAAAGGACAAAATCTCACAAAAAATGAGCAAAAAATAACCTAAATTGTAACATTAAGTTTAAAATGGCTATTTAGTGCTCTTTTTAACAAAAATATTTATTGACTTTTATATATTTTTAAAAAATTCCATCATCTACTGGCGACTTCGGTACCCAATAACCAAACCGCTGTGGCATACATTCTGCTGCGGTTATAGGTCGTAATGACTTGAAAATTTGGATAGGTAATATAGTACATAGGACCATAATTTTCTTGTAATTGTATAACGTTGACCAAGTCAAGATCATCGATTTTCACAATCGGATTTAGCGGCGTAACACCTTGCGTTTTGAGTGCGCCATAAGGGGTAGGCTGGGTCAGATCCTTTGCAATAATTGTATCCGGCGTATTACCTGTATAACGTGCGGCAAATCCAATAGGTTGATTTCGTTGCCAGCCATTTTGAGCAAGGTAATTTGCAATTGATGCAATTGCATCTTCAGCAGAATTGCGTAGGTCAATATGTCCGCTTGCATCGTAATCAACACCAAACTTGGTAATGTTGCTTGGCATAAATTGAGGATAACCAATTGCACCCGCATAAGAACCCACGATACTGTTGGTTGGGTAGCCTTCTTTATATGTCCAAGCGATCAAAGCACCTAATTCATCACTAAAATAATCTGCTCGGCGAGGGTAACCAAAAGCTAGAGTCGCAAGTGCGTCACGCGTGATAAACGAGCCTTTATTTGCGCCATAGCCTGTTTCGACCCCTAAGATACCTAAGATAATCGATTGCGGCACACCAAATTGCTGTTCTGCGCGGTTTAAAACATCTGCATACTGATTTTTAAAACGTACACCACGCTGAATAGTACCTTCGCTCAAAAACATGGCTTTATAGTCATACCATGGCTTACTCTCACCCGGACGTGTCATGATGTTTAAAATATTGGGAAGATTTTTGGCGCCTGACATCGCATTGTCGACTTGCTCGGCAGTCAGACCATAAGTAGCCATGGTTTTTTGCTTAAAGCTTGGATAATTTGGATCGGTGATAAAGTCGTTCGCTTGAGAGCAGCTGGCAGTAAGAAAAAAACTGCCGAGAAGTAAAAAACGTCTAAATGGTTGCTTCACTACCATGTTCAACATAGTATTATAAATTCCTGAATTTAAATAAAAAAATATAATTATCGATGGGTGTGGATCGACATGACCAGTCCAAAAGTCGCCATCAGGGTAATAATTGCGGTGCCGCCATAGCTCATAAACGGAAGCGGTACACCCACTACGGGTAAAATACCACTAACCATGCCAGCATTTACAAATACATAAACAAAAAAGGACAAACCTAACGACCCTGCAACAAGGCGGCCGTAGTTATGAAAGCACTGTAATCCAATCTGGAATGTTCTAAAAATAATTGCAAAATACAGCAGCACTAGAATGGTGACACCAATCAAACCAAATTCTTCGGAGTAGGCTGCAATAATAAAATCGGTATGACCCTCAGGTAAAAAGTGTAAATGTGATTGTGTGCCTTCTAAAAAGCCTTTACCTGAAAATCCACCTGAACCAATGGCTGTTTTTGATTGAATAATATTCCAGCCTGTACCGAGTGCATCTGCCTCGGGGTTCAAGAGTGTGAGTACACGTTGTCGCTGATAATCATGTAATAAAAATTCCCACGCAATTGGAATTAAGAGTCCTGCGCCAGCAACAGCAGCACCAATGAGTTTCCAAGAGAGCCCGCTTAAAAACAACACAAATAACCCACTGGCCAATACCAGTAAAGATGTACCCAAGTCAGGTTGTTCTGCAATTAAAAGAAATGGAATTCCCACTAAAAGCATGGTGATCATGACATTAGGAACGCTCGGCGGAAGCGGTTTACGCGATAAAAACCACGCCACCATCATTGGCATACCGATTTTCATGAACTCACTGGGTTGTACACTTCCGAAACCGGGAATATCAATCCAGCGCTGTGCACCCATGCGAATTTCACCAAATACCATTACAGCAATCAGTGAAAAGAGGCCAAACAGATAAAAATAAGGAGAAAATGCTTGATAAACCTTCGGTGGAATTTGTGCGAGCGTCAGCATAACAATAAAGCCAATTCCAAAGCTCATGGCTTGCTTAGAGACTAACCCGATATCTTGTGCAGAGGCACTATATAAGACAGTCAGCCCAAGACAGGCATTTAAAATCAAAAAAGAACATAACCAAGGATCAATATGTAATCTTTGCCATTTGGATGGAAGCATTGCTGTGCTTAAGCCATCGCGCGGCGCCTGGCGTAGAAATTTGTATTGAGAGCTTGGAGACATAAGGTTTTACAAAGGAATAATCAATGCATGGCGCATGCTAACATATCCCTTAATTTAGGCAATCTATATCCATATTTTGCAATAAAAAAACCTGGAAAAATCCAGGTTTTTTTGCGCTATGTTTTAGTTGCTAAAAAATAACGTATCATGATACTCAGCGAGCGCTTTTAACTCTAAGCGATTTAGATTTGGAATCAGCTTATCGATGGCGATATGAACGGCTTTAGTCACTGCGGCGGCGCCAATATCTGCAGCCTTGCGTTTGATCATGCCTAAATCCAGTGTTTTATTAAATTCAATCATAAAATGACGGATCGTGGCATCTGCAAATTGCTTATAAAGTTCAGCCAGTGCTTGCTTGTCGACAGCATTACCTGCTTGAATTTCGGCAAAACTATGCTTCAGATTTGTGACCAAACCTGGATCAAGTGACTCACCGACTTTATATTCTCCTTCAGCAGTTTTAAATAAACTACGTTCGGAAAACTCGATGGACTGTTTTACAACATCATTGGGCGCTTTGCTTAAAAGTTGTTTGAGCAAAACGGCAACGGTTGATTTGACATAGCCTGCCAATTTTTCAGCGGTTTCACGCTTATCGCTCTCTGGAAAGCGACGAACAAGTTCGATTAAAAGCGCATCAATAATTTCATCATTGATTTGTAGGGCTACCTGATCGCGTAATGGATACAGTGGCTCACTTGAGTTCTTTTTTTCGATACCTGTCTGAATATTTTTAAGCAATGCTTCAGATGGAGTAAAACCAAAAAATGGCATGTCTGATCCTCAATTATTGATTTTATTGTCGGGCCAATCGAATAGGGCTTGGCATCCATGACAAGTCAGATACACGACACGGATTAATGTCTAAACCACCGCGTCGCGTATAGGTTGCGTACACCATCAGTTTTTCAGGCTTTAAGTTTTGCCATATGTCGGCGTACATCTGCTCGACGCATTGCTCATGAAAGCCATTGTGCTGACGATAAGAAATAATATACGCGAGAATACTGTTATAACAAGGCTTAATACCTTGATAACGAATGAAAACTGTTCCCCAATCCGGCTGTCCAGTCACAGGACAATTACTGCGTAATAGATGTGAATATAAATTCACTTCGATTTGTGACTGGTCATCAGCATCTAGCGCAAGCAAGCTTGCATCCGGATGTGACTCCAAGCGTGCTGGTTTGAATTGATCGATACAGATTCCAGACGGTTGGCTGATCTCGAGCGCATCTACATCAAACAACTCAAAGCCGACCTTTGCATTGGCAGCTTGACTCAAATCTTTTTCAACAAGGTCAATCAGTGATGCTTTAGACACAAAACGATGAAAGTTTAGACTATTAAAGTATAGCTTTAATGATTTTGACTCGATCAGATTTTCAGAGGTTGCGGGAAGGGTAATCCGTCCAATTGCAACTTGTGGAATCCCATCTTGATTGAGCCAAGAAAGCTCAAAAACATGCCACCAATCTTTGCCCTGAGAAACACCTGTAATGTTTGCATATTGTTCACGTGAAGATGAACGTGAAATAGGAAACAAAATGCCGGGTTCATAAGTTGTTGGATATTCTGTTTCTTTACCTAAAAGAGATTTTTCTACACTCATTCACGCATTCCTGAACCACGAGAAAGTAAATAATACGCTACGCCATATAAAAGAACGCAGCAGAAGGTCACCACAATCAGTGACAATGAAACGTTGACATCGCTCTGACCCAAAATGCCATAGCGAAATGCATTGACCATATACACAATTGGATTGATCAACGATAATTTTTGCCAAAATGGCCCCAAAGCACTAATGGCGTAGAATACGCCACCTAAATACGTTAAAGGGGTAAGAACAAAAGTGGGAATAATCGAGATATCATCAAACGATTTGGCATATACGGCATTGATGAATCCACCTAAAGCGAACAAAAAGGATGTGACCAAGACGGTATAAATAGTCACAAACCAGTTATGTATATAAAGGTCGGTAAAAAATAGGCTCATCATGGTCACAATAATGCCCACCAAAACCCCACGAAACACGCCTCCAACCACATAGCCCCACAAAATGAGGTGTAAAGGTACCGGGCTCATGATCAGTTCTTCAATGCTTTTTTGAAACTTGGCACTAAAAAAGCTTGACGAGACATTTGCATAACTGTTGGTAATGATAGCCATCATGATCAGACCCGGCACAATAAACTGCATGTAGCTGAATCCACCCATTTGACCGACACGTGAACCGACCAGATTACCAAAGATAATAAAGTACAGGCTCATTGTGATGGCAGGTGGTAGCAGTGTTTGAGGCCAAATCCGCATAAAACGACGAATTTCTTTACGTACTAAGGTACCGAAGGCTGTACAGAGCTGACTAAAATTCATTGTGCAGCTCCTTGTTGCTCCAGATTTTTTTCGACCATACGTACAAATAATTCTTCAAGTCGGTTGGACTTATTTCGCATACTGCGGACTTGAATGCCTTGTGCTTCTAAAAGCTGAAACAAATCATTCATACTGTGTGCTTTATCTAGTGTCACTTCAAGTGTCAGCGGATCG
This sequence comes from Acinetobacter sp. V89_7, assembly GCF_029967895.1. Lineage (NCBI taxonomy): Bacteria > Pseudomonadati > Pseudomonadota > Gammaproteobacteria > Moraxellales > Moraxellaceae > Acinetobacter > Acinetobacter sp. V89_7. The sequence continues at coordinate 524,679 of NZ_JASCAJ010000017.1, forward strand.
ATCAAATTAAAGCGCACCCCAATAATGTTAAGGTCATTCGATAACTCAACTGGTTCTGCCAGATCAAAAATAAAAGACTCTTCACTTAACTGATTTAAGAAGCTTTTCATCGTAGTGTCTTCTTTAATCACGCCCCGATCAATAATTGCAATGCGACGACATAACATTTCGGCTTCTTCAAGATAATGCGTGGTTAAAATGATTGAAGTACCGGCGTTATTCATCTCGACTAGAAAATCCCACATCGAACGGCGCAACTCGATATCAACACCTGCGGTAGGTTCATCGAGGATCAGTAACTTTGGTTCGTGCATCATGGCTCTGGCAATCATTAGTCGACGCTTCATACCGCCAGAAAGCATTCTGGCTTGCATGTTGCGCTTTTCCCAAAGCCCTAATTTTTCGAGATACAATTCTGCGCGCTGCTCGGCAAGTTTTTTAGGGATGCCGTAATAACCAGCCTGTGTCACCAGAATATCGAAGGTCTTTTCGAAATGGCCAAAATTAAACTCTTGTGGCACAACACCTAAGCATTGTTTTGCACGGGAAGGTTGCTTGTCTAAATCATGGCCAAAAATATTGACCTCACCAGCACTTTTTTTTGTTAAGGAACTGATGATACTGATGGTGGTCGATTTTCCAGCACCGTTTGGACCTAGAAGCGCATAAAATTCACCTTCTGGAACAGTTAGGTTGATTCCTTTTAAGGCTTGAAATCCATTGCGATAAGTTTTGGACAAATCACGTAATATCAAGGCATCAGTCATGAAACGCTCACACTTAATTCAATAGTACTATTTTGAGTGATATCGAAAAATAAACCAAGTGATAAGATGGGATTGAGCGGAACGAAATATAGAACGCTGAAAAAACAGACATACTATGTGATGTGTAATATAGTTATTTAGCATGATGCTTTTTAAAATTGTTAAGTAAAACGAAACAATAAGCATAAAATAGGATACATTATGTATTTTAAGAAATATAAAAAAACACTTATGATATATTGGAACGTGTGATCTAGAAGCACTTTGGCATAAACTATTAGATGACAAAAGGCTTAAGTTGATAAATTAAGATTAAGATAGAGTTATGAATAATCGACACGTTACTTTACAGGATAAATATTCGAACATTCACCATCTTATGCGAGTGAAAGACCTTATTGTAGATCCAATCAAGAAAACTGAAACGTGTCAGTGGTTATGGATTTATAAAACAACATCGGAGTTTTTTCCTTTCGAGTTATGGACCCAACTTGATCGTGTTCAAGTGAATGAGAAATTAGTTTATAAGGATCTTACCTTTAAGGTTATTCACATTGACGATGAAGATCATCCACTATTCTCTTGAACTGATGCGAAATTAACATGAACTGACGATTGTGTATCGAAATACAACACACCATGAACAGGATGAAATTTAAATATCTAAATAAATAGGCCATATTGATATTTTTACATTGAAGAAAATATCATGGATAACACTTTAAACGATTACGAAAAAATTGAAAAACTGATCCAGCATAGTCGAATTGTGATGGTTACTTTTACTAATCATGACGGACACTTACATAGTGCGCCTATGACCAGACAAAATAAAACATTTGACGGTAATGTATTTTTCATCGGAGCCAAACACTCCGAATTAGTTCAAAGTATTACATCACAGCCAGAAGTTAACCTTGCTTATTCGGGTAGTGATTCTTTTGTATCCATCAGCGGTAAGGCGCAGTGTATTAATGATCCACAGTTGCTTGAAGAACTCTGGTCGCCTGCTTATCAAATCTTCTTTAAAGAAGGTTTACACGATCCTGATATTCAACTGATTCAAGTCACATGTCATGGTGCGCAATATTGGGAAGGGGATGGAAAACTTGTGACGTTATTTAAGCTTGCCAAAGCTTCAGTTACGGGAGAGCAAGACAATCTGGGTGAATCGAAATCTATGCGATTATAAGCCATTGATCTGTTAATTGTATAAGCGCCGTAGAGATTGGCTTTTTACAGGTAAGGGTTAATTCCTCGCTGATGAAGCCCCACCTTGCGGCGCAGCTTAGTTTGCTCTTCTTGCAGCAACTCATCCACAAATTGGGGTAGAACATCCTCATTCAACATGGAGGGGTGAAAACCATCTGCATTGAGCTGTTGGAAAAAAAGGTCAATTTTAGAGCTTTTTTGGACATATTTCATCGACCATTTTTTAAAATAAATTCTTTTAATTTCAATGGCTTCAAACACATTAATTTCATGGTGACGAGGGTCTTGCATTATGCGTTGCATAAGATCGTTTAAGATTTCCTCTTCACCTTCAAGGCACTGGAAAAATGCATTATTGGCATAATACAGTACACCATAAATTTGGTGCTTTGCATTGAAATCACGAGCCTTACTTAAAATATCATTCAGATTCTCAATCAAATCGCCAGCATCCACTGGTCGTATGCTGGAGTAGCACAGTCTTATTTTCATTAACTACGTCCTGCTATTGAGAATAAATCAAATTTTAGGATGATGATACTGGTTTGCCAACGTGTGCGGTTCTTCACTTAAAAGCTGGATGAATGACGGTATTGTTGAGTCAGACAAAAGATAAGGGTTAAATTCATCTAGATGGGTCTGTTGGAAAAAATCAGCTAACCGTTTATTTACAGGTGCAAACTTCATGCTCCAATGTTTAAAAAGGCGCTGTTGCATCGATTCACGATATAGAATTTCACAATTTTGATGTCGGGAATCTTTAAGAATATGTTGATAAAAAAGCGTATCGATTTTCGATTGTTCACCTTCTAGGCACTGCACAAAGTAACCATATCCGTAATATAGTACACCTGTTATTTCATTTCTAGAATTAAAATCAACAGCAGTGTTTAAAATATCAATCAGATCTTGCTTTAATTCTGGGTGTAGATGACTTGCTTTACTTGCGTACAAGATTCTAACCATTTCCATGACATTTTCCAAAGCTAACAATAAGGTTTTAGTGGGTAATGGCACTGGTACTTCGCCCACGTGTGGTAAAACAAGAAATGTAAGGTGTGCATTGGTCTTTATGTGATAAGCCGCACACAATACATAGTTTTAATCGACAAAGCCACTTCTTTCATAAGGAATTTTCCGATTCATGTATATTATAAACTAAATCACTGTTTTATAAGTAAAAAAATATAAAATAAAATGTTTCTAATTACAGGTGGTTTTATATGTTTTTGTAAATATATAATGAAAAATTTACCAAATGGTATACATAGGATCTTGAATTTATTGAAATATAATTTATTTTTAAAAATTGATGTTGTATAAAAAATAGACAAATGTAAGCTATTTCTCACAATCATGTAAGCTATGGATTATTTTAAGTTTGCGTAAGTTATCTATACTCAGTTCGTACATTATCTTGTTCATTTTTTCCATAGAAAAATGAATAATAACTTAAACACCTTTATAATAATTTTATAAAGAATAAAAGAATAAGATTAGGGGACTTACGAGTTAGATAATGTATAGCGTGTTTCCTCCTCCTTAGCACACACCTTCCTAAGGAGGAGGAAATTTTTATTTTCATTCGAAAAGGTCATCAAAATGCAGATTGTTAAAAATATCTTTATATCATTTGTGTATATGATGATTGTTTCTATTTTAATTGTAATATTTTACCGAATTGGTATTCATAAATATGTCAATATTACCGTAAGTGCCATTATCTTTGGTTTACTAACTTTCTTCTATTTTAAGACTATTGTTTCATCATTGCTTTGTCATTTATTTTATTATGGTATGTTGTTTTACTTGAGTCAGACGCTTGATGTTTTAATGATGCTTTTAATTTCCATAAGTACAATGATCGTCATGAAAATATATTTAATCGGGTGGAGTAAGTTTGATACTTATATTAAAGAAAATCAGATATATAGAAATTAAATTAATCTATATAAATAAAGAACGAAAATAGAATTTAGATTATGGTCTTCATGTTTTAGGTTTTTTTTATTTATTTCAATAATTTTATTTATAAAATATTTTGTGTAGCCATAATTTTAACTAGAATTTGAATTTAAAAAATTATAGTTTACTAGTTGCTTGATTAGTGATAGATATTTTGATTTTTTTGGAATTTATATAGTAATAGAAATTTTTTTTAAACATAGTTATTTAAGTAACTTTTTAATCTTATTCACAATGTTAAAAACACTATACATAGCTACATATGATCTGATACGATCTTAATCACTAAATCAAAAGGTTTGTATAAATACATTCTAATTTAATTTTAAATCTTCATTGATCTTTCCATACTAAACTTTAACTTATAATTAAAAAAAGAGGTGTAAGATGTCTACATTATTGGTATTAATCGTTCTGATTGGGGTGGTTGTATTTGTTCTTGCAACATTAAAAGGAGATAAAAAAGCAAGTAAACAAAGAAATCCCATTAAGGGCAAACGCATCTTAACGATGAATGAGCAACCAACTTTTTTTAGATTAAGAGAAGCACTTCCAGAGCACATCATTCTAGCGCAAGTTGCTTTCAGTGCTTTTATGACTGCTAAAGGATTTCCAACACGTAATTTATTCAATCGTAAAGTTGCAGATTTTATAGTGTTAGATAAATCACTCAATATAGTTGCAATTGTTGAGTTGGATGATTCATCACATATCGGAAAAGAAGATAAAGACGCAGACAGAGATGCATTAGTTGCTGAAGCAGGTTTCCGAGTGATTCGATACAAGAGAACCCCAGATTTTGCACAAGTACAAAAAGATTTTGGGGTTTTTCCCATCGCCCAATCTGTTCCTGAATCTAACCCAATCAAAGAATCTGAAGAAAATTTAGAAAAAACCAAAATTATTTCAGATGCTTTTATTTTTCAATCAGAATTAGGGGAGCGGAAAAAGCTATCTGAATAGTTCAGATACCTTGATTGGTGAGTGTCGGGTGTGCAAGCGTAAATCGACTTTTTTGATGTAGCATTTTTGCATGGTCCAACTTCATAGAACAAATGATTGAACTAATCTGATTCTATAGCCGTATAAGTTGAATTAAAAAGATGAATTCTGTTTTGAAGATTTGGAACGCTGAAATTGAATTCGAACCTGTGCTATTTTATAATGTTACGCCAGATTTGCGTCAAAGTAGGCTGTAAGCTATATAATTAAAGAAATATTGGTGCGCTCGGCGGGGATCGAACCCACGACCCCAGGCTTCGGAAACCTGTACTCTATCCAACTGAGCTACGAGCGCATGCGAAGCACATCATAGGCAAAAAAAGGCCTGGGGTAAAGTGACTCATACACAGAAGTTTTTCTTATGTTTATTAAATCATCAATTGTAAGCAATTGATCTTTATTGGCGTACAAATAAAAAGAGCCCATCGAGATGGGCTAAAGGGCTAAATCTTGCATATCCATAAGAATTATAAATATGCATATTTTGAAAATTCATAGCATCATACTAAGAATTTCATTAAATGTTTCTTCGTCTTTAGTCGTAGTTCGATTATTTTTTAGACGTGCCAGTCGTCATGTAATAGCTTGGTTTTATTTTTTAAAAATAAAAATCATAGAAAACAAAACCTTAAAATTATACTAAAATTAAAATTGTTGAGTGGCTTCAGTACATCTATGCAAAAATAGCATAGATATACTTAGACAAATCGCATCTAAATCAAACTCAAGATCGAGTTTTTAAAACTTATATAGTTATATAAGGTCTATCCTTTATCAGTAATCGACCTTAAATATATAACTTGTTTTTTATAAAATCTGGCAGGATTTCACTTATGAAATGGCCTTGGTTTCCAAGGCTTTTTTAAGATAAGGATCGAGTTCATCCTGACGTAGTAGCCATTGCACGTAATCGTGTGGTAAGTCCTTGATAGCAGTGCCACGATGTTTTCCAAAGTTAATTTGTTCGGGAATCCGTGCTTCTTCCGAGGCGACATAAAGGGCGTCGATATTTGAAATATTTAAATGATGTACGATATGCATCAGTATATTGGCTGTCAGAATAATGTCTGCATCGGCACGATGGGCACCTTTAAGCATTTCTCGTGCTTTTGTACTGCCTTTTGAGATTAGATAAATCAAAGCAGATATATTGTGTGCCTCAGCTTGTGGCCACACTTTACGCGCAAGTGCCAATGTGCAAATTGCCTTAATCTGTGAGGTATCGACACCACATCTCGCAATTGCATTGATATCGTAATCGACATTATGTCCAATAATGTATTGTGTTTGCTTAGGTAAAGAAAAGGTCGTGAAATGTGGTTGATGCTCCAGATCAGATTCAAGAATATGATGAACGGCCATTGAAGCATATGAAATCGGTTCATCTACACTATAAAGTTGATCAAATAGCTCACTCTTGTCGAGCGTTAATTTACCTTCAAAGATTTCTACAGGCGCATAAGCAATTTCAATTGGATTACCATTTAACTGATGTGTTTCGGTATCTAAAATAATGGCGTTCATATTGCTCAGTAAGCTGACAGGTGATTTGTCAATTTATCATTCTCTTATAATCAGGCAAAGCCTTTAAAAGGTGGTTTGATCAACCTGCAAGCGATGCTTGTGAACCGCTAACTTTTCCGCTATGTTTAAACAGAAAATAAATACAATCAGTAAAGAAGCTTAAAGGACAAAGCAACAATGAAAAAACATCTCATGGTTTTAACCACACTCAGTGCCTGTATTTTTCTAAGCGCCTGTAATGATAGTAGTGACTCCGATTCATCAACCTCATCAAGTAATGTGCCTGAAAATAATATTCAGAATCCTGTTGTAGGAATACCTGCAGCATATACTCAATCTGGTATGGATCAGGTTGCTGGTGAAAGTGTGGTCATGACTTACAAAATGCTCGGCATAAGTGGGCAAGAAGTATTGGCAACATCACTGGTTTTCACACCAAAAGGTACACCACCAAGTGCAGGTTGGCCAATTGTGGCTTGGGCACATGGAACGACAGGTGTGGCTGATATTTGTGCGCCAAGTCGTAATGTCATGGATGAAAATGTAAAAACCATGATCACTCAGTTACTGGCGCAGGGTTATGTTGTTGTAGCACCAGATTATGAAGGATTGGGAGAGCCGAATGGTAAAGAAATTCATCCTTTCTTAAATGTAAAAAGTGAAGCGTATTCAATTACCGATGCGGTTGTAGCAGCAAAAAGCTATTTGGGAGCAAAAGCTGCCACAAGATGGGTCGCAGTGGGGCACTCGCAAGGTGGACAGGCCGCGCTCGGGGCAGCACAATATGCGTCGCGTGCAAAGCTGACCTATAAAGGTACAATCGCTGTAGCACCAGCATCAAATCTGGATCTTATTTTAAACGCCGGGGAGCTTTCAGCTGCAAACCAGCCTGTGGCTGTCCAAATTCCAACATATACCAATTTAGATACTTACACAGCCTTAATTACTGCCGGACTACGCAATCCAAATCCGTCCTTGCAATACAGTCAAATTTTTAAAAGCCCTTCAGATAAAATTGCCGCTCAAGCAGAAAGTGTCTGTGCGCCAGCCTTGGCGCAATCATTTGAAGCAAGGTTAACTAAGTACTCCAATGAGAATAACAATACGTTAGTCGGCTATGGGCGTACTCAGGATGGCTTTCTCAATTTGCCTGTAGTGAAAAATTTTACCAGTACAGATGGGCAACCACTAACAGTTAAAGTTTCAACGCCTATTAAGATTTATCAGGGGCAGGCCGATACTACGGTGCCACTGATTGCAACCAACAAGCTTGTTACGGAAGCAAAATTAGCCGGTACGAATATCAACTTTGTTACCAATCCGACTTGGACACACGGCAGCGCGTATAGCTTGAATATTTCCAATATTGTCACCGACGTAAATACTTTGTTTACCCAGTAAGTTAATCTTTTTATGGCAAAATGGCTGATCCGCGCAGGATGAGCCATTTTTATGCATAACTGAGCAACTTCGCCCTGCTTAAACTCAAACTTCATGATACAATAGCGTCCAATCTTAGCACGGCTTAAAAGCCCTACTACATAGGACCCTCGCTAATGTTTGCCAACATTTCTCTTTCTGAATTTGATCCAGAATTGGCCAAAGCAATTGAAGCTGAAGATGCGCGCCAGGAAGCGCATATTGAGTTAATTGCATCTGAAAACTATTGCTCTCCTGCGGTGATGGAAGCGCAAGGATCAAAGCTTACCAATAAATATGCAGAAGGTTATCCGGGCAAACGCTATTACGGCGGCTGCGAATATGTAGATGTAATCGAACAACTTGCAATTGACCGTGCAAAAGCGCTTTTTGGTGCTGACTATGCAAACGTTCAACCGCATGCTGGTTCACAAGCAAATGCTGCGGTATATCTTGCACTTTTAAATGCAGGCGATACGGTTTTGGGTATGAGCCTTGCACACGGTGGTCACTTGACTCACGGTGCAAAAGTTAACTTCTCTGGTAAAACTTACAATGCTGTACAGTACGGTTTAAATCCAGAAACTGGTGAAATCGATTACGATGAAGTTGAGCGTTTGGCACTTGAGCACAAGCCACGTATGATCGTTGCTGGTTTCTCTGCTTATAGCCGTATTGTCGACTGGCAGCGTTTCCGTGATATCGCGGATCAAGTGGGTGCATATCTATTTGTTGATATGGCACACATCGCTGGTTTGGTTGCAGCTGGTGTGTATCCAAACCCAGTTCAAATTGCGGACGTTACTACAACAACGACTCACAAAACACTTCGTGGCCCACGTTCTGGCTTGATCTTGGCGAAAGCAAATGAAGAAATCGAGAAGAAACTTCAGTCTGCTGTGTTCCCAGGCAATCAAGGCGGTCCGCTTGTACACGCTATTGCTGCAAAAGCAATCTGCTTTAAAGAAGCAATGACGCCTGAATTTAAAACGTATCAACAACAAGTTGTGAAAAACGCGCAAGCTATGGCAGATGTGTTAATTGCGCGCGGTTACGACATCGTATCGGGTGGTACAAACAACCACTTGTTCTTGTTGTCACTTATCAAACAAGACATCACTGGTAAAGAAGCTGATGCATGGTTAGGCGCTGCCAACATCACCGTTAACAAAAACGCCGTACCAAACGATCCACGTTCACCATTTGTGACTTCTGGTATCCGTATTGGTACTCCAGCGGTAACTACGCGTGGTTTTGGTGAGTCTGAAACGCGTGAATTGGCGGGCTGGATTGCTGATGTACTTGATAGCAAAGGCGACGAAAGCGTGATCGCTGAAGTAAAAGCAAAAGTTGAAGCAGTGTGTGCGAAGTTTCCAGTTTATGCGAACTAAGTCATACTGAAAAAAAGACCTCCCGTCCGGGAGGTTTTTTTATATCGGTTTTTGGGGTGTGTAAAAAATGTTTAACATAAATCCATCATCTTGCTAAGTTTATCATCTAGGTGTTTACTTAAAATCATCCTATGATGGTATTCATCAGTTCAATTCATGGTTATGGCTCAGTTGAATGCATTAATTCCGCTTGATCAGATTGATACAGACCCAAAACAGGTCTTGGCGATCAAACGTATGGATCTTGTGCCACTACTCGACAATCCGTACCGACTAAATCACTATGCAGATCAGCTGATTCAAGCTCAGGCTGTATTGCTAAACCAAATTTCGCCTGAACTTACGCATGATTTAAGTCGTGTGATTTCTCATTTGATTGATAAATTGTCTAAATCTGACAAGGTCATTAAGAAAAAATCTTTTAATCGTTTACAAAAATGGTTTGGCGTAGACATCGAGCATGATCAGACACAACTCAATTATTTGCATGGATTAGATGCATTAATCGAGCATGCGGATCGATTGAGTCAGCAGCTTGCAGTCGAAATTCAAAAATCACAATCACGAATTCAACAGTTACTTGGTCTGCGCGAACAAATGGCACTTTATATCGTGGCTGCACAAGAATTTTTGGATGAATATCCTGCTTTTATCCGCCATCAGCATCCACTCGATCACTTTTCAGAGCGGCTATCTAAAAAAATCAATAGTTTGCAAACACTACAAGCCAGTAATGATCTTGCCATCACGCAAATGTTTTTAACCCAACAGCTCTCGTTTGGTTTGCTTGATCGTTTTAAAGAAGCTCAGCAGGTACTGATTCCGGCTTGGCAATATCATTTGAAACAAAGTATGCAAAACAGCTCGGCACTTGAATTGCAAAAACTTGATCATAGCCGCGAAAGTTTATTAACTATTTTAAGACAATCATTAGAAAAGAGGGTAGAACCATGACGCAGTTTGAGTCAGACCAACAGCCGAATGTGATGAAATCCGACACTGCTCTCACGCAGCATGAATTTGATGGATTGGATTTAAAAGCGCTAGGTTTACAGCCAGAGGATTTTATTCATGTGCAGGATGCTCATCGTGAGCTTGCAGATTTAAATCACGCTACTGTAGCCGAATATGGTAAAGACATTGCCAGCGTAACCTCTGCATATACGGACGAGCTTTTACACTTGGTGCGTAGTAAGGATCTCGATGAAACGGGTAAGAAATTGAACGAAGTGGTACACGTGGCCAAACAGCTCAACACTTCAAGTATTTTAAATAAACCTAAAACCTCGACCATTCCATTGATTGGCGGACTTCTAAATCGTATGAAGGGCGCAAAACAAAACTTTGATCAAAACTTTGTCAATACCAAAGAGCAGATTGATGGCTTGGTTAAAGAGATCGAGACCACGCAAATCGGCTTAAAAACTCGAGTGAATACTCTCGATAAAATGTTTACAGCTGTACAAGATGAACACAAACAACTCGGGGTTTTGGTTGCAGCAGGAAAAATCAAGCAGCAACAATTACAAGCACAAATTCAGCAATTAACCGAAGATTCCAATGCTCAGCAGCATACTCAGGCCATTTACGATTTAAATCATTTATCCAATAATCTTGAAAAGCGTGTGAGTGATTTACAAGTATTGCAGCAATCCGCCATGCAGACATTGCCTATGATCCGGATTATTCAATCGAATAACTTAATGCTAGTGGATAAATTTTATGCCATAAAAAACATTACATTACCCGCTTGGAAAAATCAGATTAGCTTGGCAATTTCCTTGCAAGAGCAACAAAACAGTGTGCAGCTTGCCAAACATATTGATGATGCCACTAATGAACTTTTACGACGTAATGCAGAATTACTACATCAAAATTCAATTGACACCGCGAAGGCCAATCAACGGTCTGTTATTGATATTGAAACACTTGAGCACGTTCAAAATACGCTGATTAAAACGGTCAATGATGTGATTCAGATTCAAAAAGAGGGCATGCAAAAGCGCGATGAAGCTACCGTTCGTTTACGTGCATTACAAGATAATTTGCAGCAACTGGTGATTGATTCAAGTCGCACCAAAACAGAAACTTGATTGAAATACGCTTTGGGAGAAAACATTGCCATCGGTCAAACATTACCCCATTCACCCCGAAGATATCCAAACTCGTCTTGTCACTTTGAAAAAAAGACAGCGTGGCTTAAGTATATTCGGGATTGCTGCACTCAGTGTATGTGCACTTGCGGTATTGTTTTCATTTGCACTTCAGCCCGTCATTTACGGTTTTTTTGATTTGAGTACACAAATCAAGCAGCTTCATATTCCAGCAGGGTTTGAGGGGCAATTGTTTGTCGATGAGCAACCCGATTATTTAATAACCTTATTGTCATGGTTGGGGTGGTTGATACTCAAACTTACGGTGAGTTTTTTTGGTGCTTTTATTTTTGTACGGTTACTTAAAAAATTCCGTTTTTTTAAAGTCCGATTTAAATCTTTGATTTTACGCTTTGTGGCATGGCTCATTGGGTGGATTTTGATTTGGTCTGGCTTAACCTTTCTCCAATATCATCAGCAAAGTGATGAGGCGCAAGCGTATGCTGAGTTGGTTCAATATGATCAGCGCATTCAGACCAGTCCGATTTTTCAATATTTACAACAAGCCCATTCACCTCAACCCGTCAAAGATTATTTACTCGCGCAAACTGCGCTGTTACATCGTCCCATAGACAAGGATGCTGCTGTATCCTACACCAGTAGTCTGATTCGTGCCGAACGCACGGATCCACATTTTTTTGAATACGGCCTCAAACGCGAGCAATTGTGGACCATTCAGCATCAAGTTTACGGAAAAAGCATCACACCGATGGCGCAAAGTATCGATGCGCAAGCACGTCAAGCAGCACGTATCAGTGAGGTCACTCAGCGATTGAGCTGGGGATTAAGCTTTGTGGCGTTTTTGGCTGGGGCAATACTTTATGGCTTAAATGTAAACCTTAAAGCTCGTATTCGGCGGATTGAAGCTCGATTTTAGTTTTTATTCAAAAAATCGATTGTATTGATAAAAACATACCGTTTCACCTATCAATGCATTTATCTTATTCTTCTCAACAAGTTAAATTATTTACTCCTTTGGAGCTGTTAGGCATGTTAGACC